>JAEDJL010000064.1 GCA_016296345.1 Bacteroidales bacterium | reverse complement strand
GCTTCGCGAAGAAGCATGAGGACATTGCCTGTAAACTCTGCATCGTTGATGGCATCGCCCTTTTCCTTTCCCTCCCATCGTGTGCAGTATAGGCGAGATTGCCACAATGGGCAGTCATCAGCAAACAATGCACCGGCATTCGTAAGGTTCCCGGCACCTGTTATAAGTCCAAACGACAAGAGATATTTCTTGTCCCATTCTTGTTTGGTGCGGTCTTTGAAAGTATTCGCTAATATTGTGAAAGCATAGTCTTCGACCTTATAGTCCGTGTGAAGGGAATCGTAGGTTTTATTAGAACCTTTCAGCACCAAGCGTACCATTTGCTCTGCTGTGGCAGGAAGACTCTCATCACCAACACGGACAAAGGCAATGCGCTGACCATCGCCAACGTAGTAATATGGTGTATAATGTCCTGCATTGACTTTGAGCTGCAAGATGCGCAAGCCATCCATATCATGCGGAATCATTTCCACCTCTGGCAAGGGATCCATGTAATCACGAATCTTACTACTGATAACTTCGCAAACATGCTGCACATCATCGAGTCCTTTGACGATGCCATCATTATCTATGCCAAAGAAAAGGGAGCCACCCAAACCATTGGCGAAAGCGCTTACACTTTTCAGCCAACTCTTGGATTTCTTCTCTTCAAGCATCACCTTGAAGTCGTATGCAGTACATTCTGCTATCAGATTCTTTAATTCCATTCTATATGAATTCTTGTGTATTATCTTGCAAAGGTACACATTTTTATGAGAAGACGGCATAAAATCACCGTTTCGCGAAAGCGTAAGCAAATTTTATCTAAAATCATCTTAGTGAAGCAAACAAATATTGCGGTAATTCAGATTTGTTTTGTATAACTTTGCGAAGATATATTGCTCACGTTCTGCCAAATTACCACATCGAAGTGATAAAAAGAGTAATCACCAATCCTCACTAATTTTCTACTGAGCCGAATAATCTTCACTTTTTGCAACGACGGATGCGTTTCGGATTGTAAAAAGCTGAAGTTTGTTGTTGAAAAGGCTGAAATCTTGTCATATTTTTGTATCTTTGCATATTGATAAAATTGTAATGATTGTACAGATGATAGATATAGTGATTAAACAGTTGATTTGCGAGGCTTTCAAAGAGCAGTTCGGGGTCAGCGTAGATGAGGACAAGGTTGTGCTTACTACCACTAAGAAGGAGTTTAAGGGTGATTACACTTTTGTTGTCTTTCCTTTCATGCAGCCTTGCGGATTGAAAAATCCGGTTGAGCTTGCAAACAAAATAGGTGATTTTGTGGTTGCAAAAACTCCTTGGGTGGAGGGCTACAACGTTATTAAGGGCTTTTTGAATTTTGAGGTCTCAGATGAGTATTGGAAAGACTTCCTAAGAGAGAACTACAAGAAAGACACATACGGATATAGTCCGGTGAGGGACGACAAACCTATCGTCATAGAGTATTCATCACCCAACACCAACAAGCCTTTGCACCTCGGACATATAAGAAACAACCTCTTGGGCTGGTCTGTTGCCGAAATATTGAAAGCAAACGGCTATGCGGTCAAGAAGGTGAACCTTGTGAACGACCGAGGCATACATATCTGCAAGTCGATGTTGGCATGGAAGAAGTTTTCGGGCGGAGAAACGCCTCAAAGCAGCGGAATGAAAGGCGACCACTTGGTGGGAAAATACTATGTTGCTTTCGACAAGGCTTATAAGCAGGAAGTGTCCGACTTGGTTGCCAAGGGAATGGACAAGGAAGAGGCAGAGAAGAATGCACCTATCCTTTTGGAAGCTCAGTCAATGCTCAAAAAGTGGGAGGAAAAAGACAGCGAGGTTGTTGCACTTTGGAAGCAGATGAACGAGTGGGTGTATGAGGGATTTGATACCACATATAAGAAGCTCGGTATAAACTTCGACAAGGTCTATTATGAATCGGAGACCTATCTTTTGGGCAAAGACTTGGTGAACAAAGGCTTGGAAAGCGGTGTATTCTACCGTAGAGATGACGGCTCTGTGTGGATTGATTTGACAAAGGACGGCTTGGACGAGAAACTTCTTCTTCGTAAGGACGGCACTTCGGTTTATATGACACAAGACTTGGGAACTGCCTGCCTAAGACATGAGGACTTTGGGTCGGAAAGGTTGGTTTATGTTGTGGGGAACGAACAGAACTACCACTTTGCCGTGCTGAAACTTGTGTTGGAAAAGCTCGGAATGTCGTGGGCAAAGGATTTGTATCACCTCTCGTACGGAATGGTCGAACTGCCTAACGGAAAGATGAAGTCGAGAGAGGGAACGGTGGTCGATGCCGATGATTTGATTGCACAAATGGAAGAGACTGCACGTTTGCAGACCGAAGAGCATGGCAAAACCGAGGGCTTTACCGACGAGCAGGCACAGGCTCTTTACTCGCAACTTGCTCTCGGAGCGTTGAAGTACTTTATTCTCAAGGTCGATCCTAAGAAGAATATGCTTTTCAACCCCGAAGAATCCATTGATTTTAACGGAAATACAGGTCCTTTCATACAATACACCCATGCGAGGATACGTTCAATAATCAGAAAAGCCGAAAGTGATGAAATAGTCGGCAATATGGCTGATTTTGACGGTGATTGCTCTTTGAATGACAAGGAGAAAGAGGTCTTGGTCTGCCTCCATACTTTCCCGAGTGTTGTTTGTCAGGCGGCAGACACCTATTCTCCTGCATTGATTGCCAACTTTGCTTTCGATTTGGCAAAGAGTTTCAATGCTTTCTACCAAGACACTCCCATATTGAAGGAGCAAGACAGAAGCAAACGCAATATGAGGCTTTGTTTGACAAGCTTTGCAGGCAACACAATCAAGACGGCAATGCACTTGTTGGGAATTGACGTTCCCGAAAGAATGTAAAAAGACAATGGGTATGAATGATATGAGAACACAAAGCGAAGGTGCAAGCTCCCTTGCTTCGGTCGAAGAAGGGGGAAGCGAGTTGCTTGTCTTCAACGACGATTATCACACTTTTGATTTTGTGATTGAGTGTTTGGAAACGATTTGTCATCTGAGCAAAGCACAGGCGGTAAACTGCACCAATATCATTCACTACAAGGGATTGTGCGTTGTAAAGCACGGAAGCTACGACAGCCTCAAACAGATGTGCAGAGCATTAGTTCAAAAAGGGCTGAAAGCCGAAGTAAGATAGAATAAGAACAAAAAACAACAGAGAATATGGATTTAGTATTTATTTTGCTGATAATGACAGGTGGTATAGGCTTGTTGATATTGGAACTTCTTGCCATACCCGGCACAACCATTGCAGGCTTGTGCGGAGTGGGATTGTTGGTCTATGGCATCTATGAGGTGTTTATGGGATATGGAACATTGTGGGGCTTTGTCGCAATACTTGTTGCTCTTCTTATAAGCATAGCCCTTCTTGTCTATTCGCTAAGAACAAAGACTTGGAAACGCTTTTCGCTCAACAAGGAGATTGACTCAAAAGTCAATGTGATAGAAAACGAAATACACGTTGGCGATTGCGGAGTGTCAATCACCAGACTTGCACCCATGGGAATGGCAGAGATAAACTCCCAACGCATAGAGGTTTATACTTCAACCTCATACGTTGAACCCGGAACGCCTCTTGTTGTCGAGGCAATAGATGGCAACAAAGTTAGAGTGAGAGAACAAAACAAGGATTAAAATAACAAACAAAAAACAAACAATCATGACAGCAGTAGTATTTATCTGTGTATTGGCATTCGTGCTTTTGTTGGTATTCTTCTATTTAGTACCAATAAATATGTGGTTTCAATGCGTGTTGAACGGAGTGAAGATTTCACTCATTCAACTCATCTTCATGCGTTGGAGAAAAGTTCCGCCGGCAATCATTGTGAACGCAATGGTCAATTCAAAGAAAGCAGGATTGAACCTCAGCAGCGATTTGTTGGAGGCTCACTACCTTGCAGGAGGACACGTTCGCAGTGTGGTGAACGCTTTGATTTCGGCAGACAAGGCAAACATTGCTTTGGACTTCAATACTGCCACGGCAATCGACCTTGCAGGCAGGGACGTGTTTGATGCAGTGCAGATGTCGGTCAATCCCAAGGTGTTGGACACCCCTTCGGTTGCAGCCGTTGCAAGCAACGGTATTCAGCTTATAGTCAAAGCCAGAGTAACCGTAAGAGCAAACATACGTCAGCTTGTCGGAGGAGCAGGAGAAGAAACCATATTGGCAAGAGTGGGCGAGGGTATAGTAACCGCCATAGGTTCGGCAAAGAGCCATGCAGACGTGTTGGAAAATCCTGACTCTATCTCAAAACTTGTGCTTTCAAAAGGTTTGGACACAGGAACAGCATTCGAGATATTGTCAATAGATATTGCCGACATAGATGTAGGAAAGAATATCGGAGCTCAGTTGCAAATGGATCAAGCCAATGCCGACAAGAACATAGCACAGGCAAAAGCCGAAGAGCGTAGAGCTATGGCGATTGCAGTAGAGCAGGAAATGAAGGCAAGAGCTCAAGAGATGAGAGCAAAGGTTATAGAAGCCGAAGCCGAAGTGCCAATGGCAATGGCAGAAGCATTCAGAAACGGAAATCTCGGCATAATGGACTACTACAAGATGCAGAACATCAAAGCCGACACCGAAATGAGAGAGTCTATAGCGAAACCAAACGCAGAAAGCGGCAAATAATTCGCCCTTTCGGCAAACGCAAAAGAGACTGTCTGACAATTATTCGTCGGGCAGTCTCTTTTTTTTGTTTAGAAAGCCCAATAATAACTTTGTTCTTTATTTTTCGACGATAAAAATCAAGGATTTTAAGCGAAGATTTTGAGTGAAATTTTCACCTGTTTTGAGGGCAAAATGAGGCTTTTTCGGAGCAAGGTTTGGTCTCCGAGAAACAACATAA
>JAEDJL010000032.1 GCA_016296345.1 Bacteroidales bacterium | reverse complement strand
CGATGATACTGCTACACCAAGTGGGAAAGTAGGTCGCCGCCAAATCAGACAGAGACCTTCGGCTTTTGCCGTGGGTCTCTTTTACTTTTAGTCTCTTTCTCCTCTTGTCAATATGATGATGTTTAACTAAACAAATAAACTTGGTATAAAGATAGGAGGTCGTAGCACCTCATTAAAAGGAGGATTGAATATGATTAAAAAAGTAAACGAGGCTTGGAGACGTCTTTTGTCAAATGATTATGCGTACTTTCTTATTTTCCCATTGCTGTTTGCAATAGTTTCCATTCCGGTCAGTACATTGTTTTTGAGACTTGGTTGGATTGAACAGACGGACGTTAATACGTTTTCAACTCAGTGGGTCATAGGATTTTTGGTTGCTTTGTACTTGCATTGGCGTCGCAAGTCAAAAGCTCAATCACACATTGAATAGATATTACACAGAGCCTCGCAGGAATGTGAGGCTCTTTTTTTGCAAAAATATTTGGTGGTTTGAAAAAGTCGGCTCAGTAGAAAATTAGTGGGGATAAGTGAATAATTTTATAATAAGCCGATGCCGTGCGACGATGCGGAGGCTGCTTTTTGGTCAGCTTTGTCGTAAAAATAGAAAAATCGCCACTTGACAGGACGTTTTTAACGTAAAAATCGCCATTTTGCAGAACGATTTTTCTAAAATAGACCCTTGTTTGAGCAAATTCTTCTTATCTTTGCACCAAAAATTGTTCGAGTTATGGAGACTATAAACAGGTTGTTACGAAGTAAGATTTTAGAAAGTTTGGCTCCAAATAAGGCAGTATTGATTTTTGGAGCTCGCAGGGTTGGCAAAACTGTGATGATGCGACAAATTGTTGATAGTTATTCGGGGCGTACGATGATGCTGAACGGCGAAGACTTTGATACATTGGATTTGTTGCAAAATCGTTCGGTTGCCAATTACAGGCATTTGTTAAATGGTATTGATTTGTTGGCTATTGACGAGGCTCAGAATATACCTCAAATAGGCAGTGTGTTGAAGTTGATAGTTGATGAAGTGCCGGGGATAAGTGTTCTTGCAAGCGGGTCGTCTTCATTTGATTTGCTCAATAAGATAGGTGAACCTTTGGTCGGTCGTTCAACTCAGTTTTTATTGACTCCGTTTTCGCAAAGAGAGATAGCTCAAAGCGAGACAGTGTTTGAAACTCGTCAAAATTTTGAATCGCGTTTGATTTATGGTTCTTATCCGGAAGTGGTGATGATGGAAAGCTATGAACGTAAGATTGATTATCTTCGCGACATAGTCGGGGCTTATCTGCTTAAAGATATATTGGTCATAGATGGGTTGAAAAATTCGAGCAAGATGCGAAACTTGTTGCGGCTTATAGCGTTTCAGTTGGGCAGCGAGGTTTCGTATGAGGAGCTTGGAAAGCAACTCGGCATGAGTAAGACAACGGTCGAAAAGTATCTTGATTTGCTTGAAAAGGTTTTTGTTATTTATCGTTTGGGTGCATATTCTCGCAATCTTCGCAAAGAGGTTACCAAGGCAGGGAAATGGTATTTTTATGACAATGGAGTGCGTAATGCGATTATCGGTGCTTTCTCACCTTTGTCTCTAAGGCAAGATGTGGGTGCATTGTGGGAAAATTATATCATAGGGGAACGTCGCAAAGCAAACTTTAACAATTTGTTGCACAAGGAGTTTTACTTTTGGCGAACATACGACAAGCAGGAAATAGACCTTATTGAGGAAAGCTCTGATGGTGTGAGTGCATTTGAGTTTAAGTGGGGGAACAAGATGCCTGCCGCACCCAAAGTGTTCCAACAAGCATATCCCGATGCTCAATACCATGTCGTAAACAGAGAGAACTACTTGGACTTTGTGTAATGCAAAAAGGGTTGTGCGACGATGCGGAGGCTGTTTTTGCTCTCTTTCGGTGTAAAAATAGAAAAATCGCCACTTGACAGGGCGTTTTTAATATAAAAATCGCCATTTTGCAGAACGATTTTTCAAAAACAGCTACTTGTTTGAGCAAATTGTTGGTCTGTCTGTGCAAATTCTAATTGTAACAACAATGAGCGGATAATTCTTGCCACTTTTCCCTCTGTTGTTATTTTCTTGCTTTGGAGGCTTTTTTCAGGGCTTTGAGGTATTGGTTTTTGATTGCGTTGTCTTCTTCTTTGTTGCAGATGTCGGTTAGTTTGTCGTATAGCTCGCTTTGTGCGTATTGGTCGGTTGTTAATATGCGGGAGAGTGCGTATGCGGCTGCCCAGCGGATTACCGTGCCTTCGTCGGCGGTGTTGTCCAACAAGGGGCTGATTGCTTCTTCAATCATGTCGGGATATTGAGCTGCCATGTTGCCAACAATGCGTGAGGCTTCCCTGCGACAGTTGTTGTTCTCCGACTTGATGTAGGGTATTGCAAAGAGCAGTTAGCTACTGCTCAGTTGTGCCGAGCCTTTGTTGCTTATTTCTTCTATGGCTTCCAAGATGGTTGCCATTTGTTTGTCGTTTATTTCTGTGCTTATTGCTTCTATTTGTTCGCAGTTCAGACTTCCGCTTACAATCAGTTCGATAACGGCAGCTCTTTTCTTTGTTCCTTTGAGAGCTTTGTCGTTCATTACGCTTATTATGTCCATTTTTGGTATCTGTTTTTCTGTGGTGCGAAGGTAGGTCTTTTTCCTCAAATAGGAGAAGGACGGTGTTGTTTTGCGGCTTATTGTTTTAGTTCGTTGATTTTGTCTCGCAGCAGTACTGCAAGCTCGTAGTCTTCTTTTTTTACGGCGTCTTGCAATAGTTCTTCGAGCAGTTGCAAATCCCAGTCGGCTTTCGGGCAGCTTGTTTCTTCTTGATGCTCTTCTTGGTCTTGCAGCAACATTTCTGCATCAAATCCCACTTGCTCAATCAGTTCTTCGGTTGCATAAATCGGGCAGCCGGCTCTGAGGGCTATGTTTATCGCATCAGATACTCTCACTTCAAACGCTTTGCATTCCGTTTGGCTGTGGCAAAAGAGCTTTGCTCCGTATATGCCTTCCGAAAAGGAGTCTATCAACACAAATTCCACTCCTATGTCAAAGGTGAAGAGTATGTCGGCAAAGCTGTCAAACATCACGGGTTTTGGCAAGGGTGTTTTGTCCAATGCCAATGCCATCATTTCTGCCTCATATTCTCCAACCGACAGGCAGATTATCATGTTTTTGTTGCGGTTGAACAACAATACGTCCGACAATCCTTTGGCTACCGATTGTCCTACTTTGACCACTTCCAACAATAGTCTCATGTCTTTTGAGTTTTTTCTCTTTTTTGTTTGAACGTAAATTCCTCTCAAATGTTTGTTAATTGGCACAAAAATGCGATTTGGTCTTTGGAATATTGATTTTTCTTTGTACCTTTGCCGGTCGAAAGTTGAGGAAAACAAAATCAGAAAAATAAACAAACACTTAATATGAAAAGGATCTATTTATTGCTGTTATCAGCACTGTTGCCTGCTGTGGTGCAGGCGAGTGAAGCCGACTTGAAAATCCCCGGTGAAATACAAGAGTTTGGAGTATTGCATTGGGGATTTTTTGTTGCTTTTTTGGGAATACTTTTTGGCTTGTATCAGTTTTTGAAAGTGAAGAAGATGCCTGCTCACAAGAGTATGCTCGAGGTTGCTCAGGTCATTTACAAGACTTGTTCGACTTATCTCAAACAACAAGGCAAGTTTCTTGCACGCTTGTTTATATTTATAGGTATAGCGGTTGCTGCCTATTTTGGTTTTCTTGCAAAGGGTGAGGACGGTACGAGCTTCGGCATTGGTGCTGTCTTGTTGATTTTGGCTTGGACGGTTGTGGGAATGCTCGGTTCTTATTCGGTTGCCGCATACGGTATTCGTATGAATACTTTGGCAAATTCGAGAATGGCTTTTGCTTCTCTTCGTCGCAATCCTTTGAAGTTGCTCAACATTCCTTTGAGTGCGGGTATGAGCATAGGCGTTGTGTTGATTTGTGTTGAACTTTTGCTTATGTTGGTTATCTTGTTGCTTATGCCTGCCGAGCTTGCCGGTGCGTGCTTTATTGGTTTTGCAATAGGCGAGAGTCTCGGTGCGTCTGCACTCAGAATTGCGGGCGGTATCTTTACCAAGATTGCCGACATTGGTTCTGACCTTATGAAGGTGGTGTTCAAGATTGGCGAAGATGACCCGAGAAATCCGGGTGTTATTGCCGACTGTACGGGAGACAATGCAGGCGACAGCATAGGACCGACTGCCGACGGCTTCGAGACTTACGGAGTAACGGGTGTTGCTCTTGTGTCGTTTATCTTGTTGGCAATCCCCGACACCGAAATCCAACGTCAGCTTTTGGTGTGGATATTCACAATGAGAATACTCGGTATTGTTACTTCTGTGATTGCTTACTACATCAACAATTTTGTCAGCAAGCTGCTTTATGGCAAGAAAGACGAGCTTGACTTTGAAGCTCCTCTTACCAACTTGGTTTGGATTACTTCCATTCTTTCGATTATCGGAACTTACATTGCTTCATATCTTCTTATCGGCGAGCTTCATGGCAACACCGATTTGTGGTGGATTTTGGCAACGATAATCTCTTGCGGTACTCTCGGTGCTGCGGTTATCCCCGAAATCACAAAAATATTCACTTCGCCAAAGTCCTTGCACGTCAAAGAGGTGGTCAAAGCCTCGGAGCAGGGAGGTGCTTCGCTCAATATTTTGTCGGGATTTGTTGCCGGTAATTTCTCAGGCTTCTGGACAGGATTGATATTTGTGATTTTGATGTTCGCAGGATATATTTTCTCGTCGGAGCTTGCGGGCATAGGAATGCTTTATCCTTCAATTTTTGCTTTCGGACTTATTGCGTTCGGTATGCTCGGAATGGGTCCGGTTACCATTGCGGTCGATAGCTACGGACCGGTAACCGACAATGCTCAGTCGGTATATGAGCTTTCGTTGATTGAGCAGGTGGAGAACGTAGATGCCGAGATAGAGAAAGAATTTAAGTTCAAGCCCGATTGGGAAAAGTCAAAATACTACCTTGAAGCCAACGACGGAGCAGGAAACACCTTTAAGGCAACTGCAAAGCCTGTCTTGATAGGTACGGCTGTCGTGGGAGCAACCACGATGATTTTCTCGCTCATCTTGATGATTGAGAAAACTCTCGGTGTCGAGCCTGCAAGTCTTCTCAATCTTCTCAATCCTTACACTATCTTGGGCTTCTTGCTTGGCGGTGCTGTCATCTATTGGTTTACCGGTGCTTCCACTCAGGCTGTTACCACAGGTGCATACAGAGCAGTGGAGTATATCAAGGGCAATATCAACCTTGATGTGAACGGACCGAAGAAAGCCGACGAGAAAAGCTCGGTAGAGGTCGTCAGAATATGCACACAGTATGCACAAAAGGGAATGTTTAACATCTTTGTGGCAATCTTCTTCTTCGCTTTGGGTATAGCTTGTCTTTCGTCTCCGTCTTCGATTGGCGGACAGGAGGCTGTGTCCTTGTTTGTCAGCTATTTGGTTTCCATTGCTTTGTTTGGTTTGTTCCAAGCGGTGTTTATGGCAAATGCGGGCGGCAGCTGGGACAATGCCAAGAAGATTGTGGAGGTGGATTTGAAAGCCAAGGGAACTCCGCTTCATGATGCCTCTGTTGTGGGCGACACCGTGGGCGACCCGTTCAAGGACACATCGTCCGTTGCTCTCAACCCTATAATCAAGTTTACCACTTTGTTTGGTTTGTTGGCAATGGAGATAGCAATAAGTGAGGCATTCAGAGACATTGCACCATACATAGGTGTTGTGTTCTTCCTTGTGGCTTGCTACTTTGTGTATCGTTCGTTCTACAAGATGAGAATAGACAAATAATCAAAGCTGATATTTTTGTTACTGAATTTATTATTCGAAGGGCAACATCTCTGTGGTGTTGCCTTTTTTTGTATAATCACACTTTCTGAAAGCAAGAATGGAGACGACCCAAACGCCGTTTCAGTCGGATAAAACGCCGCTTTGGCAAAATAAATCGGCGTTTTATTTTTAATCAAAACGCCGAGACGGAATACGACAAAAAAAGAGAGGCTTTCACCTCTCTCGTTCTTTTTTAGATTTTCTCAAATTCTTCTTTACCTACTCCGCAAAGTGGACAAGTCCAATCGGCAGGGAGGTCTTCAAATTTGGTTCCGGGAGCAATGCCATTGTCCGGATCGCCTACGGCAGGGTTGTAAATGTAACCGCATACCTTGCATTCGTAATTCTGGTTTTCCATTATTGTTGTGTGTTTTAATTGTTACAATGTTATTAACGAGCAAATGTCGAAAAAGTTGCCAAGTTTGTGATTTTTTTCTTTGGTTTTCTTGGTATTACAAAAAAAAGTCGTACCTTTGCAAACTGAAAAATCGGCGTTTCTGTATGGATACTTGTCGAAACAGGGCTTGAAAACGGCTCTTTTTTATGGGTTGCGTATCCTTGGAAATTTGATCTTTTTGAAATCATTTGGCTGTGATTTTGAGGACGTTGGTCTTTCATTGAGTTTGAAATTGGATACGATTTCTCCGCAGGGAGAACGAGTGTCTGTTTTTGAGTATTTATTTCCTTTGCAACCCATTGTTTTTCGGTTGGAAAGGATTGAAACAAATGAAAAATTAAAGAATAGAACATATTTGATATGCCAACAATTCAACAATTAGTCCGCAAGGGACGTACAAAATTGGAGTATAAGAGTAAATCTCCTGCATTGGACGGATGTCCTCAACGAAGGGGAGTCTGCACGAGAGTGTACACCACAACCCCCAAGAAGCCTAACTCTGCAATGAGAAAAGTTGCCAGAGTGAAATTGACCAACGGAAAAGAAGTAAATGCCTACATTCCGGGCGAAGGTCATAACTTGCAAGAGCACTCTATCGTAATGATAAGAGGCGGTCGTGTGAAGGACCTTCCGGGTGTTAGATACCACATAATCCGTGGCGCTCTTGATACCGCAGGAGTAGATGGAAGAAAACAAAGACGTTCCAAATATGGTGCAAAGAAGCCAAAAGAAGGAGCAAAGAAGTAGTAATTTAATCGGTTAAAAGAGTTTTAGAGTAATGAGAAAAGCAAAACCAAGGAAGAGAATTATACTTCCGGATCCTAAGTATAATGATGTATTGGTAACCAAGTTTGTCAATAATATCATGTTGAAAGGAAAGAAAACCATAGCTTACAATATTTTCTATGATGCGATAGATATTGTGTCGGAACGTTCTAACGAAAATGGTTTGGAAGTTTGGAAAAAAGCTTTGGCAAACGTAACTCCTGCCGTTGAGGTAAGAAGCCGCAGAATCGGAGGTGCCACTTTCCAAATACCTTCTGAAATCAGACCCGAAAGAAAACAATCGATGGGTATGAAGAACCTTATAGGATTTGCCCGCAAGCGTAACGAAAAGACAATGGCTATTCGTTTGGCTTCCGAGATATTGGCAGCATACAAGGAAGAAGGTGCAGCATTTAAGAAGAAAGAAGATATTCACAGAATGGCTGAAGCCAACAAGGCATTCTCGCATTTTAGATTCTAAACATTGAAGAACAGATGAGCGATCTACATTATACAAGAAATATCGGAATTATGGCTCACATCGACGCCGGTAAGACTACAACTACCGAGCGTATCCTTTATTATACAGGAAAGAACCATAAGATAGGTGAAACACACGACGGTGCTGCCACAATGGACTGGATGGCACAAGAGCAGGAAAGAGGTATCACAATCACTTCTGCTGCAACAACCGTATTTTGGAAGTACAAGGAAAAACAATACAAGATTAACATCATAGACACTCCGGGCCACGTCGATTTCACCGTTGAGGTTGAGCGTTCTTTGAGAGTGTTGGATGGTGCTGTTGCTTTGTTCTGTGCAGTCGGCGGTGTCGAGCCTCAGAGCGAGACTGTTTGGAGACAGGCAGACAAATACAACGTTCCTCGTATCGGCTTTGTGAACAAGATGGACCGTGCAGGTGCGGACTTCTTCAATGTAATCAAGCAGATGAAGGAAAGATTGGGTGCAAACCCTGTTCCTTTGACAATTCCTATCGGACAAGAAGATATGTTCAAGGGTGTCATCGACTTGATTTCCAACAAGGCTTTGATGTACGATGAAGCATCGAACGGAACAAAGTGCTACGAAGTTCCTATGCCGGAAGACCTCAAAGACATTGCTGCAGAGTACAGAAAGAAATTGATTGAGGGTGTTGCAGAGGAAGACGACGAGCTTTTGATGAGATATATGGAAGATGAGAACTCTATCACAGAAGAAGAGATGATTTACCAAATCCGCAAGGCTACTTGCGAGATGAGAATTACTCCTGTTTTGTGTGGCTCTTCCTTCAAGAATAAGGGCGTTCAAAACCTTATTGATGCTATTTGCGAGTTCTTGCCTTCTCCTGTCGATATTCCTGAGATTGAAGGAACTGACCCTGTGTCGGGTGAAACTATCACAAGAAAGGTAGATCCAAAAGCTCCTTTGGCAGCTTTGGCATTCAAGATTGCAACAGACCCATACGTTGGCAGAATTTGCTTCTTCCGTGTTTATTCGGGAACTTTGGAAGCAGGTTCATATGTATATAATGTGGCAACGGGCAAGAAAGAACGTATTTCTCGTGTAATGCAAATGCACGCAAACAAGCAAAATCCGCTTGACAAGATTGAGGCAGGTGATATAGGTGCTGCAGTAGGATTTAAGGACATAAAGACCGGAAACACCCTTTGCGATGAGAATGCACCGATAGTATTGGAGTCGATGACTTTCCCTGAACCGGTGATTTCCATAGCTGTCGAGCCTGCAAAGCAAGCTGACATAGACAAGTTCAACAACGCATTGATGAAGTTGAGTGAGGAAGACCCTACATTGATTATCCAAACCGACGAGGCTTCGGGACAAACAATCATGAAGGGAATGGGCGAGTTGCACTTGGACATCATCATGGACCGTATCAGAAGAGAGTTCAACGTAGAGTGCAATCAAGGCGCTCCTCAGGTTGCTTACAAAGAGGCAATCACCGCTTCTTGCGAACATCGTGAGGTATTCAAGAAACAAACAGGTGGTAGAGGTAAGTTTGCCGACATTTTGTTTACTTTGTCTCCTGCAGACGAAGGCGTCAAAGGTTTGCAATTTGTCAATGAAGTCAAGGGCGGTAATGTGCCTAAGGAATTTATCCCTGCTGTTGAAAAAGGATTTAAGGCGGCAATGCAAAATGGTGTCTTGGCAGGCTATCCGCTTGAAAGCATGAAGGTCGTTTTGACAGATGGTTCGTTCCACCCTGTCGATTCAGATGCTCTTTCATTCGAGTTGTGTGCAAAGATGGCATTCAAGGAAGCTGCAAAGAAAGCAAAACCTGTGTTGTTGGAGCCTATTATGTCGGTTGAGGTCAATACTCCTGATGCTTATTTGGGAGATGTTACCGGAGACTTGAACAGAAGACGTGCAATTCTCGACAGCATAACAGCAAAAATCGGTGTTCAATCGGTAAGAGCAAAAGTTCCGTTGGCACAAATGTTCGGTTATGTTACTTCGTTGAGAACGATAACTTCGGGTCGTGCAAATTCAACCATGGAGTTCTCTCACTATGCAGAGGCACCTAAGGATGTTACCGAGAATGTTTTGAAAAGTAAGGCTGAGTAAAATTAATAATTATACAATCGTGAGTCAAAGAATTAGGATTAAATTGAAATCGTACGATCACAATTTGGTCGATAAGTCGGCTGAAAAGATCGTCAAGACCGTGAAATTGACAGGCGCACACGTAAAAGGACCAATTCCTTTGCCTACAAACAAGAAGATATTTACGGTCAATCGTTCTACTTTCGTGAACAAGAAATCACGCGAGCAGTTTGAGTTAAGCTCTTACAAAAGATTGTTGGATATTGACAGTGCTTCTCCAAAGACAATAGATGCTTTGGTTAAGTTGGAATTGCCAAGCGGTGTGGATGTCGAAATTAAACTTCCGTAGTTTAGAGCATTAAAAAGGAATTTATATCAGCCGATGTCGAGAGATAAGCTGATGAAAAACAAAAACAATTATTAGATGTCAGGATTAATAGGAAAAAAGATCGGAATGACCAGTATCTATAATGCCGACGGAAAACAAATGCCGTGTACGGTTATAGAAGCCGGTCCTTGTGTGGTAACACAAGTAAAAACGCCTGAAAAAGACGGATATAGTGCTATCCAGTTGGCGTTTGAAGAGATGAAAGAAAAGAATTGTACAAAGCCGATGAGAGGGCATTTTGCCAAGGCAAACACTACCCCGAAGAGATACGTTGCCGAGTTCTCTCGTTTTGAAGAGGGAGCAAAGAAAAGCTACGGTGAGGTATTGACCTGCGAGGTTTTCTCAGAAGGAGAGTTTGTGGACGTTGTCGGAATTTCAAAAGGTAAAGGTTTTCAAGGCGTTGTAAAACGTCATGGCTTTGGTGGTGTCGGAGACAAGACTCACGGTCAGCATGATAGATTGAGAGCTCCGGGTTCTGTTGGTGCATCTTCTTACCCTTCAAGAGTATTCAAGGGATTGAGAATGGCAGGTAGAACAGGCGGTCGCAGAGTCAAAGTTCAAAACCTTCAGATTTTGAAAGTGATTTCTGAGAAGAATTTAGTATTAGTAAAAGGATCTGTTCCGGGTCCTAAGGGTTCTATTTTAAAACTTGAGAGATGGAGTTAAGAGTTTATAGTATAGAGGGCAACGATACCGGCAGAACGGTAGTTGTTGATGATGCTTTGTTTGGCACCGAGCCAAACGATCACGTGCTTTGGTTGGCTGTTAAACAATACTTGGCAGACCAAAGACAAGGAACTCACAAGTCAAAAGAACGTTCTGAAGTTTCCGGTTCTACAAGAAAATTGAAAAGACAAAAGGGAACAGGCGGCGCAAGAGCAGGTGATACCAACAGCCCTACCATCAAGGGTGGTGGTCGTGTTTTCGGACCAAGACCAAGAGATTACAGATTCAAATTGAACAAGAAGGTAAAGAGATTGGCAAGATTGTCTGCTTTGTCATACAAGTCGAAAGAAGACAACGTAATGGTTGTTGAAGACTTCTCATTTGATATGCCAAAGACAAAGAATATGCTCAAAGTTTTGTCTTCGTTGAACTTGCAAGATAAAAAATCTTTGTTCGTTTTGGATACAAATCCGAAAAATTTCGTAACTTTGTCGGCTAGAAACTTGAAGAATGTCAGAGTTATGAACGCAGCGTCTGTAAATACGTACGAGTTGTTGAAAGCCAACAAGTTAGTCTTTTCAGAAACTGCGATTAAAGAGTTGGACGCAATGCTTGCAAATTCTTAATTGATAAAAGTAAAGAGGAAAGATGGATATTATTGTAAAGCCTATCATAACAGAGAAAGCCACAAAGATGACTGAAAAATTTCAGAATCGTTTTGGCTTTATCGTTGATAGAAGAGCAAATAAGATAGAGATTAGAAACGCTGTTGAGAATTTGTATGGCGTTAAAGTTGAAAGAGTGAACACCATGAACTACTCCGGTAAGAGAAAAGCAAGATTTACAAAAACCGGATACATTCAAGGCAAGAAAGCAGCGTATAAGAAGGCTATCGTGATGTTAGCCGAAGGTGATACAATAGATTTTTTTAGCGAAATTTAATAGATAGAGATGGCTTTAAAGAAATTAAAACCGACAACACCGGGACAGCGTTTCAAAGTTATTAGCGCATTTGAGGAGATTACAGCAAGTAAACCTGAAAAATCTTTGGTTTACGGTAAGAGAAAAAGCGGTGGAAGAAACAATCAAGGTAAGATGACCATGAGATATATCGGAGGTGGTCATAAGAAGTTGTATCGTTTTATCGACTTCCGCAGAGAGAAAGACGGAATACCTGCTGTTGTAAAGACTATTGAGTACGACCCAAACAGAACTGCTCGTATAGCCTTGGTATGCTATGCTGACGGTGAAAAGAGATATATAGTTGCTCCTCACGGTTTGAAAGTCGGTCAGACTATTATGTCAGGTATAGGAGTTGCCCCTGAAATTGGTAATACATTATTGCTTCGTGATATACCTTTCGGAACTATGATTCACAACATAGAGTTGAATCCCGGACAAGGTGCAAAATTGGTCAGAAGTGCAGGTTCATACGCACAACTTATGTCGAGAGACGGTAAGTATGCAATCATAAAGATGCCTTCAGGAGAAACAAGAATGATATTGCAGGCTTGCAGAGCTACGGTAGGTATTGTTTCAAATGTGGAACACAACCTTGAAGTTTCAGGAAAAGCCGGCAGATCAAGATGGTTGGGCAGAAGACCTCGTACAAGAGGTGTTGTAATGAACCCTGTTGATCACCCAATGGGAGGTGGTGAAGGTCGTCAATCAGGAGGACACCCACGTTCAAGAAAGGGAATGCCAGCTAAGGGATACAAGACAAGATCTCCTAAGAAGCAATCAAGCAAATACATAGTTGAAAGACGTAAGAAATAATTAAATCATAGATAGATGAGCCGTTCATTAAAAAAAGGACCTTATATTCATTATAAGTTAGAGAGAAAAGTTTTGGCCGCACAGGAACAGAATAATAAGAATACCATAAAGACATGGTCAAGAGCTTCTATGATTTCTCCGGATTTCGTGGGTTTGACTATCGCTGTTCACAACGGAAATAAACATATCCCTGTTTATATCACAGAAAATATGGTAGGACACAAATTGGGAGAATTTGCCCCTACAAGAATTTTCAGAGGCCATGCAGGTCAAAAAGATAAAGGTAAGAAATAAAAAGGAGTGCAGAAATGGGAAAAAGAAAACGTGAAAGTGCCTTAGCACGTAAAGAAGCAAAGAAAACACTGTATGTGGCAAAGCTGATGAACAATCCGACTTCTCCAAGAAAAACGCGTTTGATGGCTGATGCCATAAGAGGGGTAGATGTTGAGAAAGCACTCGGTATATTGCAGTTCAGTCGTAGAGAGTCTGCTCCGAAATTGCGTAAACTTTTGCTTTCTGCAATTGCCAACTGGCAGGCAAAAAATGAAGGTAAAAGAATTGAGGATAGCAATTTGTACGTTAAACAAATAACCGTTGATGGCGGAAGACAACTCAAAAGACTTCGTACAGCACCACAAGGAAGAGGTTATAGAATTAGAAAAAGATCTAATCATATAACCCTCGTGTTGGGAAGCAGAGTTGAAGAAAAAATGTCTGCAGCTCAATCAACTGATGCAGAAAAGTAGTAGTTTGTAAATTAGAAAAAGAGTTAATCGGATGGGACAAAAAACGAATCCAATAGGAAACAGACTTGGAATCATCAGAGGTTGGGATTCTAACTGGTACGGCGGAAGAAGATTTGAGACCAAATTGGTTGAAGACGATAAAATCAGAAAGTATTTGAATGTTCGTTTGGCAAAAGCAGGGATTTCTAAGATTTACATTGAGAGAACCTTGAAGTTGGTTACGGTAACAATCAATACAGCAAAGCCCGGTATGATTATCGGTAAAGCCGGTCAGGAAGTTGAAAAGTTGAAAGAAGAATTGAAAAAGCTAACCGACAAGGAAGTACAGATAAATATATCTGAGGTAAAACGTCCTGAGTTGGATGCTGTTTTGGTTGCTTCTTCAGTTGCAAGACAAATTGAAGGTCGTGTATCGTACAGAAGAGCTATAAAGATGGCTATCACTTCTACTATGAGAGCAGGTGCAGACGGAGTAAAGATCTCTGTATCCGGTCGTATAGGAGGAGCAGAAATGGCGAGAACCGAACACTACAAAGAAGGAAGAACTCCTCTTCACACTTTGAGAGCCGACATAGATTATGCACATTCAGAAGCTCATACTACTTATGGTCGTATAGGCGTTAAGGTATGGATATGCAAGGGTATGGTTTACAATAAGAGAGAGTTGGTGCCTTCGACTGTGGGTGGAAATTCACGAGATGGCAGAATGGGACAGAGACGTCCGAGTGGTTCCATGCAACGTCCTGCAAGAAGAAAATAAGTTTTAATAATAGTCAAAAGTAAAGGATATGTTACAGCCAAGAAAGACTAAGTTTAGAAAACAACAGAAGGGAAGAATTAAAGGAATTGCTCATAGAGGACACGAGTTGGCATTTGGTGCGTTTGGTATAAAGTCTTTGGAAACCTCATTCATTACCGGACGTCAGATAGAAGCAGCTCGTCAAGCTGTTACACGTTATATGAAGCGTGAAGGACAGATTTGGATTAGAATTTTCCCTGACAAACCTATAACCAAAAAACCTAATGAGGTTCGTATGGGTAAGGGTAAAGGTGCTCCGGAGTATTTTGTAGCTAAGGTTAAACCTGGCACCATGCTTTTCGAGGCAGAAGGTGTTCCTTTGGAAGTTGCCAAAGAGGCAATGAGATTGGCAGCACAAAAATTGCCGGTTGTTACCAAGTTTGTTGTTAGAAGAGATTACGCTGAGTAGGCATAATAGAAAATATTGAGAAATGAAGAATAACGGATTGAAAGATCTTTCGATTGAAGAGTTGAAAGAAAGATTGGAAGCAGAGAAGACACAACTGACAAAGATGAAAATCAATCATGCTGTATCTCCGATAGATAATCCAAGTCTTATACAAAAGACACGCAGGAACATTGCGAGAATTTATACAGAGATAAGCAAGCGTCAGTTCAGTGCAGATAATTCAGCGAAGAAATAATAAGCAATCTTAGCGGTATGGAAAGAAATTTAAGAAAGGAAAGAATAGGTATTGTCGTAAGCAATAAAATGAATAAGTCCATCAGCGTAATGGTTGAACGAAAGGTTATGCACCCTAAGTATGGTAAGTTCGTGAAAAGAAGTACCAAATTTATGGCTCATGATGAAAAGAATGAGTGCGGAATAGGTGATACCGTTCGTATAATGGAGACAAGACCTTTGAGTAAAAATAAACGTTGGAGATTAGTCGAAATAATAGAAAGAGCTAAATAAAATGGTACAACAAGAAACAAGATTAGTTGTCGCAGATAACAGCGGAGCGAAAAGCGCTTTGTGCATAAGGGTTCTTGGAGGCACAAAGAGAAGATATGCGTCCGTAGGCGACAAAATCGTAGTAGCGATTAAAGATGCACTCCCTTCTGGAAATGTGAAGAAAGGCTCTGTGTCTAAAGCAGTAGTTGTCAGAACGAAAAAAGAGGTTAGAAGAATGGACGGATCTTATATTCGTTTTGATGACAACGCTTGCGTTTTGCTAAACGCAAATGATGAAATGAGAGGAACTCGTATCTTTGGTCCTGTTGCAAGGGAGTTGAGAGAAAAGCAGTTTATGAAGATTGTTTCGTTAGCTCCTGAGGTATTGTAATAACGCAAAAACGAAGAGAAGATGAAATTGCATGTAAAAAAAGGTGATACGGTGAAGGTGATTGCCGGAAATGACAGAGGTAAGACAGGAAAGATACTTGTTGTATATCCGGAAAAGAGCCGTGCTATCGTGGAAGGCTTGAACAAGATAAAGAAACACACCAAGCCAAACCCTAAGAATACACAAGGGGGAATAGTAGAAAAAGAAGCTCCAATCCACATTTCTAATTTGATGGTTGTAGATGCAAAGGGAAATGCAACAAGAATTGGAAGGAGATTGGACGAAAAGACAAGTAAATTAGTGCGTTACTCTAAAAAAACAGGGGAGGTAATCAAGTAATGGGATACACACCGAGACTAAAACAGAAATATAAAGAGGAAATAGTTGCTGCTTTGATGAAGGAGTACAACTATAAGTCAGTTATGCAGGTTCCTCGTCTTGAAAAAATATCTTTAAATCAAGGTTTGGGTCGTTTGGCTGTGGCAGACAAGAAAGTCATAGACAAAGGAATAGAAGAAATGACTTTGATTACAGGACAGAAGGCTGTCGCTACAAGATCAAGAAAAGATATTTCCAATTTCAAGTTGAGAAAAGGTATGCCTATCGGAGTGAGAGTAACTTTGAGAGGCGACAGAATGTATGAATTTTTGGACAGATTGCTTTCTGCTTCAATCCCGAGAATAAGAGATTTCAGAGGAATAAGCGATAGTGGTTTTGACGGAAGAGGAAACTTCTCATTCGGAATCACAGAGCAAATCATATTCCCTGAAATAGATATTGACAAGGTAAACAACATTCAAGGAATGGATATTACCTTTGTTACATCTGCAAGAGAAGATAAAGAAGCAATGTCTTTGTTGAAGGCGTTTGGTTTTCCATTTAAGAATCAAAACAATTTGTAGGCTATGGCAAAAGAATCAATGAAAGCGCGTGAGCGTAAGAGAGAGGCAATGGTTGCTAAATATGCTGCAAAGCGTAAGGCTTTGTTGGAAGCAGGAGATTATGAAGCACTTCAAAGATTGCCTCGTAATGCATCTCCGGTAAGATTGCACAACAGATGTAAACTAACAGGAAGACCAAAGGGATATATGCGTCAATTTGGAATTTCAAGAATCAATTTCAGAGAAATGGCTTTGGCAGGATTGATTCCCGGAGTTAAGAAAGCAAGTTGGTAGGATAAAGTCAGTTACAATTAAAACAGAATATTAAAATGGTTACAGATCCAATAGCAGATTATCTAACGCGAATCAGGAATGCCTCATTGGCAAGACATAAGGTAGTAGAGATACCTGCTTCCAAAATCAAGAAAGAAATAACCAAGATATTGTTTGACAAGGGTTATATTTTGAATTATAAGTTCGAAGATGAAACTTTCCCTAGTACAATAAAGATAGCTTTGAAGTATCATCCATTGACCAAAGAACCTGCGATGACCAACATCAAGCGTGTGAGTACTCCCGGTTTGAGAAAGTATGTCGGAGTTGAAGATATGCCAAGAGTTTTGAATGGTTTGGGTATCGCTATAATTTCAACATCGAAGGGTTTGATGACAGATAAAGAAGCAAGAGCTTTGAATATTGGAGGAGAGGTAATTTGTTACATTAGCTAAAATTTAAGGAGGAAGACAGATGTCAAGAATAGGAAAATTACCGATAAGCCTACCCAAGGGAGTGGAAGTAGTGGTAGATGGAGATAATGTAGTTACAGTTAAGGGAAAACTTGGAACCTTAACACAGAAAGTAAATCCTGCAATCAGTGTGGCAGTTCAAGATGAGCATATAGTACTCACAAGAGCTACTGACCAAAAACAACACAAAGCTCTTCATGGTTTGTACAGAGCTTTGATTGCAAACATGGTTCACGGAGTATCCGAGGGATTTAAGACAGTTCAAGCCGTTGTGGGCGTTGGTTACAAAGCTCAGGTTCAAGGTCAAATCTTGGAATTGTCTTTGGGTTACTCTCATAACATTTTCTTTGAACTACCAAAGGAAATAAAGTGTGAGACAGTAACTGAGAAAGGAAAAGATCCTCTTATCATAATGACAAGTATTGATAAACAGTTGTTGGGACAAGTTGCTGCTAAGATTCGTTCTTTGCGTAAGCCTGAACCATACAAAGGTAAGGGAATCAGATTCCAAGGAGAAGTTATCCGTAAGAAAGCAGGTAAGGCGGCTGCTAAGTAATTTTTTGAGAATTAAAATCCGTACGAGGATGGCAACTAAGAAAGAAGTAAGAAGATTAAAGTTAAAGATGAGGATCCGCAAAAAAATAAGCGGAACAAGTAACAGACCTCGTTTGACAGTGTTTAGGAGCAACAAAGAAATTTATGCTCAGTTGATAGATGACGTAAATGGAGTTACGTTGGCTTCTGCATCTACGATGGAGAAAAGTTTTGAAAGAAATGGTACAAAGACAGATATGGCTGCAGTTGTAGGCAAAAACATTGCAGAGAGAGCAAAGACAATAGGTGTAGAGTCTGTTGTGTTTGACAGAAATGGTTATTTGTATCATGGAAGAGTAAAATCATTAGCAGAATCTGCCAGAGAAAATGGCTTAAAATTCTAAGGTATGGCTGAATTGAACGTAAAAAGAGTAAAGTCAAGCGAGATAGAATTCAAAGATAGGCTCGTAAGCATAAACAGGGTTACAAAGGTAACCAAGGGAGGAAGAACATTCAGTTTTTCTGCAATCGTTGTTGTAGGAAACGAGAATGGTGTTGTAGGATATGGTTTGGGCAAGGCAAAAGAAGTTGCAGCAGCCATAGCCAAAGGAATAGATGATGCTAAGAAAAACTTGGTTAAAGTACCGGTTTTGAAGGGAACTGTTCCTCACGAACAAACTGCCAAGTATAGCGGAGCCAGAGTGTTCTTGAAACCTGCAGCTCCCGGTACAGGTGTTATAGCAGGAGGTGCTATGCGTGCTGTATTGGAAAGCGTCGGAGTAAAGGACGTGTTGGCAAAATCAAAAGGTTCTTCCAACCCTCATAGTGTTGTTAAGGCAACAATCGCTGCATTGATGCAGATGAAAGACCCTTACACTATTGCCAAGTTAAGAGGAATTGAAATGGACAGAGTATTTAACGGATAAACACTTTGAACACTATGAAATTGAAAGTAACACAGGTCAGGAGTGGCATCGGACACCCTGCAAGACAGAAGAGAACTTTGGAGTCTTTGGGTTTGGGAAAAATCGGACGTACAAGAATACACGAGAAAACTTTACCAATCGAAGGCATGATAGCCAAAGTTAATCATTTGGTAAAAGTAGAGGAAATAAATTAGAAAATTTTTAAAGGAAATATCATGGATTTAAGTACATTAAAACCGGCAGAAGGATCGACAAAAAACCGAAAGAGAATAGGACGCGGACAAGGCTCAGGTCGTGGAGGTACATCTACAAGAGGACATAAGGGAGCAAAGTCTCGTTCAGGATACTCTCGCAAGATAGGTTTTGAAGGTGGTCAAATGCCGCTATACAGACGACTACCTAAATCAGGCTTCAAGAATATCAACAGGGTAGAATATGTAGGAATTAATCTTGATACCTTGACCGAGTTGTCAGAAAGAACACAAATCAAGGATATTACCATTGATGTTTTGAGACAACATGGTTTGTTATCTTCGGGAAAAGATAGAGTGAAAATTCTTGGAAGAGGAGAATTAGGTACAACAATCAACGTAACAGCACATTCATTTTCAAAAACAGCAAAAGCTGCAATCGAATCAAAAGGTGGTGTTGCATCAATAATTTAACAGCCGATGAAACGATTTATCAATACAATAAAGAATATCTGGAGTATTAAGGACTTGCGAGATAGGATTCTCTACACCTTGGCTTTGATTTTGATTTACAGAATCGGCTCTTATGTTGTCATTCCCGGAATAAATCCTTCGGATTTGGCAGGATTGCAAGAGCAAACAAGGGACGGAGTATTGGGATTGTTGAATATGTTTTCCGGTGGAGCATTTTCCAACGCATCTATCTTTGCATTGGGAATAATGCCATATATCACGGCTTCCATCGTAATGCAGTTGCTTACGATGGTAGTTCCGTATTTCACCAAGATGCAAAGAGAAGGTGAAAGCGGAAGGAGAAAAATCAACCAAATGACACGTTGGCTTACAATCGTCGTTTGTATATTCCAATCATTTGCATATCTTGCAAACCTTAGAGCGCAAATCAATGGAGCTCACATATATAGTATTACCGGTTCGGACAGTCCTAATTTCTTCAATTGGGTATTGCCAATTTCGATAATGCTTACATGTGGAACTTTATTTGTAATGTGGCTCGGAGAGAGAATTACAGATAAGGGAATCGGTAATGGTATATCGTTGTTGATTATGGTCGGTATTGTTGCCCGTTTACCATTTGCATTGTTTGCAGAGTTTGCTTCAAGAATGGAAGAGCAGGGAGGACAGTTGGTAATCTTCTTTGTTGAGTTGGTAGTATTGTTGGTTGTGATTATGTTGTGCATATTGTTAGTTCAAGGAACAAGAAGAATTCCTGTGCAATATGCCAAGAGAATAGTCGGCAACAAACAATATGGAGGAGCAAGACAATATGTCCCTATCAAAGTCAATGCAGCAGGAGTAATGCCGATAATCTTTGCCCAAGCAATTATGTTTATTCCGGTTACACTTTTCGGATTTTCGAGTTCCGAGAGCATGACAGGAATTAAGGCAGCTCTATCCAATTTTGACGGATTTTGGTACAATGCCATCTTTGCCCTACTGATAATTGTATTCACATACTTCTACACAGCAGTGGCAATCAATCCAAAACAAATGGCAGACGACATGAAGAAGAACGGAGGATTTATCCCCGGCATCAAACCGGGAAAGAAGACAGAGGAATTTTTTGACAATGTCCTCTCAAAGATAACTCTTCCGGGTTCAATCTTTTTGGCAATCATTGCAATTCTTCCTGCGATAGTGAGATTGTTCGGAGTTAATCAACAATTTGCTCAGTTCTACGGAGGAACATCTTTGTTGATTTTGGTCGGAGTAGTATTGGATACTCTTCAACAAATTGAAAGTCATTTGTTGATGAGACATTATGACGGACTTACAAAATCCGGAAGGATCAAAGGAAGAGGTCAGCTCTGATGAAACACACTTTGCACGATGATACAGATAAAGAGTAAAGAAGATATTGAACAACAAAGAGTAAGTGCGTTGAAGGTAGGCGACACCTTGGCAGAAGTGTCCAAGTACATCAAGCCGGGTGTTACTACCGCATATTTGGATAAAATTGCAGAGCAATACATCTTGGACATGGGAGGCATTCCTACTTTCAAGGGCTATTGCGGTTATCCGGCATCTTTGTGCATATCGATTAACGAAGTAGTCGTTCACGGCATTCCCGGCAAAAGGGAAATCAAAGAAGGCGACATCGTTTCTATCGATTGCGGAGTAACATACAACGGTTGGGTTGGCGACTCGGCATACACCTTTGCATTGAAAGGAGTATCGGAAGAAGTATCTCAACTATTGAAAGTTACCAAACAGTCGCTTTATCGAGGCATCGACAAGTGCAAGGTTGGTCAGAGAGTGGGCGATTTGAGTAATTGCATACAAACCTACTGCGAAGAGTTCGGATACGGAGTAGTCAGAGAGCTTTGCGGACACGGAGTTGGAAGACAGATGCACGAAGACCCGAGCGTACCCAACTATGGCAAGAAAGGAACAGGACCAAAGTTCCGAGAAGGCATGGTCATAGCTATAGAACCTATGATAACCTTGGGAAACAAAGAAGTGTTGTTTGAAGCCGATCGTTGGACATGCAGAACGGTTGATTACTCACCTGCGGCACATTTTGAGCATGACGTAGCTATAACAGCAGACGGACCGGACATTTTGTCAAGTTTTGACGTTATAGAACAGACCATAAAGACAAATATTAACTTAGAGCAAATTTGATATGGCAAAGCAAGAATCCATACAATTAGACGGAACAGTATTGGAGTCGTTGGGTAATGCGATGTTCAGTGTAGAGTTGGAAAACGGACACGTCATCAAAGCCACAATATCTGGCAAGATGAGAATGCACTACATCAAGATATTACCCGGAGACAAAGTACAAGTTGTGATGACCCCTTATGATTTGACAAGGGGACGAATAACATACCGACACAAATAGGAAACTGCAAAAAGATAAGAACAAAATAAAATTTACCGAAGAAGATGAAAGTTAGAACCTCAGTAAAGAAAAGATCTCCCGAATGTATAGTCGTTCGTAGAAAGGGAGTTGTCTATGTTATCAACAAGAAAAACCCTAAGTACAAACAAAGACAAGGTTGATTTTTTGAAAACAGAGACAAGGTTAATTAAGTAATTTAATAACAGAAAGAATTTATGGCAAGAATTGCGGGTATTGACTTACCAAAGAACAAAAGAGGTGTCATCGGATTGACCTACATTTACGGAATAGGTAAAAGTTTGGCTTCGCAGATATTGGCGAAAGCAGGTATCGATGAGAACAAGAAGGTAAGCGAATGGAGTGATGACGAACAAAATGCAATCCGTACTATCATAGGAGAAGAGTACAAGGTAGAAGGAGCGTTGCGTTCAGAAGTACAGATGAACATCAAGAGATTGATGGATATAGGCTGTTACAGAGGTATTCGTCACAGAAATGGTTTACCGCTACGCGGACAAAGCACAAAGAACAACGCTCGTACGCGTAAGGGTAAGAAGAAAACAGTTGCAAACAAGAAGAAAGTAACTAAGTAGTAAGTTTTAAGTTTAACATGAATGCGGACTATATTATTTTGAGATTTGGAGCATTCATAAGTAGTAATCAATAAAATATTGCAAGAACAATATGGCAAAAAGTTCTAAACCAACGAAGAAGAGAGTAGTTAAGGTTGAACCGGTAGGAAAAGCATTCATCTTTGCATCGTTCAACAATTGTATTATTTCGTTGACAAACAACGCAGGTCAAGTTATAGCTTGGTCATCTGCGGGAAAAATGGGATTCAGAGGTTCTAAGAAGAACACCCCGTATGCATCACAAATGGCAGCTGAGGATTGTTCCAAGGCAGCGTTTGACTATGGCTTGAGAAAAGTGAAAGTATTTGTGAAAGGACCCGGAGCAGGACGTGAGTCTGCAATCAGAGCAATAAACGCCTCAGGAATAGAAGTGTTGGAGATAACAGATGTTACGCCACTTCCTCACAACGGATGTCGTCCTCCAAAGAGAAGAAGAGTATAACAAGGTATTTTTTAAGACAAAAAAAGATTAGACTATGGCAAGATATATTGGTCCTAAAAGTAAGATAGCGAGAAAATTTAGAGAACCTATTTACGGAGCAGACAGAGCGTTTGAGAAGAGAAACTATCCTCCCGGACAACACGGCTTCAACAAGAGACGTCCAAAACAATCCGAGTATGGAATGCAGTTGATGGAGAAGCAAAAAGCAAAATACACATACGGTATTTTGGAGAGACAATTCCGCAACTTGTTTGAGAAAGCATCTCGAAAGGGAGGTATCACAGGTGAAGTATTGTTGCAACTCATCGAGTCGAGACTTGACAACGTAGTTTACAGATTGGGTATTGCTCATACAAGAAACCAAGCAAGACAACTTGTATCCCACAAACACATAACAGTGAACGGACAAGTGGTAAACATACCCTCATACTTGTTGAAAGCAGGAGATGTTGTCGGAGTGAGAGAGCGTTCCAAATCGTTGGAAGTTATTGAAGACTCGCTATCGTCAAGAACGAATTACTCTTGGTTGGACTGGGACGGAGAGAAGATGGAAGGCAAGTTTATGAACTGCCCTGAAAGAGCCGACATTCCGGAGAACATAAGAGAGCAGTTGATAGTTGAGTTGTATTCTAAGTAAGATTAAATAAGAGTAAGTAAATGGCCATATTAGCTTTTCAACAACCTGACAAGGTTATCATGATAGAGTCGGACGACTTCAAAGGAACGTTTGAGTTTCGTCCCCTTGAACCTCGTTACGGAGTAACAATAGGAAATGCACTGAGAAGAATCTTGGTGTCGTCTTTGGAAGGATTTGCAATAACCTCCATAAAGATTGATGGTGTAAACCACGAATTTGATACTATCCCCGGGGTTATCGAAGACATGACAGAGATAATCCTAAATCTAAAACAGCTTCGTTTCAAACGACAAATAGAAACAGAGGATAGGGAAACCGTAAGTTTCAAGATAGAAGGCAAGAACGTTTTCAAAGCAGGAGACATCAACCAATACTTGAGCGGATTTCAAATTTTGAACACAGAAGTTGAGATTTGCCACATGGAGCCTTCGGTTTGTCTTTCGATGGAGATAACCATAGAAAAGGGTAGAGGATATGTGCCTGCTGAGGAGAATAAGAAAGCAGATGATGCGATAGGAACCATAGCGATAGACTCTATTTTCACACCAATCAAGAACGTGAACTACACCGTAGATAACTATCGTGTGGAACACAGAATTGACTATGAAAAACTGACAATAGAAGTTACCACCGACGGTTCAATCACACCAAAAGACGCTTTGAAAGAAGCTGCATCGATATTGATACAGCACTTCTTGTTGTTCTCAGATGAGAAAATTTCAATAAAGACAGACTCAAAAACTCCGACAGAAGAGTTTGACGAAGCCACATTGCACATCAGACAACTCTTAAAGACCAAGCTATTGGATTTGGATTTGTCAGTCAGGGCTCTCAACTGCTTAAAGAGTGCAGAAGTAGAGACATTGGGCGATTTGGTATCGTTCAACAAGCAAGATTTGTTGAAGTTCCGCAACTTTGGAAGGAAATCCCTCACAGAGTTGGAAAATTTGGTCAAGTCTAAGAATTTGGAATTTGGTATGAATGTTTCAAAGTATAAATTAGAAAAGGAGTAACGAGAGATGAGACACGGTTGTAAAGTAAATAAACTATCAAGAACACACGCTCACAGGGTAGCCATGCTATCAAATATGGCGTCTTCATTGATAATACACAAGAGAATAACCACCACCATGGCTAAGGCAAAGGCGCTAAGAGGCTATGTGGAACCATTGATAACAAAAACCAAGGCAGATTCAACACACCAAAGACGTATCGTTTTCAGCTACTTGCAAAACAAGGAAGCAGTCAAGGAACTATTTGGTGATGTGGCAACCAAGGTAGTAAATCGTAACGGCGGCTACACAAGAATATTGAAACTTGGCAGACGTTTGGGCGACGGAGCAGAAATGGTAATGATGGAGTTGGTGGACTACAACGAAGCAATGTTGAAAGACACAACTGCAAAGAAAGCAAAGACCACTCGTAGAGGAGGCAAGAAGAAAGCAGCAGCACCCGAGGCAGCAGCACCCGAGCCTGCCGCAGCAGAGGTTGAAGCACCTGTTGCAGAAGAGAAAGCAGAATAAGTTTTTACCAACAGAATTGACAAAGAGACGTTCAAATTATTTGGACGCCTCTTTTTGTTTTGCCTTCCCGAATACTTTTTCAGACACACTTTTGGAAACACTACCTTAAAGAGGTAAGTTCGGAGGTTAAAGAGGTGAGTTCGGAGGTTAAAGAGGTGAGTTCGGAGGTTAAAGAGGTAAGTTCGGAGGTTAAAGAGGTGAGTTCGGAGGTTAAAGAGGTGAGTTCGGAGGTTAAAGAGGTAAGTTCGGAGGTTAAAGAGGT
>JAEDJL010000031.1 GCA_016296345.1 Bacteroidales bacterium | reverse complement strand
ACTGCTCTTTGGCAAGTTTGAAGCACGCTTACGGACCAAAAGTCATCGAAAGCGACACTCCCTGCCGCCTTTTGATTGACCAAAGCTGCATAAGAGAACTCCCGCCAAGCAACATAGGCTTGGGAAGTTTCAAGTTCGGCTTTTTGGGAGGCGGATATTTCAGATTTTTTCCTTACTTCATGTTGAAGCGTTGGACAAAAAGCAAGAGCGACTACTCTGTTTCCTATATTCACCCCATGGATTTGTGTACCGACAAACCGAAAGACTATTCCAAAACCTTTGTAGAGAATTTCCGAGCAAGAGCAGGACTTGACACATCGGCAGACAAATTAAGCAAATACCTGTCCGAGTTTGATTTTGTCGATATTGAAACTGCCATAAAGGCAATCGATTGGGAGCAAACCCCTGTGATAGAATTCTAAAAAGTCGATTTATCAAAATAAATCGCCCTTTCAGTCGTACAAAAAGCCGATTTATTTTGCCAAAATGTCGTCTTATTTCTGTCCGAAACAGAGAATTTACATACCTTTGCAAAAAGGGATAAATTAACACAAGGAAAAACATGGGCAGAAAAAGGCAGTTTTCTATTCTTTTCGGCATATTTGCAGTGTTGACTTTTCAATATGCAGGTCTGTATTCTCAAACCACTGTCGAAATATACGATTGCAACAGGGCAGTTGTGCGATTTGACAACCCGAATGAGGACAATGTGGAAGTAAAGCTGCTTACCAAAAGCACAGATTCAACTATTGTCTTTTCGGAAGACTTTTCCCGTCTGCCTTGTGTGCAGAGCGGTGCAATGATGTGCAATGCCGCAGTGATGCTCTCTCTTCCCAATTCCTACACAGCACATTCTGCTTGCAGAGCAAGGCGTATTTACTCACCCGGCGGAGATACCTGCTACTTCAATTATGACGGCGAGTTTGCAACCCCTCTTATCGACCTTTCGGCCTGCAAAGACAGCATAAGAATATCCTTCGATTTGAAGACCGTTTCTTCATACAGCTGCACTTTCTCGATGAGTGTGTACGACAGCTCGGGAGTTCAAATCGCCATGGTGCAACTTCCGATGAGTACAGGCAGCGAAAAACACTTCGACAGCCTCTTTGTATTCAATCAAGACAAAATTTCCCTGCACTTTTCTACCACAAACTTTGTCGCTTTTGACAATCTTGCAGTGTTGGCAGAGCCTCTTGCAACCACAATAGAGCAAACTATTTCGACAACTGCCGATTCTTGCGAATTTACACTCCTCAAATCCTCTGCAAAGTACTATTGCACCATATCGTCTTGTGAAGACACCACAGAGTTCCGCACTCCCCAAGCCTTGGAATTGGAAAACATTACCTCCATAAGTCCCTATCATGCTGATTTTTCTTTCACTGCCTGCGGCAATCTCTCTTCTGCACAATATGTTTTGAAGGCCATTTCTACTCCGACCACTGTTTTTGCAACCGACTTGTTCATTTCCGAAGTGGCATCGACCAATGCAAGCAACAGAGCCATAGAGATATACAACGGAACGGGTATGGCAGTCTGTTTGCAAGACTATCGCCTTGTTACAGACATCAATACAGGCTCGGGAAACTACACAACCACAATTTCTCTCGGCTTTACGGTGGCAGACAGTCTGCAAAACGATTCTTGTCTTGTGGTCATGCAGTCTCTGCAAGCGATGAACTCGGGAGACAGAGGCGTCTATTATGTTAATCCTTCGGTGTTTGGTCAGATTGTTATTGACGGTAACGACCCTATTGCACTGCTTCACGGCAATGACACCATAGATATTTTCGGCAACTTTGGCGAACACCCGACCAATCAGCAAGGTTGGACATCGGAAAACATGAGAACAGCAAAAATAGTCTTGCAAAGGCTCGGCTGGGTTACCAAGGGAGTGAACACAAACGCCTCCGAAGGCTTTCCGACCCTCTCGTCGCAGTGGCAACAGCTCGGAAACGTCGCCTCTGCCGCCGCCGAAAATTTCTCGGGCTTCGGTTGGCACTCCATGGACGGAGCTTTGTATAACGAAACACCCGACTCTGTGGTCTCTTCTTTGGATATATCATCGCAAACCCTGCATCTGACCGACTTGCAGCCCAATACGATTTACGAACTAAGCCTTTTGGCAGAGCAGTCGGGCGAACCAATCCGCTCAAAGACCATAAGGTTCAAGACAGGACGACACACAAAACGCACCGAAAGCGGCACTTGGTTTGACGATAATTGGACTTGTGGCATTCCCGACACGACTTGCATTGCCGAACTCTCCAATCACCAAAGCCTTACCGTGCCAAGCGAAACGCAGGCAGCGTGCTACTCTCTTGTATTGAGAGATACTCTTGGTTGCAACAGACCTTTGGTGTATGAGGACGGCAGTTTGTCGTGCATAAGCGGCGTAAGTGTCGAATTGTTCTTCGACAAACCTTCTCAGGACAGCGTTTCTTACAGACTGTTGAGCCTGCCTGTCGGCTTGGACACTCAAGACAGAGAAGCAATGCTTCAAGCCGCTCTTTCCAATCCTGCATTGGAATTATTGTGTCTTGAAGAGCAGTTCTTGTCCGAGCCTTTTGCCTCTTATCCTGTGAAACTTCGCGACACTGCAACGCTCGTTTTCTCGGGCAGATTGAACTCTGACAACTCCTATACGCTGACGCAGAACAACGTCTCGGGACTTTGTAACAACAGCTTCCCCGTATTGCTTACCCAAAACCCGTATCCTTTCCCTATATGCGTAAACCAAATACTCCGAGACCGCAGCTGTATGCCCCAAAGGCTTGATACAAAGACGGGAGTGTTCTCTCCGCTTTGCGAAAGCGACAGCTTGCAGGCATACGAGGGCATATTGGTCGAGCTGATTGACGAAAACTCCTTGGCAGTTGCCACTCGGACATCTCTTTCTCCTGCTCCGCCACACCAAGACGACCTCCTTGAAGTCAGTTTGCAGACAAGCGACTTGTCAGATAAGACCCGAATAATATTTTCGCAAGATTATACCGAAGGGTTCGACCCTTTGAGAGACAATCATAAGTTTTCACTCCAGCAGGAGGCTTTGCAGGTCTCTCTATTGCACCAAGGAGAGCCTTACAGCTTCAAATCGCTGCCGCCTTTTGCCGACAGTATAGGTTTGGAATTGGAGTTGCAGTTGCCAAGCCTTGCAGCTTACAGCCTCAAACTTTCGGTCAATATGACAGACAGCTGTCTTGCAGTCATATTGACCGACATTCAGAGCGGCAATGTCCTCTTTGACTACTCGCTCGACAGTGTTTATACCTTCCAATCGCCAAAGGGCAGCAAGCACTTCTCGCTCAATCTCTACAAAACGCTCTCTTCGTCTGACAATATGCCGAGTGAATGCAACGTCCGCACAATCAAGCAGGGCAATACCCTACGGGTGCAGAGCCGATGTGCAATCGAACAACTCGTTTTGTACGATATGCAGGGCAGGGAGCTTGCAAGAACAAAGTCCGACAGCCATATAAGCCTGCCAAACAAAGGTACATTTATATTAAAGGTACAGACAAGCTCGCAAACACTCTTTTTCAAGAGCGTGAACGTCGATTAGACTTTGCAATACGCTAAACTGCAACATTGAAGTCCCTCAAAGCCTCGTTGAGAGAGGTCTTTTTGTCGGTCGATTCTTTGCGTTTGCCGATTATCAAGGCACAATTCACATTGAAGTCGCCCGCAGGGAAATGTTTGGTGTAGCTTCCGGGAATGACAACCGAGTTTTCGGGAACATAACCGCGGTATTCGACGCTCTCGGCTTGCGAAACATCGATGATTTTTGTCGATTGGGTAATCACAGTGTTTGCTCCCAACACAGCACCTTGGGCAATTATTGCACCCTCAACCACAATGCACCTCGACCCGATGAAGCAATTATCTTCCACAATCACAGGATTGGCACTCACAGGCTCCAATACACCGCCAATTCCAACCCCTCCGGCAAGGTGAACGTTCTTTCCGATTTGGGCGCAACTGCCTACCGTTGCCCAAGTATCAACCATTGTTCCGCTATCGACGTAAGCCCCTATGTTCACAAACGAAGGCATCATCACACAACCCTCTGCCAAAAAACTGCCATAGCGAGCCACCGCAGGAGGAACGCAACGCACCTTCAACTCCTCGTAGTTTTGCTTTGTAGGGATTTTGTCCCAAAACTTCAAATCGCCACTTTCAAAATGTTCTATGCCGCAAAGGGGGAAGTAAAGCACGATAGCTTTCTTTACAGCTTGGTTTACAGTCCATTTGCCGTCCTTTTTCTCTGCCACTCTCACCCTTCCGCAGTCCAAGTCGGCAATAATGCTCTCTATTTCGTGTCTTACTTCGGGTGATTTGAGCAGCTCTCGCTCGTTCCACGCTCTTTCAATCAATTCGATATTCATGTTGCTTTTTTTTGTTGCAAAGGTAGAAAAAATTGCAACAAGACATCAACTCTCTCACTCTTACGCCCTTTTGAAAGCTGTCAAGAGAGCAAAAATCAAAACGCCCTTTCGACAAAATAAATCGGCGTTTCAGAAGAGCAAAACGCCATTTTATTTGAGCAAAACGCTGTTTTGCCAAAGCCTTGATACACAGCGTTTAATTCTCTTGGCAAGATGGCTTTGTTTCCTAAGGAGAACATATATATAAGTAAGCTATGACGAATATTCGATGCCGATACAAAACACCGAAGTCAAAAAAAATCGCTTTTTTGCTTGCAGAATTGCAGAAAAGTCGTACATTTGCAAAACAAACATGAATTAGTAAACAATTAAAACATCAAAACAATGAAAAAAGTTATTCTTTCAGTCCTTGCAATGGGACTAACAATGGGTCTGATGGCTCAGACAAAAGTTTACAACGGAGCAGAGCCAATGAAACTTAAGGTAAATGCACCTAAGACTGCAGGTATCGTTTATCCTGCAACCTTTAACGATTGTGCAAGTGTAGAAGAACCATACTTGTACACTCAAGACGGTCAATCAATTTACTTGGGTATCACAGGAACAAATGCTTTTGGTGATGTGGCATACGGACAAAGATACCAAGGAGCAAATTACACTATCACAGGTATTGCAGCTGTATTGGCTAATGCTTCAATCGACGGAACAGAAGAAGATATGGCAGCAGTGGTTTATGATGCAAACGGTGGCAATATCGGAAGCGAATTGGCAAGAGTAGGCTTCTCGACAGCAGATCTTCCTGATTTGATGGCAGAAGAAGACTTCGAGTTGAAACAATTTACTTTCTCTTCTCCTGTAAGTTCGTCAGATTTCCTTTGCGTTATTGAAGTTCCTGAACTCAGTGTTTCAGAAGACGGAACACAACTTTTGGGTAATCTTGCCTTTGTTGGTTCTACCGAAATCGATTGTGCAAGCGGTGAAATGTCTTACTCTTACAGCATTGTTTCAGAAGCCGGTGATTATGGTTGGGTTACCATTGCAGATTCTTGGTCAAGCGAAGGAAGTAGTATAGATATGGATATCATGATATTCCCTATCGCAGAAGGAGCAGTTGGTTTGACAGATGCTGAATTGAACTCTATGTCTTACGTTTATCCTAACCCTGCAAAGGACGAAGTTATGTTGGCTTCTTCTTTCACAATCAGCAGAGTTGAGGTTATCAACGTACTCGGACAAGTTGTATTTGCAAGCGACGTAAACGCTAACTCAATCAAGGTTAATACATCTGCTTTTGCAGCAGGAAGCTATGTTGCAAAGATATATACAGAAAGCGGAGTGGCTACAAAGAAATTGGTTGTTGAGTAATCGAGATAACTAAGTCAAGTAACCAAGACAACTAAATAGTATAGGCGGAATGGCGGTTCGGTAACACGATACTGTCATTTCGCTTTTTTGAAATGAGATAATAATTATTTAACACGAACGAACAAATGAAAAAAGTTTTGTCAATGGCACTTGCTCTTATCATGACATTCGGAGCATTTGCACAGATTAACACTCACCGTTTGGAGAGTGCCAAGAAAGAAAGCACAATCGAGAGAAATCTCAAAGCACCTGAGTTTGACGCAAGCTCGGCTAAGAAACACGTTGTTTCGCAATCGAAAGCCATGTCGGTCGAAATCACCGTCGGAACAATTAACCCTTTGAGCGTAGAGGCGACTTTCACTCCTAACAGCGAGGTTGTGGAATATTACTACCTTGCAGCAGACGCAAGTGAGGGCAGTATGTTCAGCCAATATGTGGCTTTGTACCAAATGTTCGGCATGACATTGGAAGATGTCGTTGTGGGAATGAGCGACAATTACGACAATCCTGCAACAGGTACTCAAACTGTTACCTTGGCAGGCGACTTTATTACTCCGGGAGTGGAGAACACCATTTACGTTGCAGCAGTTGATGCCAACGATGAGGTATCCGTTTTCACTACAACCTACACTGCAACACAGTTGGGCGGCGAAGGAGATGCAATGGTTACCTTAAACATTCCTCAAGACAGCATTACGGCATTCTCTTTCTACTTGGAAGCAACTCCGAACGACCAAACATCTTACTATAACTTGGTTTTGTTGTCCCAAGACCAATACACAGAGATGGGTTGGACCGCAGATTCTGTATCGGATTACTTTGCCACAAACGCAAATCCTTTCTATGCTACATTCGCAACCCCTGTTACCGATCTTGAACCCGGCACTACATACTTGGTTTATGCAGAAGCATTCAACATCAACGGCGTTTCGTCGGGACTTATCTCTCAAACGGTTACCACAACAACCCTTGGCGGAAGCGGTACAGCAGCAGTTGAGGTTACAGTAAGCGATGTTGCAGTAACTTCTGCAAGCATTACATTTACTCCAAACGACCAAACAGCTTACTATTACTACTTGATATTGTCCGAAAGCGACTTTGACAACGCAGGATTTACCTCAGATGCCGATGTACAAGCTTATTTGGAACAAGAAAATGACAGACAATACTCTCAGCTTGGCGGTACATTGAACGGACTAACTCCCGGAACAACTTACAAAGTCTATGCAATAGCATACAATGCTGACGGAGTTGCAGATTCAATTGCTCCAACCTTGTTTACAACCGTTGCAAACGGAGGCACAGGATTGGCAGAAGTTGCAGTAACGGTTGAAATGGTTGATGGTACAGCAGTGATTTCTGCCGTTCCAAACGACCAAGTATCTTACTACTATTTCGCAATCTATTACGGAATTGATAACATGGGAGACGATGACGTGCTTGATTACTTGTTACAAAACGGAAACACTTACACAGAAGACATAGATGCCGAAATAACAGAGGACGACTTTGACGAAAGTGAGCTTTGGGGTGTTTATGCAATACCATTTAATGCAAACAATGAGGAAGGTCCTCGTGTTGCAATCAGATTTACCCCTGAGGGAGTGCTATCTTTGGCTGACGTAGAGCTATCTTCTGTAAGCCTTTACCCTAACCCTGCAAGCAGCGAGCTTACTGTGTCTGCCACATCTTCAATCAACCGCATCGAGATAGCAAACTTGTTGGGTCAAAAGGTGTATGAAAATGCAACCTTGGGTTCAAACCAAGCAACAATCAACGTTTCGGCTTTGCAACACGGAGCATACTTTGTGAGAGTGTTCACCTCAGAAGGAACAATGACAAGAAAATTGATTGTAAGATAGTCAGTGATTGACATTAGTGCAGTCTTTCCACAGACTGTCTGCTTACACTATACAAACAAAACGGCGTTTTGACAACTCAAAACGCCGTTCTATTTTTTCAAAACGCCCTTTCAATCAAACAAAACGCCCTTTTGCCAACGCCTTAGTCCTCAATCCATGTTGCATACATCGGATAGGCGTCGGAAATTCTCTTTACCGTTCCTTCAAGTCGCTCAGGGTCGATTTGTTTTACCTTTTTGGCAGGCATACCTGCATAAACGCAGCCCGCTTCGCAGTGAGTGTTTTCGAGAACTACCGCACCTGCTGCAATGATTGTGTTGCTCTCTATGACAGCTCCGTCCATTACTATCGCTCCCATGCCGATAAGGACGTTGTCTTTGATTGTACAGCCGTGTACTATGGCGTTGTGAGCTATCGAAACGCGGTTGCCTATGGTTGTAGGGGCAGTTTTGTAGGTGCAATGCACGACTGCTCCGTCTTGAACATTGACATAGTCGCCCATAATAATCTTATGGACGTCTCCTCTGACGACGCTGTTAAACCAAAAGCTGCAATGTGAGCCTGTTTGTACGTCTCCGACTATTGTTGCGTTGTCTGCAATGTAGTTGTCTTCGCCAAAGCGTGGCGAAATGCCTTTTACTTTCTTTATTATTGCCATTGTATTTCGTTTTTTGTTTCTTTTTGATTGTCTTTTGGTGAGTTCAGACGATGAATATTTCCAAAATTTCGATTGATTTGCGAGGTAGTATGGCTGCTTTTTGGCATACGGCAGGCAACATGAGGGCTTCGCCTGCTTTTAGGGGAACTTGTCCCAATTCTGTCTCAATCAAGCCGCTTCCTCCGACGCAAAAATAAATCACAAAGCTGTCCAAAGACGAGTAATCTTTCTTTAATCCTTGCAAACAGTACATTCGATTGACTGTAAAGAAAGGTGTGGTGAGCAGATTGGTGGTTTCGTCCGTGTGAGCGTGGTAGTGGAGTTTTCCTCCTTGGCTTCGCTTCTTCAAGTCTGCCACTTGCAAGGCTTGTTCCAAGTGTAGCTGACGAGGTTTGCCGTTTTGGTCTTTTCTTCCCCAGTCATAAAGGCGGTAAGTCGTGTCGCTACTTTGCTGAATTTCGGCAATCAGACAGCCTTTGCCTATGCTGTGAACCAATCCTGCGGGAATGTAAAACAAGTCGCCTTTTTCGGCAAGGTTGCAATCAAGAACCTCTGTAAGTTTTGTGTCTCTCACTCGGTTTATAAGCTCGGCTTTTGTCAGGTTTTTGTTAAATCCGGTGAATATTTCTGCACCTTGGTCTGCCTGCAAGACGTACCACATCTCGTTTTTGCCGTTTGGCATTCCTATTTGTTGAGCATAATCGTCGTCGGGGTGGACTTGGACAGACAGATTGTCGGCTGCATCGAGTATCTTCAAAAGAAGCGGAAACTCTTCGCCAAATTCGGCATAGTTTTCTTCGCCCAAAAGTTCGTCTGTGTACATTTGGATTACTTCACTGAGGTTTGCTTCTGCCAAAAAGCCGTTTGCAACCACTGTTTCCTGCTCTGCAAGTCCCGACAAGCACCATAGCTCTGCACATGAGGGCAATGGCGAATAATCGACGCCGAGTTCGGTTGCTATCTTGTTGCCTCCCCACACTCTTTGCTTGAAAAGAGGCATGAATTTAAGCGGATATATTCCTTGTTCCATGGTTTTGATTGTTTAATTTGTGCAAAGGTATGAATTTTCACAAAGAATTTGCAGTACAAATAGCCGAAAAACACGCCCTGTTTGCTCTCTTGTGCCGATTTATCGCACTTATAACAATAACAACAAAGGCTTGTTCGTTATCCAAAACGTTTTAATCAAATGAACAGATGAAGAATAATTACACAGGTTTGACTGATAGCGAGGCTCAAAAGAGCCGATTGGAACATGGAGAGAACGTAATGACACCGCCAAAGAAGAAGTCGGTGTGGTTAAAGTTGCTCGAAAAGTTCACAGACCCCTTGATAATAATCCTTTTGGTCGCAGGGGCGTTGAGTTTGGGTATTTCGTGTTACGAATACTTCGCAATGGGCGAACAGGCGAGCGTTTTCTTTGAGCCGGCAGGCATTTTTGTTGCAGTATTGCTTTCAACCGGTCTGGCGTTTTACTTTGAGAACAGAGCCGAAGGGGAGTTTGAACTTCTCAACAAGGTCAATGACCACGAGAAAGTGAAGGTTTATCGAAACGGAAACCTTACCGAGCTGGACAAAAGCAAGGTTGTGGTGGGCGATATTTTGGTTTTGAATTCGGGAGACGAGATTTGTGCAGACGCAATCTTGCTTGAAGCAGTGAGATTGAGGGTAGATGAGAGTTCTCTAACGGGAGAGAGTTCCTGCACCAAGACGATTGATCCTGCCGAATTTGACAAAGAAGCCACTTTTCCGTCAAATCATGTATATAAAGGCACTAATGTGATTGAGGGAGAGGCAGTTTGCAGAGTTGTTGCGGTGGGAGATTATACCGAAGCAGGCAAGGTGTTCGAGGCAAGCCGCATCGACAACTCTGTTCGCACCCCTTTGAACGAGCAACTCGACCGTTTGGGAGGATTGATTTCAAAATTGAGCTACACTTTGGCAGTTGTGATATTGGTAGGTCGCTGCATTCTTTATTTCAACTCGGGAGCCGAGTTTGAGATGATGCATTTTCTGTCATATATGTTGCAGAGTCTGATGATTTCGGTAACCTTGGTAGTAGTTGCAGTGCCGGAGGGCTTGCCGATGGCTGTAACTTTGAGCCTTGCTTACAGCATGGGACGATTGCTCAAAAGCCATTCGCTTGTAAGAAAGATGCACGCCTGCGAAACAATGGGAGCAGTAAGTGTGATATGTACTGACAAAACAGGAACTCTTACCCAAAATCAGATGAGAGTTCAGACAGCTCTGTTTCCCGAAAGACTGAAAGAAAATTCTTTTGTGGCAGAAGCCTTGGCTGTCAATTCGTCTGCATCGTTGGACTTCTCCCAAGAGGACAAGACAGGCGTTATAGGAAATCCCACAGAAGGTGCATTGTTGCTCTATCTCAAAGATAATGGCATTGATTATCGCAGATTCAGAGAGGAAATTGAGACTTTTGAGAAACTCCCTTTCACGACAGAGAATAAGTATATGGCGAGTGTGATTGCCTCAAAGGCTCTTTCGGCAAGGGTTTTGCTCCTAAAGGGCGCTCCGGAGATTGTTTTGCAGATGTGTGGCAGCTTTGAACAAGGCTTTGAGCAAGAAAGCGTAAGAGCAAAACTCGCAGAATTTCAAGGCAATGCCATGAGAACACTTGCTTTTGCCTATAAGATTTTGGAAAACGAGCAAAGCGTTGTGGCAGACGGAAAACTTATCGAAAGAAATCTTTGCTTTATGGGAATGGTCGGCATTGCCGACCCGGTGAGAGCCGATGTGCCTTGTGCCGTAAGCGAGTGTCTCGGAGCGGGAATAAACATCAAGATGGTTACAGGCGACACTTCGGTAACTGCAAAAGCCATTGCAAAACAAGTAGGCTTGTGGAAAGAAGACGATAGTGAAGATGCAATCATCACAGGCACGGAGTTGTCTGAACTAAGCGACAAAGAACTCCGCCAACGCATCATGAAACTGAAAGTCATTTCCCGAGCAAGACCGATGGATAAGAAATTGCTTGTCGAAACTCTTCAAGACATGAATCAGGTTGTTGCAGTAACGGGAGACGGAACGAACGATGCTCCTGCTCTCAAAGCGGCTCATGTCGGTCTTTCGATGGGAGACGGAACTAATGTGGCAAAGCAGGCAAGCGACATAACGATAACCGACAATTCTTTCACCTCCATAGGTCGTGCAGTCATGTGGGGACGAAGCCTGTATCAAAATATACAGCGTTTTATTCTCTTTCAGATGATAGTAAACGTGGTTGCGTGTCTTGTGGTCGTCTGCGGAGCATTTTTGGGCAAGCAACCGCCGCTTACGGTTACGCAGATGTTGTGGGTAAACTTGATAATGGATACTTTTGCCGCAATGGCGTTGGCATCTCTGCCTCCAAACGAGAGAGTGATGCACTCAAAGCCGCGAAACAGAAAAGACTTTATCATCACAAAACCAATGGGCATAATGATAGCTTCAACAGGTGTGTTGTTCTTTGCTTTTCTCATGACGCTGCTTTATGTTTTCAACCACTATGACATTGAGACTTTTACCGACATTTTCTCGCTCGGAAACTATGAAGCAGGCAAAGGCATAAGTCCGAAGGAGGGAAGTATGTTCTTTACCGTCTTTGTGATGTTGCAGTTCTGGAATATGTTTAACGCAAAAGCCTACATGAGCGGCAGGAGTGCCTTGCACTTCAAAAATTGCGGCAGCTTCTTGTTGATTACCGCCATTATACTGTTGGGTCAGGTCGCAATAGTAACCTTCGGAGGCAAGATGTTCAGCGTAACTCCTTTGTCGGTGGTTGATTGGGTCGCAATGACCGCTCTTACTTCCTTGGTCATGATAATGGGAGAGCTTGCCCGATTTGTGAACAATCACTGCATGAAAAACAAGGCTTGATTTGCATAGAAATAAAATGGCGTTTCACAAAAATAAAACGGCGACTTGGAAGAACAAATCGCCGTTTTATTTTGCCAAAACGCCGTCTTGCTGTCATGACTGTGTATCTTGCTCAGTTTCAACAGCTTTTGAAGCGGAGTGTTTGAGGACTTTTGCGTCCAAATAGAAGACTGTTTCTTCTGCAATGTTGTTGCAGCGATCGCCAATGCGTTCCAATTTTCTTATTACATGATTGAGGCTCATGTACTCTTCGCATCTGCCGGGTTCGAGCCTTATTTGCTCTGCCAATATGCCTATTGCATCGTGGTTTATCTCATCTACCAAGTTGTCTATGCCGAAAACAGCTTCTGCTTTCTTGCTGTCCTCTTGTTCAAATGCCGACTGTGCCAACTCAAACATATTTTCTATGCAGTCAAACATTTGTTCCAAGCGGAGCTTCTTTGCAAGCTCGGGGTCAATCTTGCTGCTCATGTCTTTGAGAACGAATGTTGCCACACTCTCTGCAAAGTCGCCTATTCTCTCGAGGTTGTTGTTTATCTTCAAAACAGCAAGTACCAATCGCAAATCGATTGCCACGGGATTGTTTAAGGCGATGAAATTTTCGCACTGACTGTCTATCTTCAACTCCAAGGCGTTGCACATCTTCTCTCTTGCGATTACCTCTCTTGCCAAAGAACGATTGCAGTCAAAAAGAGCCTCTTTGCTCTTGTTTATCTGTCTGAACACCAAGGTCCACATTTGTTCCAATGAATCGTTCAGAGCTTTCAGTTCGTTGTCTATATGTTTTACCATTTTGTGTTTTGTATTTGTTTGTTTGAAATTCTGTTTTGCCAAAATCAACCGAAACGACCGGTGATGTAGTTCTGTGTTGCCTGCTTTGAAGGGTTGGTGAAAATTTTGTTTGTGTCGTCATACTCAATCAATTCGCCAAGGTAGAAGAACGCCGTCTTGTCCGACACTCTTGCCGCTTGCTGCATATTGTGCGTAACGATAACTATCGTATATTGTTTTTTGAGTTCAAAAATCAAGTCTTCGATTTTGACCGTCGAAATAGGGTCCAAAGCCGATGCGGGTTCGTCCATGAGAAGTATTTCGGGCTTTACAGCCAAGGCTCTTGCAATACAGAGTCTCTGTTGTTGTCCTCCCGAGAGTTCAAAAGCCGATTTGTTCAATTTGTCTTTGACTTCTTCCCACAGAGCAGCCGATTTGAGGCTTTCTTCAACCCTTTGGGCAATAAGTTTGTGGTCTTTTACTCCATTTACTCTCAGTCCGTAGGCAATGTTATCGAAAATACTCTTTCCGAAAGGATTGGGCTTTTGAAATACCATGCCGACACGTTTTCTCAAATTGTCCACATCAACCGATTTATCATAAATATTTTCGCCTCCTATGAGGACCTCGCCTTGCAGTTTTGTGCCTGCAATCAAGTCATTCATTCTGTTGAATAAGCGAAGGTAGGTACTCTTTCCGCAACCCGAAGGACCGATAAAAGCAGTTACGCTGTTCTGCTCTATTTCCATGTCTATATCTTTCAGAGCGTGGAAATCGCCGTACCAAAAGTTCAAATTCTTTGTTTCTATTATCTTCATAACTCTAATTCATCTTTGTTTTCTTGCTGAAATATCTTCGTAATGCATTGGCAATAAGGTTGAGTATCAACACAATCATCACAAGTACGAAAGCTGTTCCGAAAGCCATCGAACGCGATGCCTCGATGTCTGTTCCCGAAGTTGAAAGCACATACAAATGATAAGGAAGTGCCATTACTTGGTCAAATATGCTTGTAGGCAACTTTGGTAAGAAGTAAGCGGCCACTGTAAACAAAATGGGAGCTGTTTCTCCCGACACCCTTCCGAGTGAGAGTATCAGACCGGTAAGCACGTTTGGCATAGCCATGGGAAGAACAACCTTGAAGATTGTCTGCAATTTGCTTGCTCCCAAGGCAAGAGAGCCGTGCCGATAGCTGTCATCAACTTGTTTTAGGGCTTCTTCGGTCGTTCTTATCACAACCGGCAGAACCAAAATGCCGAGAGTGAGACTTCCCGCCAAGATACTATCTCCGAAACCCAGACCATTGACGAACAAAGCCATACCAAACAATCCGAAAACGATAGAAGGAATTGCCGAAAGGTTGTTTGTCATCATGCGAATGAAGCGGATAATCTTACCATTGCCTGCATATTCGTTGAGATATATGCCGCTGAGAACCCCGATGGGGAAAGCAAAAATCATACTTCCCACACTCAGACAAATAGTACCCACTATTGCAGGCAGAATACCTCCGCCTGTCATTCCGTCATCGGGCATAGATGTGAGAAACTCCCACGACACTGCACCGATACCCCTGACCAAGATGAAAGCAAGTATCCACACCAAAACACCAAGGATACTCAGACTCATCAATCTTATAATCCAAAAAGCAATAGTTTGTTTAGTCTTTTTCATTTCGATTTCTGTTTAATTGTTCCCTTATTCTGAATGTAATCGACGGTCAAATTTATCAGCAAAGTGATGATAAACAATATGCAAGCCAACATAAACAAAGCCTGATAGTGCGCTCCGCCGTTTGGAGCTTCGCCAAGCTCGGCTGCAATGCTCGCAGGAATTGTCCGTATCGGCTCCAAAAGAGTGTGAGGCATCACGGCAGCATTTCCGCAGACCATGAGAACAGCCATAGTTTCGCCTATTGCACGACCAATTCCCAAAACCACACCTGCCGTTATGCCGCTTTTTGCATGGGGAATTACCACCTTATATATAGTTTGCCAGCGATTTGCACCAAGGGCAAGGGAAGCCTCCCTGAGGCTGTCGGGCGTTGCCCTCATTGCATCTTCGGAAATGGTGATTATTGTGGGCAAAGCCATGATTGCAAGAATGATTGCACCCGACAGAGCGGTCTCTCCGACGTCCAAACCGAAGCCTCGTTGTATCATTGGCACGATTACCACCAATCCGAAGAAGCCATAGACTACCGAAGGGATACCCGAAAGCAACTCTATTGCAGGTTTGAGGAATTTATACAAGCGTTTGTCTGCAATTTCCGACAAATAGACCGACGCAGCCAAAGCAAAAGGCAAGGCAATGAGGATTGCAGCCAAGCTGACCCACAATGTGCCGAGAATAATCGGCAATACACCGAACTGAGGAGCAGGTTGAGCGGTCGGCATCCATATCTTGCCGGCAAAAAAGTCCGAAAGATTGACATTACCGCAATCAACAGCTTTCATTTCTCCTATTTCGTCAAGGTATTCGGTCGGAACAAAAGCGATAAGGTGCATTTTGTCCTCTTGTTCCATGGCTTGGTCGATGTCGTGAGCCACAACAATATCGCCCGAGAAAGTTTCGTCGCCCTCTTGCTTGATGTCTTCCCACCGAGTAAGCTCTCCGTCAAAGATAAGTCTCAGTTGCTCGGCATTCAAACGAGAGACAGGATTGCTCTCTTGCACTGCCACAGTGTAACCACTTTCAACCGTGCTGTTGGAAAACAATCCTAACCCCTCTTTGAAAAGGAAAACTATTATCAATACAACTATGAGCGAACTAATGCTTCCACTGAGTTTGATGCAACCTTCAACAATTTTTTGCCAAATCTTGTTTGTTTCGCATTTCATAGCCATTGACTTTTGCTTTTTACTTGATTGGAATATATCCAACCTTGGAAACTATCTTCTGACCTTCGGAAGAGAGTACGAAATCGATGAATGGACGTACCTTCTTTTCCGATTTAATCTCGTAGTAGTACATAAGTGGTCTTACAATCGGGTAGGTCTTGTTTTTGGCGGTCGCAACGCTCGGAGCAACGAAGTTTTTGCCGTCATAACTTACCTGCAAGGCTTTCACTTCCTTGTTGAGGTATGCAAGACCGACGTAACCGATAGCACCCTTTGTTTGCTTTACCGATTGGATTATTGCACCTGTTGCAGGCATTGCAAGAGCCGACGGAAGGTAGTTCTTGTTTTTCATCACGCTTTCTTTGAAAAACTCATACGTTCCCGAAGAAGTCTCTCTCGAATAGACGACTATTTTCATGTCTTCGCCGCCCACTTGTTTCCAATTAGTGATTTTGCCGGTGTAAATCTTCTCTAACTGTTCTCTTGTGAGCTTGCTGACTTTGTTTGCGGGGTTTACAATCACTGCAATGGCGTCGTATGCAATTATCACTTCCTTTGCCTGTTTTCCGGCTTGTTGCAGTTTCTTTTTTTCGGAGAATTTCATCTTTCGAGAGCTTTGTGCGATGTCGCAGCTGCCCGAAATGAGTGCCGAAATGCCGACTCCGCTTCCTCCTCCGTTCACACTGACTTTTCCTCCCTTTGCCGAGTATGCCTCAGCTTCTCTTTGACTTAGCGGCAAGACGGTGTCGCTTCCCTTAATCTTTTGGCAGTATCCTGAAACGCTCATCAAAGCTGCCAATAATACGATTGCTGTCTTTTTCATCTTTGTAACTGTTTAGTAAATTTGTTAAAACTTATATTGTAATCTCAATGTAAACACATTATCTTTCAAATCCTTGCTGTACTTCTCTATTTGGTTTGTCGTTTCGTTGGAGTTGATGTCATAGTATGCCATAAGTCTGAGGTTGCTGTTCAATCTGTACAACAGACCCAAGCCTATGCTGCTCTGAGCAAGGTCGGTTTTGTTGTCAATCTCGTCGCCGGCAAGGTCGGTGTTGGCATCAGCCCAAGAATACTTCACAACAAGCGATACAGGCAGGCGATAGATGTCTTGAACAAAGTAAACGTGCCAGCCCATAAAGTTTCTCATATAGTTGAAAGGAGCAGAAGCATCATAGCTGTTTGCTTTTGTCGAGGTGAAAGACGACTTGACCGAAGGTTGTTGTCCAATCAAGTATTCGGCTCTTATGTTGCTAAGACCCCAAGAGGTACTTACCGACACTTGTGCATCAATTCCGTAGTATAGTCTTGTGTTTGTCGAGTTTCTTTCGACGCTTGAAGCCACCCATTGGTTGTCTTTTACTTCAAACAAGAGAGTATCGGCATTGTTTACGCTGCCATAGTAGAGCGAAGTACCCAATCCCCATTCCACGTTTGAGCTTGCTCTGTTGTATTTCAAGTGTCCTATGAAGTCAAGTTTGCCATTGTCGTCCTGTCTTATACCATTACCGGAGAAAAGACCTGCTTCCAACTTCAAACCCTCAAGAGCCGATTGCTTTGGAGCTTGAACAATCATCATTGCACCAAGGTCCCTTTCGTCAGGGAAGAGGTTTTGATACAACCAAGTCCTTTCGGGGCTTTCTCTAAGTGAAGAAGAGTACGAAATCTCGTCGCCAAACGGTCTGTCAAATACTCCCAATTTCATGCCGAACATCTTCAAGTAAGGTTCGTCCATTTGGAAATAAGCATCTTTCAAGCCCAATCCCTTTTCGGTTATGTCCAACTGGAATACGCTCTTGGCGTATTTTCCTGCGTATTCAAACTTCAACCTTCCTCTTCTTATGCCATAGCGAGTGAAAAAGTCGCTTTCGGTGTCTTTGTTAATCGAGGTAAGTTTTCCTGTTTTTGTTTTGCCGTCCTGTTGAGCAAATTCGGCTTGAGCCTGAACGTAAGCCGAGAACTTCAATTTGGAGAACTTGCTCACAGCACCCTCATTCTTTTCAACCCTTTCGGTAAGCAGTGAAAGAGAATCTTTTTTTACTTCGTCTTGAGCCACAGCCATACCACTCATAAGGGTCAATGCTGCAATAGTGTAAATGATTTTTTTCATTGTTTCTTTGTTTTTGATTTTTTACGGTGCAAAAGTATATCGCAAATTTCGCAAAGCTGTTAAGCCTGTGTTAAGCGTTTGTTAAATAATTGTTAAGCCTTGTAAGTCGCTGACAACCTGATAGAAACGTATCTGTTTGAAAAGCGAAAAACCAAACGCCGTTTCATTTTTCCAAAACGCCGATATATTTTTGTAAAACGCCCTTTTACTCAAACAGAACGCCGTTTTATTTTGTTTGTATTCTTGCTTTGGCTTGACTAAAAACATAAAATTTTATCGATGAAACAAAAAAATATCATTTTGCTATTGTCGAAACGCAAAAACGTTTGTATCTTTGTCGGGTCAAATGTTGCGAAAGAGTGAATTTTTGCGATGTTTGTCGAGATTAAGTCATCTTTTGACAGTAGTAATATGTTTAATTAAAAAAATGTCAGTCATGAAGAAAGCAAGATTTCTTTTAGTATTCGTTTTATTGTTTGCAATGGCGGAATTGAAGGCTCAATACCACTATGTAGATCCGCCTGATTCATCTCAGTATGACTTATTGTATGTTTTTGATACTTCTTTTGTTGAAAATTGTTTCTCGACAGATGATACTTTAATATTCAGATTTGAGACAAGACTTGAACCGGAAGGGAACACCTTCTCATATTCATATCCGTATTCAAAGTTTGGCTGGTATAATGCTTTGAAACGTCAGTATTGCGATCCCGATGCTCCCATGCCGGACGGTTATGTTGTTGGTGCAAATTGCTATACAGACAGCAACGACAACTTGGTTCACTATGCCGAAGCCTTTGCCCAAGAGTACCATTTGGAGATACCATACAACGATTATGTGATTTGCGGAGTTGCAATCAAGCTGAGCATCTCTGCATTAGATGATTACAGACAGTTGTGTGTGCTGAATGACCAATTTGATACCATAAGTTCGACAATTTTTCACACCACAAACCCTATGTCGCCCGACGGATTGACGACCTATCATTGGAACAGAGGCGGTTGGAATACCTATTATTTTCCTTCGAGAGATTATGATTCTCTGACCAACATAAACGATTTCAAGATAGCATTTGACGTCCCTATGTTCGGCTATGGGAATACGTTCAGGGTCTTTCATACTTGTAATGTTTATAGTCCTTGCATGAGAGATTCTATTATGGCACACGGAGGACCATTTGAGACAGGTTACAACTATGATACTATCTTTTGGGGAGTGTTAGACCACTATTGTAGTTCATATCCGGGACTTAGAGACACGATAAATAACACATGGCATACGGAATGGCCTCTTTGGGAACATTATCAGAATGCACTTAAACAAGACAGTACGGCAATACCATTGTGTTCTTATTCCGACCCCAAATACTTAAAGCACAACGGGCAGTGGTATTCGTTCGATGAAGACCCTGCGTATGACATTTGGCAACATATTCGCATAGCAATGGTTCCTATCATCATGATACCTGTTGAGACGAGCGGCGGAGGACAGGGAGCGTTGAGCGAGGTTGAGTTGCAAAAGATGTGTTATGTTTATCCCAATCCGGCAAAGGATTATGTCAAGGTGTTGAGCCACTTTGATATAAGGACGGTTCAAATTGTCGATATGTCGGGACGTGTTGTCAGAGAGCAGAATGTAAATACCTTTGAGGGAGTGATAGACACACGAGGGTTGAGTTCGGGAACGTACATTGTGAAAATCAACACCGTCAAAGGCAGTGTCGAAGAGAAGTTAATCATACAATAGTTGTTTGATTTACCCTCTTTGCGACACTCTCGGCAGAGAAAACGCAGGCGTTTCTTTCCCGGAATAAATACAGAAGAATACACATCGAACCAAAACGGCGACCGGACATACTCCGGTCGCTGTTTTATTTTGAGGAATATTGCGGTTTGCAAGACGGATTGTGTAATTATTAAAGAAAAATGCCGAATTTATCGCAATAGAAGAGCAAAAAGTGCCTTGGTTTCGACATTTTATAATAACTTTGCCACATCAAAAAAACAGTAAACGTATGAATATAATCATTCCAATGGCGGGCATGGGCAAGAGATTGCGTCCGCACACATTGACAACCCCCAAGCCGCTTATCGAAGTGGCAGGAAAGCCTATTGTACAGCGATTGTGCGAAGATATTATCTCGGTTGTGGGAGGAAAGACCGAAGAGATAGGTTTCATAATTGGTGATTTTGGCTCTCAGGTCGAGAAAGAATTGATTGCGATTGCCGAAAGCATAGGAGCAAAGGGCAGGATATATCACCAAGAGCAACCTTTGGGAACGGCACACGCAATATGGTGTGCAAGACAGAGCCTCAAAGGCAAGGTAACCGTTGCATTTGCCGACACATTGTTTGATGCAGGTTTTGCGATGAACACGAACGAGGACGGTATAATATGGACTCACAAGGTCGAAGACCCGAGTGCGTTCGGTGTTGTGAGGAAAAACGCCGACGGAACGATTGCAGGCTTTGTCGAAAAACCAAAAGAATACGTCAGCAACGAGGCTATCATCGGTATTTACTACTTCAAATCGGGCGAAAACTTACTTGACGAATTGCAATACCTGATTGACAACAACGTAACCAAGGGTGGTGAATACCAACTGACAGATGCCTTGCAGAATATGCTCGACAAGGGATTGAAATTCAAGACCAACGATGTCAAAGAGTGGCTCGACTGCGGCAATCCGCTTGCAACAATACAAACAAATTGCAGAGTGCTCGCACTCAAAGACGCAAAAGAACAACTGATTGCCAAAGATGTCGTTTGCAACAACACTACAATCATTCCTCCTGTGAGCATTGCCGATGGTGTGGAGCTGAACAATTCGGTTGTAGGACCGTATGTAAGCATCGGAAAGCAGACCAAGGTGAGCGGAAGCGTGATTGCAAACTCCATTGTGGGAAGACAAACCACCATAACCGACAGCGTTCTTTCTCAATCGATGATAGGAAACAACGTCAGACTTGTTGCAAAACCGCAACACCTCTCATTGGGAGATTATAGCGAAACAGAATTATAATGACAACAAAAATCAATCGTCTGCTTGTTCTTTTGGCAACAAGCATTTTGCTGTTTTCATGTTCCGAGACTTTGAGACAACCGGAGGGAAGGACTTCCGAGAGCCTCAAAGTTGCGGAAATGATTATCGATGCGGCAACCCAAAATGAAATCGGCAACAGAGAGCAAGCCGAAAAGATATATCAAGACATTCTCTCGCTGCAACCCGACAACTCTTTGGCATATTATCGTCTGTCGGCTTTGAGTTTTGAGAATTACGACATAGAAAAAGCGATAAAATACAACGAAAAAGCAGTGCAACTCAGCCCGAAGAACCATTGGTACAGGCTTCAGTTGGCAGAGATTTACCGTCTGATGTTTCAACCCTTGCTTGCAGCCGAACAATATGAAGTCTTGGTAAAGCAATATCCTCAACAAGACGAGTATTATATGCTTTTGGCAGAGACTTATCTTGCAGCAGAAGAATACAAAAAGGCGGCAGGAGCGATTGAACGTTTGGAAAAGCAACACGGAGCGAGCGAAGAGACAGGCATGATAAAGTACAGGATATACTCTATGGGCGGACAAAACGACAAAGCAATCAAAGAGGTTGAAAAGCTCTCGAAATTATATCCTCAGAATACAGATTATCTGTCTATTTTGGCACAGAATGCAATGGCAAACTCCGACTACGACAAGGCATTTGCCTACTATAAAAAGATAGAAGAGGTATCGCCTGACGACGAAAATAACATTGTTGCACTGATAGACTATTACAACAAAACCAATCGTCCTCAACAAACCGAAGAATACATAGACAAGATGTGCAAAAACCAATCTATGGATTTCAATACCAAAAACATGGTGATGTTGAGCGTATATGGCGACAAGGTCGATGGAGATCCGGAAACCTTTTCAAAATATATTTCACACCTTGAGGCAATGAAGCAGCTGCATTCTCAGCAAGCCGAGATGTGGCAGTATCTCTGCATAGGTTATATGAGGATTTTGCTATTTGAACGAGCGGCAGATGCAGCCCAAAGGAGTATCGCATTGGGCAACAACGACTATACGACTTACCAAAACCTGCTTTTTGCCCAAAGCACCTTTGCATCACCCGACAGTATCATTGCGTCGGCAAACCAAGCCATAGAACAATTTCCTTCTCAGCCTATTCCCTATCTTTTCAAAGGAGTAAACCTTATGGCAAAGGAAGACTATGAGGGAGCGATAGAGACTTTCACAAGCGGCTTGAAGCGAAGCGGAAGCGACAAAGCACTGAGAGAAGATTTTTATCTCAACCTTGCCGACAGCTATCATGCAGTAGGCAGGAGGGAAGAGGCATTTGCAACCTACGACAAGGTGTTGAATCTCAATCCCGACAACATTCCCGCCCTCAACAACTATGCCTACTATCTCAGCCTTGCGGAACGAGACTTGGACAAGGCAGAGAAAATGGCACAAAAGGTATATGCGTCAAACAAAGATAACATCACATACGCCGACACATACGCATGGGTGTTGTATGTTGCAGGAAAATATGCCGAGGCTCTCAAAGTGTTTGAAACAACAGACATTCCGCAAGACCAATGGAGCGACACCGTATTGCAACACTACCAAGCAATCAAACAAAAAACAGAAAGATGAGAACAAGAACACTGATAACACTCCTTGCCACCATTGCTCTTTTTTGCTCATGCGGCGTTTCACGAAAGCAAAATGTCGTTTCACCAAAACAAGATGCTGTTTTGAAACCTTCCGAGCAGGAGAGCGTGGGCTATACCACCTTTGCAGCACAATATAAGGGCAGCTTCAATTCCATACCCTTCAAGTTGCAAGTCAGGGCAAGCCACGATAGTATTATATGGTGCAGCGTGTCGGCACTGCTTGGCGAGGTGGCAAGAGGCAAACTTACTTGCGACAGCGTATATGCCTTGGACAAAATCAATTCGGAGGCTTACATCATTGCCAAAAGCACACTTGCAACAGGCGGAAAGAGCCTTGACAACAAGGCAATAGAGAAATTCCTCACCGACACGGTAGATAGTCAAATGCAGTTCGGACTTACCAAGCCTCTTGCGGCAGAAGTGTTGGTCAAAAAGAAAGTGCAGAGCGGCAGTATGCCGATATATGAGGTTGAAGCCACCCTTTCAAACCGCACATACAAGCTCAAACTAACCCAAACCGACATCAAGTTTGACACCCCTCAGCAATACCCCTTCACTATTCCGGCTCAGTACGGCATAAAACGTCGATAAATGGCAGAGAACTACATAACTGTTGAAAACCTCTCGAAGAGCTATGGCGAGAAACCACTGTTTGAAAACATAGGTTTCGGCATCAACAAAGGTCAGAAGACCGCACTTGTGGCAGCAAACGGCAGCGGAAAAAGCACCTTGCTCAAAATACTTGCAGGAAAAGAACCCTACGACGACGGAAAGCTGAGTTTCCGCAAAAATATCAGCATTGCATATCTCGAACAACAACCCTTGCAGGGAGTGCAGGCAAGCATAATGGACGTAATCTTCGAGAGCGACAGCCCTCTTATGAAGACCGTCAAGCGATATGAGCAGGCAGTCAGAGCCGTTCAGAGAGACCCTTCTCCAAAGGTGCAACAAGAACTCACCGAAGCCATATCCGAAATGGACAGCATGGCAGCATGGAACTACGAAAGCAACGTCAAAGAAATCCTCGGCAAATTGCAAATCAACGATTTGGAGCAAAATGTTGCCACACTCTCGGGAGGAGAAAGGAAAAAGGTCGCCCTCTGCATGGTATTGCTCAGCAACAGCGAAGTATTGCTGCTTGACGAACCTACAAATCACCTCGACATTCAGATGATAGAATGGTTGGAGAGCTATCTGAGCAAGGCAAATCAAAGCCTTTTGGTTGTTTCGCACGACAGATACTTCATTGACGCAATCAGCACCGACATTTACGAACTTGACAACTGCACAATCAACAAATATAACGGCAACTTTGCCTACTATCTTGAAAAGAAAGCCGAACGACAGCAACAGCAGGTAGCTTGGCAGGCAAAGGCAAGAAACCTATATAAGAAAGAACTCGAATGGATTAGGAGAATGCCACAGGCACGAGGCACCAAATCTCGCTCACGCATCGAAGCCTTTGAGCAACTCGAACAACAGCTGCAACAAAAAGTCGAACAAGAAAGCAAAACATTTAGTGTCAAAAGCCGCCGAATAGGAAGCAAGATATTGGAAATAAACAACATCACAAAGACTTTTGACAACAGAGTGATAATTGACGACTTCTCACACACATATAAGCGAGGCGACAAAATAGGAATTGTAGGCAGCAACGGATGTGGCAAGACCACTTTCTTGGAAGTGATAACCGGCAAGACCAAAGCCGACAAAGGCAAGATAACCATAGGACAAACCATCACCATTGGCTACTTCACTCAGAACACACCGACAGAAAAGCCCGACACAAGGGTCATCGACATCATCAGACGCTCCACCGACAGCATCACCCTTGCAGACGGAACACACCTTAGTGCCTCACAATATCTCACCTACTTCGGTATTCCGCCACAAAAGCAGTTTACCGAATACTCACTCCTTTCGGGAGGAGAGAGACGCTTGCTCTTCCTTTTGGAAATCCTCATCACCAACCCCAATTTTCTCATCTTGGACGAACCGACCAACGACTTGGACATCTATACCCAGATGAAGTTGGAGAATTTTCTTGAAGACTATGACGGTTGTCTGCTTGTGGTCTCACACGACCGCCACTTTCTCGACAGGATTTGCTCACAGCTCTTTGTGTTTGAGCCAAATGGTAAAATAAAAGAGTATCCGTTCGCTTACACACGCTATTTGGAAGATAAAAAATCCAAACAAAAAGCCGAGAACGAAGCCAAGCACTCTGCCGAAAAGACAACTGCCGAAACCAAAAAGCCGCAACGAGAACACACCAAACGCAAACTAAGCTACAAAGAACAAAGAGAGTTGGAAGAAATAGAGAAGAGCCTGCCCGAATTAGAACAACAAAAAGCCTACTTGGAGCAACAAATGAACTCCGGCGAACTAAACCCCGACCAACTGACCGAAAAATCCCTACTGTATCAACAAATCTTGGAGCAAATCGACCAAAAAGAATTGCGATGGTTAGAACTAAACGAACCAACCGCCTGATAGAACCAACCGATTATAAGACATCAATGTCTTGGGTGGTACTTATGCTTTGCCAACGATTGTTCGCAAATGATATGATTGTGGATTTTTGAACAATAACAACTTCTTTCCATATTTTTCGACGATAAAAATCAAGGATTTTAAGCGAGAATTTTGAGTAAAATTTCACCTGTTTTGAGAGCAAAATAAGTGTTTTTCGGAGCGAGGTTTAGTCCCTCTGCAACAACATAAGGGTTTTTGCTCACTAACACGAAGTCTT
>JAEDJL010000030.1 GCA_016296345.1 Bacteroidales bacterium | reverse complement strand
ACAGAGAGCCTTGCAGCAATGTGAGGCTCTCTTTTTTTTGCCCTTTGCTTTCGGGTGAACAGAGAGAGCGTTGCAAGATAGGTAGAAAGATAGTTGCTCGGTAGAGAATAGGAAGTCATAGGGACTTATCAGAAGCCTATGTTCTATGTCGATGTTTTTGCACTATTTCTTTGTTGTTTCTCAAACTTTTCGTATTTTTGCAACCGAATTGAGGTTACTCCATACAGGGAAGGAGTTGTAAAATCAATATCGCCAATCATTTTATTGATTTCCTCAATCTTTAGACCGTCTTTTTGGCGGTCTTTTTTATTTGTATAGGATTTGTCGGTTGTGAATTGGTTTCAAATTAGTATCTTTGCAGCTGCAAATGGTAATAATTAGGAGATAAACATTGTGGAGGTTCAGATGAGGAATTTAGTTGATAAGTTGGAGTTAAATCGAACGCTTACAAAGCAGGAGTTTATTACTCTGATTGATAACAGGAATGAGGAGTTGAGTGAGTATTTGTTTGAGAAGTCGAGAAAGATTGCTCATAAGTATTTTGGCAACAGGATATATACTCGTGGATTGATAGAGTTTACAAATCACTGCAAGAATAATTGTTACTATTGCGGCATAAGGGCTGAGAACAATAAGGTCGAGAGGTACAGGCTGACCAAAGAGGATATTTTAGAGTGTTGCGAAACAGGTTATGAACTTGGTTTCAGGACTTTCGTTTTGCAGGGTGGTGAGGATTTGTATTATTCAGATGACACTATAACCGATATAATTAGAGAGATAAAGAGCCGATTTGCTGATTGTGCTTTGACTTTGTCGATAGGAGAGAGGAGCTATGAGGCTTATTCTATGTTTTTCAATGCAGGGGTGGACAGGTATTTGCTTCGTCATGAGACGGCAACTGAAAGCCATTACCGAAAGCTGCACCCCGACAAGATGTCTCTGACGAATAGAAAGCAGTGTTTGAGAAACTTAAAGGAGATTGGTTATCAAGTTGGTACAGGCTTTATGGTGGGGTCGCCTTTTCAAACGACAGAGAATATAGCAGAAGACTTGAAATTTATTGAGGAGCTGTCTCCAAACATGATAGGCATTGGACCATTTATCCCTCATTGTGATACTCCGTTTCGCAACGAGAGCAAGGGAACACTTGAGCTTACCACCTTTTTGATTGCAATACTCAGGCTGATGATTCCCAATGCTTTGATACCATCTACAACGGCTTTGGGAACAATAGATGCTTGCGGAAGGGAGAAGGGTATATTGGCAGGTGCTAATGTGGTGATGCCAAATTTGTCTCCGGTGAGTGTGAGAAAGAAATATGCGTTGTACGACAGCAAAATTTGTACAGGAGAGGAGGCAGCAGAGTGCAGGTTCTGCCTACAAAACAGAATGAAACGCATAGGCTACGAATTAGTCATTGACAGAGGTGACTTCAAGGCAATAGAATAGTAAGCCTCACCGACCGCAGGCTTTTTAATTTGCTTGCAGGAGGCTTTATTTCTGGGAATTCAAATAAATAATCAGCTAACTTTAAGGGGTAATAGTGTGCGTATTTATAGAAATGTTGTACATTTGTAATCGCTTATTTGAGTATCTGATTTACGAATAAATTCTATATAGAGCCATGAAAGAACACAAGACCATTCACCTTAGTGAGGCTAATACCTTGTCTAAGTTTTTGACAGAAGAAGAAATACACAATCTTGTATCGTTAAAGATTACAGGCTTTTTGGGGAAGGAGGATTTTGATGATGTTTTGGACGATATGTGTAGAATAGAAGGTTGTTATGATGATTATGATAATTGGTGTCCCGATGAGGAAAACTCACCTGCATTAAAGCACCTTGATATGGGAAGTGCAACATACGTCGATGATGATGAACTGCCATATTTTGGTTGTCGTACTCAATTAGAGTCGTGTATTTTACCACAAGGAATTAAAAGTACATTTGAGGAAATGGAAGATGGAGACTCGGGATTTGACAACTCAGATACATTGAAAACACTTGTGTTGCCGGAAGGGCTGAAACGTGTTGGTGGTTTTTATTGTTGTCCGCAACTGACAGATATACATCTTCCTGAAGGTTTGGAGGAAATTTATTACCTTGCTTTTACTTGTTGTGAGTCTATCAAATCCATTCACATACCGGCTTCTGTAAAATCTCTTGACGGCAGTTGCTTTGCAGGGTGCGGCATTGCGGCGTATGAAGTTGATAGTGCCAATCCATATTTTTCAGTCATTGACGGGGTAATATACAGCAAAGACCTTTCAAAGTTGGTTGCCTTTCCTTCGGCATATCCATATAAACATTTTGTTGTTCCTGCTTCTGTAAAAGTAATAGGATATTCAGCTTTTATGGAGAGTAACTTGGAAAGCATTGATTTACCTCAAGGTTTGACAAAAATAGAAGACCAAGCATTTGAAAGCTCCAAAATCCGCAGAATTACTTTGCCGGACACAGTAACATCAATAGGAGAATTAGCATTTAGATTTTCAGACATTGAGCATATAGACTTACCTAAGGGCATAAGTGAGATACCGGAGAGAATGTTTTCAAGGACAACAAATCTTCGTACATTGGAGATACCTTCCAATGTACGAAGTATTGAGTATAGTGCTATTGCGTTTAGTGATGGATTGAAACACCTTATTCTACATGACGGTTTGGAAGAAATTAAGGGTGAATGGCGTTTGGGTGTTGATTCTTCCGAATTGACAGATGTCTTTTTGCCGAAAACTCTCAAAAAAGTTCCATACGGTGTGTTTTCTTACAGCCCACACATCAAAGAGTTTAGCGTTGCTTCGGATAATCCTTATTTCAGTGTGGTAGAAGGGGCGTTATGCTCCAAAGACGGAAAGATTCTTTACTCTGTTCCGAATTGTTCTCGAAGGAGTTATTGTGTCCCTGAGGGTGTTGAGACGATTAACACAGAGGTCTTTTGGAATTTTGACAATATGAAATCATTGGAACTGCCTTCGTCTTTGAAAGAAATAGAATTTATGCAGTATCGTGCTTATAGTTTTAAGTCTGTAATAGTCAATGCAACTATTCCGCCGAAGGTGAGCGGACAATTAAGTGGAGCAGAAAATATTGTGCTATATGTGCCGAAGAATACTTCCGATGCCTACAAGAATGCATTCGGTTGGAGTGATTTTAAGATAGAAGAGCAAGAATAATCGTTAATTTTGCAATAACAAATGGAAGTTATGAACGGTGCTAATCAAGCTGCGGACGCGATTTTTGAAACACTATCTTGAAATAGCATCAACGCGCAACAATCAATACTTCATTTGACACTTTGGTACTTAGAACATATTTAATAGTATCGCTTTGATATATTTTAACGCATTTACCAAGTTTCTCCAACATCAATACAAGCTCATCGACTGATGGTATTCCGTTTGAACGATAAGAAACAGCCATTGTGGCGTTGCTAAATTGAGAGAACAGCTGCTCAAACGCCTGATGAATTGTTCCCGGGTTGTTCCAAACATTTGGTCGTCGAAACAAACGCAAGTGTTTGCTTGTGTAATCGATGTGCGTATTCCAATTATCGTAATCAACAAGTCCGTTCAAAAAATGATAAAAATCTGCATAATCTACTCCCACACCATTATCATTCAGATATGGAGTATCAATATAAACAAAGTCGAACGTTGGTTTCAAATCGAAGACATTGCAGTTGAGAGAACGACACCTTTCACCATTATCAAATATTGCATTGTTAGCCTCCTCTACGAATTTTCTAAAATGGACTTCAAACGGAGTGTCCCAAGTCTTTTTGTTACCAAAACTCCTTTCAACTTCTTGTAGCCTCACATATAAATTCCGTCTGTGAAAAAGGTTGTATGGTCGTTTTATGATGCAAGCTTGAAACAAGGCAAAATAAGCAATGGCTTGCTTGTAAGGGTTTTTAATGTGGCGAATATTTGTCGAAACAATATCCAACCACCGATTTTCTTCGTCTGTAAAGTAGATGTCTTTGAAGGTGCGTTCAATAAAATCGGGATAAGCAAAGTTCTCATTTCTTCTGAGCAAAGCATCTATTTCGTATTCGGTCAATATGACGTTGGTATTTTCTATCAGAGCTTTGCCAATAATCTGATTGAAAGGAAGAATGTCGTTGTATGTTACTTGTTTGCCTTCTTCTTTCAAACGGAAAGAAATGCAACCCGTACCGCCAAAAGCATCTAATGCAGAATGAAAAGGAATGTCTTTGACACAATTCCATATCCAGTCGGCAAACTTCTGTTTACTACCCTGATAACGGGTAGATGGAAACTTGGCAACAGCAGGAATATATTCAGAAAAAAGAGATAATTGCGATGCCATTACTCAATATGTTTGAACTGTTTGTATTCTGTCAAGTTGGTATAGTATGGTTTTGGCAATTCAGCCTTCTTTGCCATATCGGTGGTAAGGTAATACATCCAATAATCATTGAAAAATTTTTCTCCAAGATTGGCAAATGTTCCGTTTCCGTTTACTAAATCATCAATTTTCGTGACAGAACCTATATTTTTTGTGTTGCCACTTCCGGGGCGGTCTGCGGCAATTTTCCATTTTTCTTGCACAAAGAATTGAAAATTCTTGATAACGGAGACTATTTCATTTAGTTGGTCAATTGGATATGTCTTTCTTTCGTCGATGTCAGGCACAATATCATAAATTACACCCAATACGACATGGGCTTTGTAATTGTCGTATGGATAAGAAATATTTTTTATGCTTTTCCTCTCTCGGAAATATCCTGTGAAAGCTCCGAGTGTCATACCATTGATATGATTTGCGTCTTTTCTGTAACTGCTTTTCAAATCTACGGCAAACAAGTTGCCTTCTTGGTCTTTGAATGTAATATCAGGATAATAATTTTGAGCTTTTGTCAGCTCTATTTCCAATTCGTTTTTGTTCGCAAATTCTACAATCTTCGGAAAGATGTATAGCTCTATGATTTTAGAAATGACTTTTGTATCTGAAGATATTGTGTAGATATTCTTGTAAATATCAATAAAACCCTTTACAACCCAGCTCCCATCTTCCGTGCTGATGTCTTTGTCAAAGTTTTTGACATTTTCACTTAATAGTTTGATGAATGTTTCCTTGTTCACAGCCTATGTATTATACTGAATTACCAATGCAAATATACTCATATTTCTTGATAACCGCTCACCAACAATCATGTTTTTTGACACTACCTTATACTTCGACAGAACCCCGAGAATAATTGCAACTTCTTTTCAAAGGAGTAAACGAACAAGCGGCAGGGAAATCTACTTTTGTGGATTTCCCTGCCGCCAAGGTTATTGTGTTGTAACCAAGGGGTTATGCTGCTATACGTGTAGAATGAAACGAGACACCAAATAGAATGTGCCTGCTCCCGAAAGGTATCCGAGCAATGCCCAAAGGGTTATCTTCTTCAAGTACCAGATAAAGTCTATCTTCTCCATTCCCATTACTGCAACGCCGGCTGCCGAACCGATAATGAGCAAGCTGCCTCCTGTTCCTGCACAGTATGCCAAGCCTTCCCAGAATGCTCCGTCTTGAGCAAAGAAATGCAACGAAGGGTCTGCAAGTACTTGTGCTGCATCGGCAATAGGGTACATACCCATTGAGGCTGCAACCAAAGGAACGTTGTCTATGATTGATGACAAAACGCCTATGATAAGGTTGATTGCGTAAGGGTTTCCTATGTTTTCGTCAAGAGCTTTTGACAAAAGGTTCAAGTGTCCTGCCTCGTTTAAGCATTGTACCGCCATAAGGATACCGAGGAAGAACAAAACCGAAGGTGTATCTACTCTTTGAATGATTGTGTTTACGCTCAACTTGGAATAGTTCACAGGAGAGTTGCGGTGCATAATCTCGGTGGTAACCCACATTACGCCCAAGCCAAACAAAATTCCCAAGTACGGAGGAAGGTGTGTTATGGTCTTGAATATGGGAACAAACAACAAAAGTCCCACACCCATTATCAAGGTCAAGAGGCTTTGTTTCTTTGAAACGCTGTATGTGGCATTTGTTTCGCTTGTTGCAGGACGTTCCACGTTTCCTTTCATTGTGAGGGTTATTGCAGCCAAAGGCACCAACATAGACACTAATGAAGGAATGAATGTCTCCATGATGATTTTGCTTGCACTGACCTGACCACCTATCCACAACATTATGGTAGTTACATCTCCGATAGGGGACCATGCTCCGCCGGCATTTGCTCCCAAGATGACCATACCGCAGAAGAACCAGCGGGTTTGCTTGTCGGCAATCAGCTTGCGAAGCAATGCACACATGACAATGGAGGTTGTCAAATTGTCAAGCACTGCCGACATAAAGAAGGTAAGAATGCTGACAATCCAAAGCAACTTACGCTTGTTGGTTGTTGTTATGCGGTCGGTAATGATTGAAAATCCGTCATGACGGTCAATAATCTCTACAATCGTCATTGCTCCGAGGAGGAAGAAAAGAATTTCTGCTGTGTCTCCAAGGTGTTCGATTAGATTTTCATGGCTTATGCCCGGACCCATCAAGGCATACACTGCCCAGATAATAGCTGCCAACAACAATGCAGTGGCAGATTTGTTGATTTTGAGGGGATGTTCCAACGCTATGGCGGCGTATCCCAACACGAAGATGATAATCATCAATCCAAAATACATGATACTTTTTTGTTTTTAAGGTTAATAAATTCAGTTAATTACTTTCTCTTGTTTTGTTGTTTTTGTCTTTCAGCAATCAAAGCCTGATTTTGTTTTTCCAATGCTTCAATTCTTTGTTGCCATTTGGACTTTTTCAAAGGCTTCTTTGAGTTTGCTTCCAAGCGTTTCAACACTTTTTGCTCGTTAATTGTTCGCTGAATGATGAACATTTGCAAAAATGTTATGCAGAGCGAGATTAGATAGTAGTAGTTGAGGGCTGCCGATTGGCTGTTGAGAATAAAGAGCATCATTATCGGCATGAAGTACATCATGAACTTCATTCCCGGCATGGCATTGCTTTGTTGCTGTTGTTTCATCGTCATTCGGGTGTAGAATAGTTGTGCAATGGTCATGAGCAAACAGAACAACGACACATGAGAACCGTAGAACGGAATGTTGAACGGCAGATTCAATATAGAATCATAGCTCGAAAGGTCGTCAGCCCACAAGAAGCTCTGCTGACGAAGCTCAATCGAGGCAGGGAAGAAACGAAACATCGCAACCAATATAGGGAATTGGAACAGCATTGGCAGACAGCCCGACATCGGATTGATACCTGCACGCTTGTAGAGGTTCATTATCGCCTGCTGCTTCTGCATTGCCTGCTCTTGTTTCGGGTATTTCTCGTTTATCTTCTGCACTTCGGGAGCAATAATCCTCATCTTTGCCGACGAAGAGTAAGACTTGTATGCCAAAGGGAAGAGAACCAACTTGACTAATATCGTCAAAATCAAAATAATTATGCCCATATTCCAGCCAAACTGCTGCAAGAAGTTGAAGACAGGCAGAATGACAAATCGATTTATCCAATGCAGCAAGAAAAATCCCCAACCCAGAGGGATAATCTGCTCCATGTCTATGTCGTAGTCGCTTATGACAGAGTATTTGTTCGGACCGAAGAAGAAATCCATGCCATACTCATAGTGCTTCTTGTCTCCGTCAAAAGGAATGTTGATATTGGCACTCATTGTTCTCAGATAGTTGTCTTTTCCTCCTTTTTCGGTCTGAGTTTGCATCTTTGCGTAAGTGAAATTCTCCGCTTCCTCCGAAATCAATGCCGTCGAGAAGAATTGTTGTTTGAAAGAAATCCATCGGATAGGTATTCCGCTTTCTTCTTTTTGGTCATCAACTCCGTTTTCTTTCAAATATTCGACTTCGTCTTTGAGAAGGTAATATATCGAACTGTTCTTTACCTCGACGCTTCTGTCCTTTTCTTTCATTCGGAGCTTCGCATCCCACACAAATTCCAAGGTGTTGCGGTCGGTAATGACGTTATTGAGATTGCTGAACACTATTTCGAAGCCCACACGATAGTCATTGCCTCTTATTGTGTAGCGATATTCCAAGCAGCCTCGGTCTTTGCTTGCAGTGTCTTGGTTGGTGTACAATCGCATCGACACAACCAACGAATCCTTTCCGCCAACTTTCAGTTTTTGGTTTGATGTGTATGGTTTGTCATTTACAAATACTTCAAAGTTAAGGTCTTTTGTTCTCAAAACTCTTGCTCCGACCGAGAGGTTAAGCCCGTAAGAGTTGCCTCCTTTAGTGAAAAATTTCACGCTGTCTTGGTGATAGGTCTTGTATTCTTTGAGTATGACTTGCTCAATGTTCGCTCCCAAAGAAGAAAAATCGACTTCCATCAAATCGCTCTCCACTCTGAGGGATTTATTCTCGTTCATTGCAGCCTCGGAGAAGATTCCGAATTGGTCGGAGAGCTGTTTTTGTGCTGCAAGTGCCACCGAATCGTCGCCTTTTGCCATGGCAATCAGTTCTTCGCTCATGTTCTCGTTGTCTTGCTCTGACATCTGTTCGGCTTTCTCGGCTTCCTTTTCGGCTTTTATCTGTGCAGCAATCGCAGAGTCCTGTTTCTGCTTCATTTTTGCCCTTTCTGCTTCGGAAGGCTGGGTAATGTACATCCATACTCCGAATACACAAAAGATAAGTACCAATCCGATTATGGTTTTCTTGTCTATCATTTTCCCTTCTCTGTTTTTGGTGTTTACTTCTACTAAAATCTACTATTTGCAAAGGTGCAAAGATAGGCAAAAAAAGTGGTTTTGTCGTAAGGAAATCAAGAAAAATATATTTCCTGCAAAAAGCAGGAGAAACAAAACGCCGTTTTACTCGGACAAAACGCCGTTTTGCAAAAATAAAACGGCGATTTATTTTGCCAAAACGCCGTTTTATTTTGTTGGTTTCAAAACCTCTGATTATTAAAGGCTTAACAGAGTGTTTTCGTTGCTGTTGTCAGTGTTGCGAATTCAGTTTTGGGGAACAAATATCTTCTTTTTGCTCCACCACATCATGAATATACTTCGGGCAGACAGGTATGTGAGAAATCCTATCCAAAGGGCGTTGTTGCCAATGCTTGCTTTGAGCGAGAAAAACAAGACAAAGAACAATGCAGTTGCCACAAAAATGGCATCTCTCATTATTTTGGTTTCGGTCATTCCTATCAATATGCCGTCATAAAGAAAAGCCACACAACCGCAAAGAGGAATGAGAAGCGTCCATGCCTTATAGTCGTTGCAGACTGCAAGTACTTCTGTTTTGTCTGTGAGTATAGAGAGTATGTTTTCGCCCCAAAAGAAGTAGATTATGGTGAAAAGCAGGCTCAACACTCCTCCCCACAGCAATATATGCCTGACACAGCTTGCGAGAGAGACATAATCTTTTGCTCCTTTGTAGCGTCCGCAGAGCGATTCGGAGGCGTATGCAAATCCGTCCATGAAATAAGAAAACAATGTGAACAGTTGCATGAGCAATGTATTGACTGCCAAAAGGGGATAGGGCATTGACGAAGAGGCAATGGTGAAATAGCTCGTTACTGCAATAAGACAGAGCGTCCGAAGGAAAATATCTGCATTTACCTTGAAGAACTCTGTCAACTTTTTGGCACTCAGTGCGTGTTTGAGGTCGATATGTTTTCTCAAAGAGCCATATTTGACAAACCAAAAGAGAAGTGTGGTGGCAAATCCGCCCCATTGAGCAATCACCGTGCCGAGTGCAACTCCTTTTACTTTCATGTCGTATTCTATTGCGAGCAGAAAGCTGAACGCAATGTTGAGTACGTTTATCAAAATGGAAATCCACATCGGTGTTTTGGAGTCCTGCATTCCTATAAACCAGCCTTTCAGTGCGTAAATGCCGAGTGTTGCAGGTGCTGCCCAGATTCGTATGAAGAAATAGTCGGCTGCAAGACTTGCCGCAGAGTTTTTGTCTTCCACAAAGGCAAACACCAAGGCTGCAATGGGCTTTTGAAGAACTATCAGTAAAAAAGAAGCCGCCAAGGCAATGAAACAAGCTCTCAAAAGCACGCTCATTTGCTGCCTTTGGTCTTTTGCTCCGTATGCTTGGGCGGTAAATCCGCTTGTTCCCATTCTTAGAAATCCGAAGTTCCAATAAATGATATTGAAAATCATCGTTCCTATGGCTATTGCACCAATGTAGTCTGCCGATTGCCCCTCGGCGTTCAGGTGTCCGACGATTGCAGTATCTACCATACCCAAAAGGGGAACGGTTATGTTGGTTATGATGTTGGGGATTGCCAAAGAGACAATCTGTTTGTTCATTGCCTTTGAGAGCATCGGGCTATTTCTTGAATAGGTTTTTGTAGTATTTCAAGTGCCAGAAGATATGGAAGAATGCAACTATCGTCATGGCTATTCCGAACTCGACGTGCAACTTCAAAATGTCTTTCATAATTCCCATTGCAAAGTGATAGTTGATTTGCAATGCCAAAACAAATCCCAAAATGCAGGATACCAAGCAGGTTATCAGCAAAATGCTGTTCCAAATCTTTCGATGAGTTGTCTTTTTTATCTTGCCGGACTTTTCCAAAACAAAGGTCAGAAGGTAGAGAGCAAGACACAGAACGCTGATTGTGATAACTCTGTAAGGCTTTGGGGCTTTTGTGCTTGCTTGGTGAGCTGTTGTTTCGGTGGAAGTTTCGCTTTGAGGCTCTTGGGTGAGGGTCGGACTTTGCTCTGTGGGCATTTGTGCGGGCAAATCGGTGATTTGAGGCTTTTCGGGCGACTTTTCCTTGTCTTGCTTTCGCTCTTTGATGTTTACTCTTCCTTTCTTTACGGACGTTTGTTGCTCGTTTGAGGAGACTTCTTCGGCTTTCGGAGCAGGCTCTGATTGTTCTAAAATGGCAAAGTCGCAATAACCGTCGGCATTATCGTCGGTAAAGCGACCACATTCGCCTTTGCAATTCACTTTTCCTCCAAACGGACATTGTGCCTGTGCGGTTTGGGAAATTAAAAACATACTTGCCATTATCAAGGCAAGGGATAATAACTTCTTCATGTCGTGTTTGTTTTTTTGATTTGGCAAAGGTACGAAAAAAACGACCAAATCCTTTTGCAAAACGGCGATATAATAAAACGGCAAAAAGATAGTTATAACGTATATGGGCTTTAGCTCCTATGCAATAAGCAAAAAATCAAACGAAACGATGATTGTCAAGTCGAAATATACCAAGTCTGTGGCGGCAGTTGTAGTTCTGTCGTTGCTTTCGCTCTCTCTGTCGGCTCAAACAGGCGGCACAAATTCCTATTCTTTTTTGAACCTGAAACGAAGTGCCAAGACGGCTGCCTTGGGAATGGATTTTCTGCCTTCGATTACCGACGATGTGGGAGCAGCTCTTGCCAATCCTTCGACCATAAGTCCTCTCAATCACAACGATGTGTCGATAACTTACACCAATTTCTTTGCAGGAATAAACCAAGCCTCGATTGCTTTTTCGCAAACAAAAAATCGCCTTGGCAGTTTCGGAGTGGAGTTTCAGTATTTGAACTATGGCAAGTTTGACATGACCGAAGAGAATGGCGATGTGGTGGGAAAATTTACCGCAGCCGACTATGCAATCAGCCTTTCTTGGTGTAAGATGTTGGACAGCAATGTTTTCATAGGTGCAAGCCTCAAACCGCTTTTCTGTAAGTACGAAAGCTACTTTTCTGCCGCCCTTGCAGTCGATTTGGCTGTGAGTTACCAGTCTTCCGACCGCACTTGGGCAGCTTCACTCATGGCAAGAAATATGGGAACTCAGCTTGTGAAGTTTGCAGACAAAGATGAGAGCCTGCCTTTTGAGCTTCAACTTACGGCATCGAAGAAGTTGGCTCATGCTCCTCTTATAATATATGTGGGAGTGAACAACTTGCAGAAATGGAACATCAGAGAAGACGACCCTCTCAACCCTCGGGACGAGACAGACCTCAACGGAGTAGTTACAGAGGAAAACAAATTTGCAGGATTTGCCGACAATCTGTTCAGACACATACAGATAGGAGCAGAATTTACCCCGAGCAAATACTTCTACTTGGCTTTGGGCTACTCGTGGAAGCAAAACAGAGAGATGCAGATTGAAGACGCTTTCTCGCTTGCAGGATTGTCTTACGGATTTGGCATAAACTATCGACAATTCCGCCTTGCCTATTCACGAAACGAGTATCACCGCTATGGCTCTCCGAACTTCATAAGCCTTTTGGTGAGATTGCAATAGAGAAAAGAGAGACTTGCTTATTTGGAAACAGGTCTCTTTTATCTTTTTCAAACTATTGATTTGCAATATGCCTTTGTGGTAAAAATAAAAACGCCGATTTCCCGATGTTGAAACGGCGTTTCCTTTATCTGTTGTTTTGATTTTCTGAAAGATTGTCGCTTAAATGCTGTTGAGTATTGCGAGTTTTTGAGTGATTGCAGGGCAGAGATTTATAGTTGAAACAAAGATTGTTTATAGTCCTTTACATAGTATTTGATGTTCTTTTTGCCTTTGGAAATGATGCTGTGTCCTTCGGCTTCCAATTTTTGTTTTTGTGCTTCTATGCCTCTGGGGAATTTGGGGTTGAGTTCCCCTTTGGTTTTCACAATCCTCCAATATGGGGTGATGTCTTCGGTTCTCTGATAGCTTGCCCAAGCAACTATGTTGATGAAAATGCCTGCTGTCAAAGGGCAAGTGAAGTCTGCATCGTATTGATAGGCAAGGTGATTGCGTATCTGTTCGGTTGAGAGCAGCTTTCCTTGCGGAACTTGTTTGATTATTTTGTCGTAGTCAATCGGAGGAGCCAAAAGCATCTTTCTGCCGCCGTATCGGCTTACCACTTCTTCTTTGTCAATCGTCTTTACCTTCGGCATATCTTTGCTGTCGTGCAGCATGGCATTGAAATCTTTCTTTTCTTCGTTTATAGTCTTTCGATTTGGTGTTTGGTTTTTGGATACGAACAAAAAAAATTGGGATTGCCGTCTTGGCGACAACCCCAATCATTTGTTGAAATTATGTGTTTAATTACTTCTTTATTACAGCTACACGATTCATGTAAGCTTTGCCTGAGAATGGTTGTTCCTTATCTCCCTTGTAATCTATCTTCAAGCGGTCTTTATCGACGCCCAAATCCAACAAGTAGTTGTAAACAGCTTCTGCTCTTTCTTTACTCAACTGTTCGTTGAATGATTCAGTTCCTGTTTCTTTGTCGGCATATCCTGTGATTACGAATTTGTCGCTACCCTTGTCGGCTTTGATTGCCTCAGCCAAGAACTTCAAGTTCTCTTGGTTCTTGTCAGATATTACGCTTTCGCCCAAACGGAAGAATATTGACAAAGATTGGTTGGTTGTAGGAGCGTAAGCAGCCTTTGCTTTGCGTTCTGCTTCCAATGCAGCTTCTTTTGCCTTCTTCTCTTTGTTCAAAGCGTTCTTCAATTTTGAGATTTCCTCAGCATCTTCTGCGATTGTCTTGTTGCCGTTCTCCACATCCTTTTCCAAAGCTGCAATCTTGTTGGTGTATTGCGACCTGTCCATTGCGTCAAAGTCTCTCTTTGTAGGGATTTTGTAGGTCAAACCTGCTGTTACATCGTACAAATTTCCGAAACGATAGCCACTATTTGAGTTATCAAAGTTCTCTTTGGTCAAGTTGGCTTTTAGTTCCAAGTTTGCATCAAAAGACTTGCACAATCTGAATCTGTTTTGCAAACCTGCGGTTGCTGCAAATTCGTTGTTCCAACCCTCTTGTCCGTCTTTCTTAGAGAAGCCGTAACCTGCTCCGGCCAACACAACAGCATTGTAAAATCTGTCGCTCTTGTATCCGCATATCCAATTGGTAAGGTTAATCATAGCGTCTGCATGAATGTAGTTGTACTTCCAATTGTTTTCTGCTCCGGTTTCCAAAACGTAGTTTGACATCGAAAGTCCTTGATATTGAACTCTGCCTCCGAATACGGGAGTTACCCATTTACCAATTGCGGCATTGAAACCGAAAGTGATGTTGTTATCGGGGTTCAAATCAACACCTGAGGCTTGGGACTCGTGCAAACGATAGAATGTTTGACCGCCCACTCCTACTGAAACTTCCCAATTGTCGATGAAACGATTGGTTTCAAAACTTGCGTGTCTCAACACGCTCTTCTCTTGCGCACCTGCTGTCAAAAACATCATGAATGCAGAAATGCAAAATATTACTTTCTTCATAATTAAATTAGTTATAGTTTCACTCTATTTTCGTTCTCTTATGCTTATTCTAACGTATAAGTCAAAATAATGTTGCAAAAATACGTCTTTTTTTTGAAAGTGCAATACCTCGGCGAGATTTTATCGATGAAAAATGCCTTTTTTGTGATTTGTTTTGGGCTTTTGTGTAGGTTGGAAGTTGAAAATATTATACACAATCCCCACCGTAGCATCATATAACCCTCCAAAACGAAAGCCGCTGCCGGTATTGTCAAAATCGGCGTTTGAGATACTAATCCCAATCGAAAGACTTGCGGCAAGGTTTGGCGAAAGGGCAAATCGGTTTTGTATTCCGCCGCTAAGTATCAACGATTTTGTCGAACCTTTCTTGTTGGAAGAAAATCCCAATCCCATATTGCCTCTGAGAGCCAAGGAATAAAATCTTTGGGAAGAGTATCCGTAAATCCAATTCGACAGGTTGATTGTTCCGCCTGCATGAATGGAATGATACGTCCAATCGTTTTGCTCTCCTGTTTTCAAAGAATAGTTGCTCATCAAGCCTCCCTGATAATACAATCCAAGTCCGAAAACAGGCGAAAACAACCTTGTGGCAGAGCAGGAGAACGTTATTCCGATTTTGTTTTTAGGATTTAGATTTACGCCTTGGGTTTTGTGCAGTCTGTAAAAGACTTGCCCTCCGGCGTTTGCAGTAAATTCCCAACCGCTGTTTTGTTGTGCATTTGCAAACAGGCAGAACAAAACAGCAAAAGCAAACACTACTTCGGCTTTGTGCTTAAAGATAGTCATCGATTTGGCAAAGCGGATAAATGAACTCGCTATTTTGAACACTGTCAATTTGGTTTTTCTCTTTTGTTATACCATATTACATATAGGAGAGAGCGACAGCTCAGAGGGCTTTTCTGATTTTGATTAGTTTTTTCAGCAATCCTTCAACTTGGTCAAGGGGTAACATATTTGCTCCGTCGCTCTTTGCGTTGCGGCAGTCGGGGTGTGTCTCCATAAATATGCCGTCTGCACCTGTGGCAATGGCGGCTTTGGCGATTGTCTCTATCATTTGAGGCACTCCTCCGCTCACTCCTGTTGTTTGATTGGGTTGTTGGAGCGAGTGAGTAACGTCCATTACCACCGGAACGCCGAATGATTGCATTGTTGGAATGTTTCTGAAATCCACAATAAGGTCTTGGTATCCGAACATGGTACCTCGGTCGGTCAAAATGACTTTTCGGTTTCCCGATTCGACCACTTTGTCCATTGCAAAACGCATAGCCTCTGCCGAAAGGAACTGACCTTTTTTGATATTGACAGGTTTTTGAGTTTTGGCAGCTGCAATCAACAGGTCGGTTTGGCGACACAAGAATGCAGGAATTTGAAGTATATCGACATATTCGGCAGCTTTTGCGGCTTCTTCTGCCGAGTGAATGTCGGTAATGGTAGGAATGTGGAAGTTTTGTCCTATTTGTCTCAAAATATTCAATCCTTTTTCGTCTCCTATGCCTGTGAACGATGAGAGCTTTGAGCGATTGGCTTTGCGATATGAGGCTTTGAAAATCAGCTTAATGCCAAGTTGTGAACATATTTCTGTAAGTCTTTCGGCTATCTCGAAAGGCATGGTTTCGTTTTCAATCACGCATGGTCCTGCAATGAGGAAGAAGTTGTCTTTGTCGTTTTTCAGTTGGTCGAATAAATCCATTTTTGTAAATATAAACTTAGTTCTGTTGTGCAAAGATAGCATTTATGTCGCAGAAAACAGCTATCTTTGTAGTTTGAAACACAAAAAAGTCTCAGCAATGCAGCATGGTGGCAAGATAGAGAAAAGAGTTGCGAAAGCAAAAAAGACAAAAGATAAAAGGAGTTACACAATCACTCTTTCGGCAAGGGACGAGAAAATGTTGTTACGCTATTGTGCGGCAAACAAGGTCTCGCAAAAAGTCGCAATCAAGAGGATTTTGAACACCTATCTTGCCGAAACTCTCGAACCTTTGCCACAAGATGCAGCCAATCAGCTCGACTTGTTTGCCCCAAAGCAGATGAACATTTTCGATGTCAATGCTTAAATTCAAAAGTTTATCGGAATACTGAATCCCATTCTCTCTTTGTATTGCAAAGTCGAGTTAAAGTCCTTGTCCATTATCGCCTGAAAGCTTACAAATGCCGTAAGATATTTGCTTATCTTCATATTGACAAACACTTCTCCGCTTATGTCGGTATCTAAGAGCGAAGACTTGTTATAATCGTAATAAAAATCCAACTTTGCAAGCAGATTGATATTTTTGAATATGTCTTTCTGAAAGTAGAGCTTTATATAAGAACCGAGAGAGAACAATGTGGTTTGGTCTTGTTCGGTAAAGCCGAAAATGGGATTGCCAATCAGACGTCTGTCTGCAACTATTGTCGTTTTGCCCGTAAGAAAAGAAAGCAAGGCAGAGAAACCCTTTTGTTTGTATTCCCAACCGAGCGACGATGTGAGTATCATTGGCGAAAAGGGAGCGACGATAAGGTTATTGTCTTTGAAACCTTCATCAAATTGGCTCTTCAAGTTCAAAAGTGCACTGTAATTCCAGTTGCGATACATCTTGCGAGAGAAAATAGAGTTCACCTCAATCTTGTCATCACTCTTCTGAAACTTGTTGTCTTTGTCCCGAAAGCCATTGCCGGTCTTGTCTTGCCAAATCATACCGTAGGCAAGCTCTACGCTGCTTTCCCATTGTATCTTGTTGCGTTTGTAGTTGAAAAAGCCCTTGTAAAAGTTTGAGAAAGCAAAAGAGCTAAATCCTCCGGCAGACCAATTACCGAGCGAAGTCTGTTCCGAACTCGATATGATGCTGTTCTTTATCGACCAATGCTTTATGCTGTCTTGATTGTCTGCCTGTGCAAACCAAAATGCCACAAGCCCGATTGTCGTAAGCAATACTTTCTTTGCGTTCACTGTTTCTGTTCTTTTTGTTTCTTTGTTGTTTGTAACAATACCAATTCGGCACATATTGCCAAGATGACAAGCCCGATTAGCAGCGGAGTAAAGGAAAATCCCACGTCGGATTTGAGTAGTTGTGTCTCTATAAGCTCTCTTGACGAGAACACTCTCGCATTGCTTACTTCGTTGGCTTCTAATTGTTTTTCTATTTCTCCCTCGGAGAGAAATTCAAGTATGCTTTCCTTGCGAGGATAGTTCAAAGAAAAACCTCCGAGCAGGCTGTCTTTGCGATAGATATTGTAGTTGCCTGCCGATTTTGCCTGTTGCTCGGTGCGAATGCCTGTTTGTTTGTTGTGTCTTATTATTTGAGGAATGAAAGATATGGTTTTGTTCACATCACTCACCTGATAGATGTCTTTGTTATCCATTTCGATATAAGCCGAAAGGTCTATGAAAGGATTGTTTGCCGTTTCGTAATAAATATTCGGTATTCTCCGGCTCATTGTACACATATTCCAGACAAGCGGAACAAAGACTGATTGATTTACAAGGTTGCTCCACTCCGGGTTTAGTGCCGAAGCAAAGATGTAAACATCGCCTTTGCCTTGCGGAGAGAGAACAACAAAGCCGCTCTTGTCGGCAAACTGCATTATGTTTTGAGCAATGCTTCTTGCACCTGCAACAATAGGGAAAAATTGTTTCGCTTTCGGCATCTCCATATTGTCGGTTATGGAAGTAAATACACCTTTGAACAATTTGTTTTCTACATCTATTGCCGTAACATCGGCATCTTTTTTGACCAAAGGTTCATACAAAGGAGCAGAAAACGATTGCAAGAAATTATTGACCGAAGACAGGTTCATGTCTTTTGAAGGTATCACACAGACCGAGCCTCCCAACTCCACAAAAGAAGACAATTCGGAAGCAAGCCCCGAAGATATTTCGCTTAAACCGTTCAAAATAATCATGCTGTAAAGAGCGAACTGACCAAAATCGATATTTCCTGCACTTGTGTTGTCAAATTCTACGTCCGCATCGTTGCCCAACAGACGCAAAAGGTACTCATTGGGTTGCGATTGATTGATTGCAAGCACCTTTACTTTCTCTCGGGCAAGCAAGGTGAAGTAAAAATCGTCGTCAAAGCAAACAGGATTGTCCGCAATCGAGAGTTTGGAATGTAAGATGCCGTTTCGGGGAACAGAGAAAGCCATTTTCGCAATCCTGCTTTCGTTTGGCTGCATATCTATGCTCAAAGAGGTGATTTGTTTTTCGTCCATGAACAATTTGACGGGGACTTTTTCTGCCTCTTCGGAGGAACGATTGACTATTCTCACGCTCAGCTCCGCACTATGCCCTGCTTTGAAAAACACATTGTCGAACCATACCGAGTCGATGAAGATATTGTCGGCGTTTTTGGCTCGAAGATGTACAAAAACATCGTTCAAGCTATCCTTGTCGAAGTTTTCGGCATCAAAAAGCGAAGACTGAAAGTCTGAAACGTAGAAACAACTCTTCGATTTGGCAGTACTTGCAGACATGAAGCGGTGAGCCGACTGCACAACTTTGCTCATCGGCAGCGAAGAAGGGCTTATTTCCACTTCCGAAAGCATGGAGAGAAACTTCTCTCTGCTCACAAAGTGCTTGTGCCTGCCCGACATATCTTGCGTCATCAGGCAAAAGACGTCCGATTGCGAGTACTGCATGGCAATATCTCTCGCTTTCTGCTTGGCAACGTCCAACAGGCTGCCCTTGTCCGAAGAGTTCTCCATCGAAAACGAGTTATCGACAAACACCAATACCGCATTGCCGGCGTCAGACACCAAAGCCTTTTTGTCATCTTTGATATAGGGATTGGCAAAGAGCAAGACCAAAAGGCAAATCGTCAAACACCTCAAACAAAGCAAGATAATATCACGCACCTTGCTCTGTTTTTTGCTTTCGCTCTGCAAATCGGTCAATAATTTCACGTTGGTAAAATAGACCTTCTTGAATTTGCGAAAGTTAAACAAGTGAATGACAATCGGAACTGCCACGGCAAACAGCCCGAACAAAAAATAAGGATAAACAAACCCCATAACTCACTATTGAAACCAAGGTGCGAAGATACGAAAAATTGTTTGAAAGCCGCAGTGTGGATTGTCAAAAAAATAAAACGCCGATTTATTCGGACAAAACGGCGTTTGGGCAAAATAAAACGGCGTTTTACTCCGACCGAAACGCCGTTTTGTAAAAGCGTACCGACCACAGAGAAAACAAAAAACTTATCCCTCTCGAAACGCATCGGCTTTTGTGAACCGCCTTGTCTCAAAAGGGATAAAGCAAACAGACAATCTGTTGTCTGAAATCTCGAAAATTTATTTCCTAACCACTAATTTCTTTGTTGTAAGTGTTGTTCCGTTAGAAACAATCGAGTAGAAATACACTCCGTTTGCCAAGTCGGCAGAAGAGATGTTCAATTTGGCATTTTCTCCGCAGCGTAGGTTGAATGTTTTCACCGTCTTGCCAACCATATTACGAATAAGCAACTGAGCATTGCCATACTTTGCAGGCACAAAGTAGCTTATGCTTGCATTGGAATTCATAGGGTTTGGATAGATGTCCACATTTAGCGGCTGAGCTTTTGATATTGATGCAACAGATACGTCAGGGTTTGCATACTTTACATAGAAATTTCTGACAACTTCGTCTTCTGTGTCGTCTTGTGAGGCTTTCATCACAAAGACTTCAATGAGTGTCGAATTGTCTGACCCTGCCGTAAAAGCAATATCAAAATTGTTGAAAGTAGCACCTGCTTCCACAGGAACAACCGGAGAAACAGTATCTGTGGTACAGTCTCCGAAACACATAAGGAACTCATCTCCCTCATTGACTTTCAATTTTGAGAAAGCCGAACGAAGATTTAATGTTTCCGAAGACTGATTGGTGAGAATGAAGTAGCTTGTTACCTCGTCGCCTGCTGCAACCTCGACGTTCAATGTGTCGTTGTCGGCAACATCTTCGCCTTCAAATTGCACTTTGATGACTTGTGCGTTCAACCCCAAGGTCAAAAACGCCATCGATACAAAAAATCCGTAAATCTTTTTCATATTGCAATGATTTTAATTCTGTTTATACTCTACTATTTGTTGATTTCTATTTCGTTTACTTGGAGAACCTCGCCGGCAGAGTTGCTTACAAAGGCAACAACAGCACAATTATTCAAGTTCAAACTTTTGTCCAAAGTGAAATAATAGTTCTTTGATACCTTGTCTCCGCCTTTCAAACCGGTGGTTGCAAGAGGCATATCCACAATAGGGTTATTCCTCAAAACGTGTTGGAAAGAATAATCTTCTATCATTATGCCTTGGTTGTTCTGAACCCCGTGTATGTCGCTTTCGGTTATGAAAAGAGTAACCATAAGAGCCTCGTTCACATCTTTTACAGCCTCAACCTGCATCGATACAAGCAGACCTTGTTGAGTGTTTTCTGCTCCCAAGGATATGTTCATCAAATGTTCGCTGTTTGCAAAGCACTCTTGTATCTTTGTTTCCCAGTCTCCTCGAGCCAAAGGACCGAATTTGCGATTTATTACGGCATTGGGCCAAGATGAAAGCCCGAATTTGCTGCCCAACTCGTCGCCGTATGGAGTTCTGAGGTCGAGGTTGTTGTTCTCTGCCTTCGGTTTGGCAAAGCTGCCTTGGTGAACAGCCGACACTATGAGCCTTTCGCCGTAACTTTCTTTCAAACTATTCAAAATAGAAGTTCCTTCCGGACAATTAGGACAATTCCAGCCTGTAAAATCTTCAATAAGTATTGCAAGCTCATCTTGACTTTGAGTTATCGGAGTGGTGTCTTGTGTCTCTCTTGCCGTAAGTTTTACCAATATCTCGTCGGCTTCATACTCGTCGCAGGCGGTAAAAATCACCGGAGCGAAGAACAATGCTGCCAAAACTTTCTTTAATCCCTTTGTCTTCATATTAAAAACTGCTGCTTATTGTTACAAACAAACCATTTGAGGCAGGCACTTCCCTGCAAACGCCTCCTATACATATTATACCGTTGCGTTGCTTTCCGTAACTCAAGGCTACGCGTGTCGTATTGTAGGTTGAGCCTAAGGAAACGTTGTAGTAATGAACCTTTTCGCCGTTTTCGTTACCATAGTTCCATTGGTCGCTTAAAGCAAAGAACCATTTGCCTGCAAAATTATACTCTGCCGTCAGCTGCAACCAGTCTCCCTTTGCCCATTCTCCGTAGTTCTGCTCGGTGAGAAGCCATTGCACTTCACCCCTGAGGGAGTTGCGTTTGTTGATTTTGTAAGTTGCGTCGGCAACAAAGACATTTGCATATACCATCGGCTCTTCGGGGTGTCCGAAAGCAACAGGGTTAAAGCTCTGATAGGAATACATCAAGTTCAATTTGAGGTCTTTGTTTATTTTCTTGTTGATTTCGACGTTTACTTCCTCAAAATACAAATCTTCTCCGACCTTAAAGAAACTTGAAGTGTAGCCTTCTGTTCCCATTTTGTCCAATGCGTAGCCCTCAATCGGCTGACGGTCTATCGAATGCACTCTCGAATAGTTCAACTTGACGTCTGTGCCGTACTTACCGCCCAAAAGGGTGTTCTTCTTTATCTTGTACATCACGTCAGCCTGCAATCCCATTTCTCCATTGACCTGTGTGGCATAAGGATACATCGCCATGAGAGAGTAAGCGTGCTGACGGGTGATTGCAGGAAGGTAGTTTACATTGAGCATATTGCCTGTCTCGTTTCTCTTTGACTTAAAGCTCATGTTGTCGATGCGTTTTGCTTCCAACGATACTGCAAATCCTTTTATCGAATAGCCTGCCTTGACGAGCAATGCTTCACCATTCCTATATATATATCCGTTTACCGCATTCGGGTCCTGACTTTTGCGAGCATACTCTGCCGAAAGGTTGAACGCTTTGTGCGACAAGTCCAAACGAACAGCCCCTGCACCTATGTTTTCGGGGATTTGCATCTTGTAATAATCCTCTCCTATGGTTACGAACTTTGTTTCTGCTTTCTCATATACCGAAACGAAACTTCCGCCAAGGGTTATTCTTGTGGGTTTGTCGCCAAGGCAAGGTATCAACTCATTGAAGCTGAACTCTGCATCTAAGCCTCTGACCAATCCGTTGTCGGTTTTCCAAATCTCTTCCCAATAGTAGCGTTGTTTTCCGATAATTCCTTTGAACGTAAGTCCCGAAAGCGGCTTTGCAACGACCTTTACTCCGTCCATTGCGTTGTCCAAGCCCAAGTTTCTCTCCTCATACGAGCGGAAAACCAAGCCATTTCCAAATTGTTCGTAGTAATTGCCGACTGTTATCTCCATATAGTCTTTCTTGTACGAAGCCCAACGATATGGAATGCCTGCTCCCTTATATTGATTGTCAAATCCGAGTATGGGATTGAGGTATGACTCAAATCGAAAGCCCGCAGAAAAATCTCCTGCGTTGTAGTTGATGTTTGCAAAGGCGTTGCTGAGCAATTTTTCGTTCACTTTCTCTGCTCCGATTACGCTGTCCTCGCGAGAGAGCTGCATATCAATCTGAAAATTGCCGCTTACCTTTCCGCCAAGTATGCCTTGGGCTTGCACACTGCAAGCAAAACCGATGGCAATCAATGCAAAAACTATCTTCTTCATCAACAAAGCCTGTTATTAGTTTTGTAGTGCTTTCTTTATTTCTTCCAACAAGTGGCTCTCATCTCCCGGAGCAAAGCCGACGTGTTGCCAAACAATTTCGCCTTTGCCATTGACAACAAAGCAATGAGGAGGATTGTTTACTCCCATGGCTCTTTTCAATTCGCTGTTGCCGTCAAGCAATACTTCAAACTCCCATTCCGAACTATTGACAAGCGGAGAGACTTTCGATTGAGTACGACTGTCGTCAATACTTACGGCATACACTTTTACGCCTGTTTCATTCTGCCAGTCTTCATAGTTTTCGGCTATGGTGTTAAGCTCCATAAGGCAAGGCTTGCACCAAGTTGCCCAAAAGGTTACCACAAAAGGTTTACCCTCATTTGAAAAGTCTTTTGCATTGACGGTCTTTCCGTCCAAAGTTTTGACATCTACCGATGGTAAAGTCTGCTGTGCATAAGTGCAGAACGCACTTGCCAAGAATATTGCACACGCTAAAAACAAACGTCTTGTCATTTTCATTCTTTTATTTGTTTATAAATCTCTTTCGACCAAACAATCTGTCAGGTCTTCTAATTGTTTTCTGTACTCGTTGTCGGGCAGTTGTTTCAGCTGTTCTTTTGCCAAGCTGCTGTACTTGCCGACTTGTTGCTCTGCTTTATTTAGACAATCTGTTGCCTTCAACCTTTCAATCAAAGACACGATTTCTTGTTGCGATTTGTTGTCCTTTGCAATAAAGGCGAGCAACTCTTCTTTCTCTTTTTGCTCCAATGTGTCTATCCAAAATATCACAGGGAGCGTTATTTTCTTCTCCTTGATGTCGTTTCCGAAGCCTTTGCCACTTGTGCATGAGGTGTCGAAGTCCAAAATGTCGTCTCTTATCTGAAAGGCTCTGCCTATGAGCCTTCCAAATTGTTCTGCTGCTTCAACATATCTTGCATCTTGACAAGCTGTTTTTGCTCCTATGTAGGCAGCTGCTCCGAACATCGAAGCCGTTTTGCGATCTATCACTGCAAAGTAGGAGTTGATGTCGTGGTTTTGAGCCTCCGACAAATCCTTTTGCAACAACTCTCCCTGCGGAAGTTCTCTTGCAACTTTGGAATAGATACTCAACAATTCAAAGTCCTCTTTGGTCTCGATAAGTTGAAGACACCTGCCATATATATAGTCTCCGAACAAAATGGCAGCCCTGTTTCCCCAAATGTTATTGACAGTTGGTGCATTCCTGCGAAGATTGCTCTCGTCCAAAACATCATCGTGAACAAGCGAAGCCGTATGTAACAACTCTAAAACGACAGCTGCCCTGTAGGTAGCTCCGTTTACTTCTCCGCAAGCCTTTGCTGTCAAGAAGCTGATCAGAGGTCGCAATCTCTTTCCTTTCTGTCGGAGGACATATTCAGACATCTGTCCCATCGTTCCCTCAAAACAAGGAAGGCATTCCCTGAACCTCTCTTCAAACAAGGCGAACTCCCTTTCTACACATTGACTAAATCTCGTCAAATCCATCTCTGCACTCTTCCAATCGTAAAATAACTATTTTGCAAATGTACAAACAAAAACCGAAATGACAATGACAAAAGCCCATATTTCTTTTTGAAAAAGACCTCATTTCGTAACGGCTGCAACAAAACGCCGATTTAGGAAAATAACTCGCCGTTTCAGTCGGACAAAACGCCGTTTTATTTTGCCAAAACGGCGTTTTTTCAAGGCTTTTTCAAGCAAAAAATCGCTCTTGTAAGTAGTTGATTTTCAAATCGCTCATTTTTACACAGAAAAAACGCCGTTTTTTTCTGAAAAATCTTCGTTTTTTTGAAAAAAAATTGGCGTTTTTTTGGTGAGAAAACGGCGTTTTTTTCAAGAGACTGAAAACGTCTTTTCAGAAAGCTTCTATTTCGCTCAAAAAACATCAGAAAATAATTCAATCATTTTTGTAGAAGAATTTGTCATTGAACAATAATTTTGTATCTTTGTAGCGTCAATGGGAATTTTTTCAAACCAAATCAATATGAAAACACCAAAGATTTTTCTATTAGCATTGCTTGCTTTTGCAAGTGTCGAGTGTTTCTCTCAAAATTATGGAGATGAGTATTTGGAAAGATTGTGTCTTCCTTCTGCTTTCTCAACTTGCAGGAGTGTATCTTCTCCGGGAGATATATATGCTCCAAATGCGAGATTATTCATACGTCCTGTGTTGAATGCAGGCGATACTATTGTTGAAATAGAGCAGTTCTATACTTGTGATTCCACTGCAAGATTAGCGGGTGTTGCTTTCTTGGGAACTTTAATTCGAGATAGTGATACACTTATGTCTTTCAGATTGAGAGATGTTGTAAGCGATACTATTATTACAGAGGTGTATAAACCATTTTTTAATTCAGTATATCAACCGGAAGGAGCAGGATGTGTTATTTTCGAGTATTTATTTGATGATGTGATAACGGCAAACAGAGATTTTTCTCTTTCGCTATGGTTCCCCGAAGAGTTTTATGAAGAAGGTATAAATAGTCGCAGTTGGAATATTAAAGCCACTAATTTCGCGTATTACAATAGAGACCAACAAACGGGAGAGGTTACGTCTTGCCACTCCAATAAAACACCTATGGTAAGATATACTGACGGAACTACCAAACCATTCTTGCAAATGCTGCAAGAGTATAATCTGGCATTGTATGCCGAGGAGTTGCACGTTGAACGTGGTTGGTATTGTGATATTTTCTATTT
>JAEDJL010000063.1 GCA_016296345.1 Bacteroidales bacterium | reverse complement strand
AAACTGTCAAATCGTTCTCTTCTTGCAACACAATGCCTCGTCTGAACACCTCAATCAAGACAATGAAAAGCAATCCCACCAATATATAATCCCAAGAAACATCGCTCATTGTTATGAGCGGAGAAATCGTTATGTCCTTTATCTTGATAAAATGTGAGAGAAAGTACTTATCCAAATAGTAATTGCCAAGCTCGATAAAAGGCATGATGATAAATCCGTAGGCGATATATCTCAACCGTCTTATGTTCTTGTGGCTGAAAACACAGTTGGTGATATTGGTTTTCTCGTTTCCCATAGCCCGATAGACACTTCGGATAATGTTTCTGATTTGAAAAAGCACGAATATCACAAACAGCATCATCAGATTGAGAGTAAGGAAATATAAAATCTTCCAAACAATCAATGTTCCCTTATATTGTTCCGATGTTACTTCGTATTTCACCTCTATTCCGGTAGGTTTCAAAGACGAGTGTACGTTGCTGATTGAAGAATCAGTATCTCCGACAAGCGTAATGGTGTCTGCTTTGTTTCCCTTGACCATTGCACCGCCCGAAACGCTTTCTTTTTCGCCTGCAATATCAAGAACAGAACCCAAAAGCAAAAGAACAAGTGTTGCAACCAATATTACCAATATAATATCGAACAACCACTTCATTGTTTTGAAACTTACTATCTTTCCTTTCTCGTTCATATAATTCATATTGTTCATCTCGTCAAATTTGACGGTGCAAAAATACGTCAGTTTTTCCAATCTGCCAAATTTTTTATCGTTTTTCGATAAATTTTTCTTGTTTTTCGATAATTTCAAGACGATATTACCGCAAATCTATCGGCATAACTCCTCAACCCATTGAGGTATATTTCTTTCAAAACCTCACTATTTGACAGTAAGGTTTATGATTTTTGTTGTTGAATAGCGTTTCTGTATTCCTCAATTTGTCGGACAGCATCTCGAAAACCACCTTCAAGCATTTCATCTGTCGGTTCTTCCATCGAATTGAGCCTGTACGACCTGAGTTCTTCCCTTGAAATCATGATTTAACCACTTTGGCTGATTGTGCAAAGAGACAAATTTTCACAAACAAGCATACAGCAGGCAAAAACCAACCCTGCAATCTGTATTTCTTTGTTCAACAACAATCAAAGCCCTGCACAATTTTGGTAAATTGCATTTGCCACAAGCAAAACCGCAAGACAAATCCAAAGCACTTTGATAAAACGAAAATTCAACGACTTCTTTCGCAAATAACAAATCAAAGAAACGACCACCGTAAAGAGCAGAAAGAAAAACGGCGGGAAGAGCCTTATACAATCAAAAATGTTGCCTTGTACCAAAGACAGCAAGGAACGCTGAAAGCCACACAAAGGACAACTGATTCCAAACAACTGTTTGTAAATACAAGGCAACATCGGAAAGCTCATAGAGCTTTATTTTCTACATTTCACTCAATATTGCAAAAAGCGAAGCTCCGTAAATAAAAGTTAGAATTGTGCCAATCGCACCAAAAACTATTCCTATTATTGAAGTAATTTTGCCTGCATTGAGCATTTTAGTGTCGGTATATAACGAAGGATTTTCATTGTATTGTGCAAAGCCTTTGTTTGCCAACACCAATCCCACAATTCCGCAGGCAAGTCCGACGAATCCGCAACCGAGTACGATTGAACAAATTCCCAATACCAAAGCAGCCACCGAATTAGGAGCTGTCTTTTTCGTTACATTGTTTTCTTCCATAATTTCTTTGTTTCTGAATTATACATTTGATTTAATTAAACTGATTTTCAAATTTTCACAACGTATCAACCATTGTTTGAAATAAATAGCCAAAAACTGAACCAAAAGCAAGCAAACAAAAGACAGCTGTGATGATGCTTAAACCCGACAATACAATTCCTATTATTGACGTAACTCGTCCTGTTGTAAGCATTTCGCTACCCGAATAGAGAGCAGGCTCTTCGTTATATTGTTTCAAGCCTTTGTTTGCATAAATCAATCCAATGATGCCACAAGCAAGTCCCACAAGAAGACTGCTGAAAACGATTGAGCAAATACCCAACACCAAAGCGACAACCGAATTTGGGGCAGTCCTCTTTGTTACATTATTCTCTTCCATAATCATTTATTTTTTGAAATTATAACCCTGCAAAGATACACAATTTTAGTTTCATCACAAAGTTTTTTCAAACCTTTTCCATACTTTTTGAAATCGTATCTTGTTATTAAAAGGTTCTTTTGAAACAATGTATATCAATTCTCAACAAATAATTGGACAATCCCTCAAAAAAGATTGCGTTTGTGCTGAATTGTAATTTTCGGACAAGTTATGAACTCTGACGTATGGCGGATTGCCGAATACAAAGTCTATTTTGCCGTCAAATTGGCTCAATGTAAGATAATCAGCGTTGGAGAGATACGTCCGTAACGCAGAGCGTGGGCATTCTTGCCCAACACTGCGGTCGTAGGAAACCGAATTACACAGACAAAAACGCCCACGCATGGTGGTCGTTCACAATCTGTTCTCGGTGTAATCAAATGAAATTTCCTACGTTTCACTGTTACCAAACAAATAGCAAACGCTTAATATTCTATCTTTTAAGTATTTTTTCTCTTCTTCTCTGTTCTTAGTTTGTTTATCAATCGTTTTTACTCTGCAAAGGTAGTGATTTATTTTGCATTTTCTGAGTGTTGCCGTTGCAAATTGCCACATTGCTTCGAGTAAAGCGACAGGCAGTGTTTCCAAAAGACTTGTCGGAACAGTATTTTCATCACTCTGATTTACAGAGGTTTGAATTCATTAAAATAAAACGGCGTTTTGGCAAAATAAAACGGCGATTTATTCTGACAAAACGCCGTTTTATTTCGGTAAATCGCCCTTTTATTTTTCCGACATCAAAATGGGGAGAAACGGAGCGAAAAAGTGTATATTCCAACAGAGGGTATGTGATATTTTTCTATGGTTTGAGGTCCGCAACTGCCGTTGCCCAAGCCTCTTTGAAGGTAATCGAAGTGTGCAAAGACTTCTTTTCTTGGCGTCAAATCCCATGTGTGCAACACTTCTTTGGCAAAATCGGTGTCGTCATAGTGCAACATGGAGAAGGAAATAGGGCGGTCGGCTTCTATCTTTATGCCTTTTGCCAAAGTGTTGTGGTACAAAAGCACTTCTCTCATGCCGGTGCGGTTGCCGCAAGACTGAGGGTGAGCGTATGGAACAAACATTTCGCTCACGCTTGTGGCATATCGTCCCACAAAACTTGCCTGCTGTCTGTCCCAATAGTTCTCCCATGGTCCTTTGGCGAAGTATTCTATGCGTTCAAAGCCTTCTGAAAATATCATTCCGATGCCGAGGCGTCTCAAATCGGTGGTTTGTGGGCTTAACTCGACCGACAAATCGACCACTCCGCAAGGGTAAATCTTGTATTCAAAGGTGTTGTCGCACTTTTGCGAGCTTGTGGCAACTCGGATTGTCGCCATGGTTTTGTCTTTGGATATATTGATTTGACAGTTTGAAGAGATGTTGACCGAAAGGCTGTCTCCGCTGCGGTCGTTCTCTATCCAACGATTGTTGTTGTAGCGTGGCGAGCCTGCCTTGGAGGCAATCACATCACAATCTCGGTATTTCCAAAAGAGTATATCGCCGCTTTGTTTGTCGAATGCTATCTCTATGTTGCTGCTTTTCAAACAAAGTGTGTCGAAAGTCTCGACTATGGTGAATGTTTCTTTGCTTTGAGGTTTGGAAAAGGCGGCTTTCTCAAAACTATTGAGCGGAAATTGTGCCTTGGCAACCGTATGGGATTGGTTGCTCCAAGAGTTAGCTGTCTTTTGCCTTATTTGGAGGTTGAGGAAGCACTCTTTTGTTTTGTCAAAGTCGGCTTTTATCGGAACAAGAACCCTCAAAGTGTCGTCGGGAGGGGTTGAGGAAAGTGCGAGCGTGTCTCTTGATATTTCATAACCGTCTTGTGATATGGCAAATTCAAGATAGAATTGGTCAAGGTCGGTAAAGTCATATTTATTCAGCAGTGTGAGGGTGTTGGAAAGGGTGTCAAAAGAGAGGAACTTGACGTAACTATATACTTGTTTGACCTCCGAGAGCTTGTCATTCCACTTTCTGTCGGCTCGAAGTATGCCGTTGTTGAGGAAATTGCCCTGATGAGGTCCGGGAAAGTCGTATCCCGAAGCATAATAGTTAAATCCGTTCTTGGTAAGTGCGTTGTCTTTTATTGCCTGCGGGAAATAAATTGCCTGATCGACCCAGTCCCATATACAACCACCTATTGCATTTCTTCCTTTTTCTATTTCGTCCCAATAGTCTTGCAGATTGCCTATCGCATTGCCCATTGCGTGAGCATATTCGCACATAAAGTAGGGCTTTTGCAGGGTGTCGTTGATGGTATAGTAGATAAGAGTATTAAGATGTGGGTACATATCGGACCAAAGGTCGGTATGATTTGTGCCTCCGCGTGTTGCACCCTCATAATGTATCACTCTTGTGTCCAGAGATGCCACTGCGTTGTAGGTATGTCGGAAGTTATCTCCTCCACCCGACTCATTGCCGAGTGACCAGAAGATTATACTCGGGTGGTTGCGGTCTCTGAGAACCATGGCTGCTGTTCTATCGACAAATTGTGCCGTCCAAGTCGTGTCATTCGTTATTCCGCCCTGCTCTCCGCTCACTGCCCAGTTGTAATGGCACTCCACATCGGCTTCGTCCATGACATAAATGCCGTAATAGTCCGTCATTGCATACATCTTGGGCTGTCTCGGATAGTGGCTTGTGCGAATGGTGTTGATGTTTGCCTGCTTCATCATTATGATGTCCGAAAGCATGGTATTGACATCTATGCTTCTGCCTCTCAAAGGGTGGGTGTCTTGTGTGTTCACTCCTTTGAAGAATACTTGTTTGCCGTTTATGAACACATAGTTGTCCTTTATATATATTTGTCTGAAACCATGCTTTGTGGAAAAGACCAATTCTTCGTTGCCTTTGCTGTCTTGCTGTCTTATTATAAGGGTATAGAGGTTTGGAGTTTCACTGCTCCACAGCTCGAGCGAAGAGAGGGTGTCGCTTTCAAAGCAGATAGTGTTTTCTCCCGAAGAGAGGCTGACTTTTTTGGTGTGTTTCCAAATAGTT
>JAEDJL010000029.1 GCA_016296345.1 Bacteroidales bacterium | reverse complement strand
TCTGTACTCGTATGGTTGGTTTCTTTGGGAAGTAGCAGTATGCAGCTATACCTCCCAGAAGGTTGACTAAGAAATTATCAAAACTTCTATGTCTTGAATGCTCGACTTGTGCAATGTTCTTCAGTTCGTCATTCACAGTCTCAATGATAGCTCTCTTCCTGAGCAGCAGTTTGTCGGAAACAGACATCAAAGCTCCCTTCATGTTGCTTTTGAGTTTCGTGATAAGCTGAATGCCATCCACAAAAAGTCTTTCAAACAGATGCTTTCCAATATAGCCTTTATCTCCAACGAGTTTTCCATATATAAATTCGACAAAAGCCTTATATTCAAGAGGTTTGCGGTCGTCAACATCACCGGGCGTTATCATAAAGTTGAGCAATTCACCCTTCTCATTGCATATCAGATGAAGCTTGAATCCAAAGAACCAACCCATGGAGCATTTGCCTCTTTGTGCGATACCCTTGAAGGTTTTGTGAATATGGATTCTCTGGTTCTTGCATACTCGCAGAGGGGTACTGTCCACAAAGCTGATACCTGTACATTTGCCAAGTAGAACCTTCTTGATGAACACTGTCAATGGGATAGCAATCTCCCGTTCCAATTCAACAAAACGGTTGTATGATACCACCTTGGGAAACAGATGTCGCATATTCTTGCATACCTTTTCGAGATAGAAATGCTTTAGACAGCGATACCCTGATGAATGAAAGAGAATCATTATAACCATGATTTCTGCCTTTGACATACGGCTTTCACGGTGGTATTTGCGTTTTCCTTCTGCCTTAAACGTATATTTTGCCATCTGTGCATCAAAAACTTTGCAGAAATCATCAGCAACACAGAAAATTTCAGTAATTTTGTCCTCGGTAATCATAGCGAAATTCTTTTGTTTTATTGTTTTTATTCACTACAAAGTTACGAAGAATTTCGCTAATTACCAAATTTTCAATGAATTATATTTCATAGAACTCACGTTATTTAAGTAATCTTTTTCCATGTTGCAAAGGTCGGTATAAGTTTTGTTTTAGCAACCTAGATCCCCACTAATTTTCTACTGAGCCGTATAACATAGTTCCACAGTCCCAATGAATTTAGAGCCTTTCGAGCTGTCTGAAAATGAAAAAGGGGAAGTGTTCTCACGAACGTTCCCCCTCAGAATCATGAAAAAGAATATTAGTTTTAGTCTATCTACTCTTCAGAGCAGGTTTTTGCACAAAGGAACTCTCGGTTCATGCGTGCAATGTTGCTACGCTTGATGCTCTTAGGACATTCTGCCTCGCAAGCGTAGGTGTTGGTGCAGTTTCCAAATCCGAGTTCGTCCATTTTTGCAACCATTGCCTGTACTCTCTTGGCAGCTTCGGGTCTTCCTTGTGGCAACAAAGCCATTTGGGACACTTTTGCCGAAACAAACAACATTGCAGAGGCGTTTTTGCAGGCTGCAACGCAAGCTCCGCAACCTATACACGAAGCCGAATCCATTGCTTCGTCTGCTTTGTGTTTTGGAATAGGGATTGCGTTTGCGTCAGGCACTCCTCCGGTTGTTGCAGAGATGTATCCTCCTTCTTGAATTATCTTGTCGAAAGCAGTTCTATCAACAACCAAGTCTCTGATGATAGGGAATGGTTTTGCTCTCCAAGGTTCTATCACGATTGTGTCGCCGTCTTTGAAACGTCTCATGTGCAACTGGCAGGTTGTAACGCCGTCGTCCGGTCCGTGAGGGCGACCATTGATATACAATCCGCACATTCCGCAAATTCCCTCGCGACAATCGTTGTCAAAGCATACAGGGTGGGAGAGTTTGTTCACTAATTGTTCGTTCAAAATGTCCAACATCTCCAAGAAAGAGCAGTCGGGCGAAATATTTTCCAACTTATATGTTTCAAAGCGTCCCTTTGCTCTCGCATTTTCTTGACGCCATATTTTCAAGGTTAGGTTCATTTTACTTGTAATTTCTTTGTTGAACTTTAATAAACTCGTAATTCAATTCTTCTTTGTGAAGTTCCGGTTCGCCGTTTCCTTTATATTCCCAAGCGGCAACGTACATGAAGTTTTCGTCATCACGTTTTGCTTCACCTTCTTCGGTCTGGTGTTCTTCACGGAAGTGTCCTCCGCAACTTTCTTCGCGGTGAAGAGCATCTTTTGCGATGAGTTCTGCCAACTCTACGTGGTCTGAGAACCTCAAAGCTTTCTCCAATTCGGGGTTCATGGAGTTTTGGTCTCCTGTAATGCGGACATCTTTCCAGAACTCTTCTCTCAAAGCCTGTATCATAGGGATTGCCTTTGTCAAGCCTTCCTTTGTTCTGCCCATTCCGACATATTCCCACATTATGTGTCCGAGTTTCTTTTGGAAAGTATCGACGCTTTGAGAGCCTTTTATGTTCATGAGCTTTTCAATCTTGGCTCTGACTTCGTTCTCTGCCGTCTCAAACTCGGGAACGGTAGTCGGAATAGGTGAAGAGTAGATTTCTTTTGCCAAATAGTTTTGAATGGTGTAAGGCAAAACGAAGTATCCGTCTGCCAATCCCTGCATCAATGCCGATGCTCCCAAGCGGTTGGCACCGTGGTCGGAGAAGTTGGCTTCACCGGCAGCAAACAATCCTTCAACAGTTGTCTGCAATTCGTAATCGACCCAAAGACCTCCCATTGTATAGTGAACAGCCGGATAAATCATCATAGGAGTTTCGTATGGGTTTTGGTCAACTATTTTCTCATACATTTGGAACAAGTTGCCGTAACGAGCAGCCACTTTGTCCTTTCCAAGACGCTCGATTGCAGCCTTGAAATCCAAATAGACAGCTTGTCCGCTTCCTACACCGAAACCTGCATCGCAACGTTCTTTTGCTGCTCTCGATGCAATATCACGAGGAACCAAGTTACCAAATGCAGGATAACGTCTCTCCAAATAGTAATCTCTGTCTTCTTCTGCAATATCTGTCGGTTTCAACTTGCCAGCCCTGATAGCTTCTGCGTCTTCCTTCTTTTTAGGAACCCAAATTCTTCCGTCGTTACGCAAACTCTCGCTCATCAAAGTAAGTTTCGACTGATAGTCTCCGTGAACCGGTATGCAGGTAGGGTGAATCTGAACATAGCAAGGGTTTGCAAAGCAAGCTCCTTTCTTATAACACTGCCATGCAGCGGAACCATTTGAGTTCATTGCGTTGGTTGAGAGATAGTAAACGTTGCCGTAGCCTCCTGTTGCGACAATTACGGCATGACCAAACCAGCGTTCAAGTTTGCCGGTCTGCAAGTCTCTTGTTATAATTCCCCTTGCCTTGCCATCAACCAAGACAACGTCCATCATTTCCTTTCTTTCATACATCTTGACAGTGCCGTCCTTGATTTGCTTGCTCAAAGCCGAGTAAGCACCGAGCAAAAGCTGCTGTCCGGTCTGTCCTTTGGCATAGAAAGTACGGCTTACCTGCGCCCCGCCGAACGAACGGTTGTCCAACAAGCCCGCATAATCTCTTGCAAAAGGAACACCTTGTGCCACACATTGGTCAATTATGCTGTTGCTTACCTCTGCCAAACGATACACATTTGCTTCTCTTGCACGGTAATCCCCTCCCTTTATGGTGTCATAAAACAAGCGTCCGACGCTGTCCCCGTCGTTCGGATAGTTTTTTGCTGCGTTTATACCGCCTTGGGCAGCTATCGAGTGAGCTCGGCGAGGCGAGTCAGAAATGCAGAATATCTTTACATTGAAGCCCAAAGCTCCCAAAGAAGCTGCGGCAGATGCTCCTGCAAGTCCTGTTCCCACAACGATGACATCCAACTTTCTTTTGTTGGCAGGGTTTACCAATTTTTGGTCTGCTTTATATTTTGTCCATTTCTCGGCAAGTGGTCCTTGCGGAATTTTGGAATTTAGTGTTGTCATATCTTTCTGATTAAATTTTCGTTACTAATGAATTTACTTGCAGAAGAGAACAAACAGCGGAACGATTGCAAATCCTATCGGAACGATAACTGCATATCCTGCTGCAAGGTATTCTATTGCTTTGTTGTACTTTCTGTGGTTCAATCCGAAAGTTTGGAATATCGAATTGATTGCATGGAAAAGGTGTACTCCCAAAATTATCAACGCCAACAAGTAGATGAGCGAATACATCTTGTTTTTGAACAAGTCGTTGCACATCACATAGAAATCGGGTTCGTAGTCAGTGAAGTCTTTGCCTGCAAAGCTCTCCAATTCCTTCTTTCCCCTTAGGTTGATTATCTCTTTGCCGTCTTTTGACAACTTGTCGGCAGGCTGACCGCTCTGAGTAAGTTGCAAATATGGCATATACTCCATTTGAAGATTCATCATCATTTCCTGAGCCTTCTGTTGGTCAATTTTACCGTTCTCCATTTGTTGCTGAATGTCCAACACCTTGTCGGTGATGTGCATTTGCAACTTCTCGGTCTTGACAGTGTAAACGCCTTCGACCAAACCAAACTTTGCAAAGTAGAAGTTTACGAAGTGAAGCACCAAAAAGGCAAAAATCAAGCCCCCTGTCCAAATCATATACTTCGAGCCAAAGTGAGTTTTCGTCTTTGAGGGAACAGCGTAACGCACACTGCCTCTCGCTCTCAGGTTCTCGATTGTCAGAAGTATCGCAACAATGACGTGAATCAAGACTGTTGCCAAGAGGATTACCTCAAACACTTTTACAATCCAGTTTGTACCCATAAAATGGCACACATTTCTGTACCATTCTCCCCCGTCATCTCTGATGATGCAGAGGTTCAGCCCCATGTGCATCGGTAGGAATATCAGCAGGAAAGCTCCCACCGCTGCCAAAGTCATCTTCTTTGTGATAGATGCTAACTTTACTAATTTCATTTGTCTTTTGATTTTTAAGAAATACTGATTTTTAAGTCTGCAAAGGTAGCAAGAAAAACCAAAACGGCAAAACAAAACAGCCTTTTTTGTTCTTTGTCGCTTTGAAAGCATTGAAAAATAAAGTGTAAAAAGGTTTTATTTTTTGATATTCTGCATCTGTCAAAACGCCCTTTTGATTGGTTCAAAATAAAACGCCGTTTCAGCGAAATAAAACGGCGTTTTGTCAAAATAAATCGGCGTTTTATTTTGCTCAAACGGCGTTTTGGAAAGAGGAGATTTTGCATTCAATTAAAAAGTGCTACCTTTGCAGTCGTTATATATGGCAGACAATACTACAAAGACGACAATTACCCCCTTGGAGGCGGCATTTATCCGAGAGCATTCGGGCGAAGATGCTTCCAAATTGTTGTTTCGCTATTCCAAAGAGAGTGCGGACGATTTTGATGTGGCATTCTGTGTCTTGCAGATAGAGAGCCGGCAGAGGCTTGGGGCGAAGCTGCCTTTTTTTGCAGCCTGCGAGGAGTTTGTTTTTCCGCCTTCAATCAACAGCAGTCAGACTTCGGGAGAGCTTTCCGCACAATACAAATCTTCACTTCTCAAAGGAGGAGAAACAATGGCAGATTTGACTTGCGGATTGGGCATAGATGCTTACTTTTTTTCAAAAAAGGCTTCCAAGATAAGCTGTTGCGAAAAACAACATTGGCTTTGCAAAATTGCAGAAAGCAACTTCAAGACTTTGAAAGTCGATAATTGTGAGTTCGTTTCGGCAGCTTGCGAAGACTATTTGGCACAAATGCAGCCTTGCGAGCTGATTTATCTTGACCCTTCGAGAAGAGACGAAAATCTTTCGAGAGTTTATGCAATCGAAGACTGCTCTCCGAATGTCATAGAGCTGCAAGAACAGCTCCTTTGCAAAGCTCCGAGAGTGATAATCAAGCTCTCACCCATGTCGGACTTGAAATCGCTCTGTCGAGACTTGAACAATGTGAGCGATATTCACGTTGTGTCGGTCGAAAACGAGTGCAAGGAAGTCCTTGTCGAACTAAGAAGAGACCACATCGGGCAACTGACTTTTCATGCTGTCAATATAACCAAGACAACAACCGACATACTTTCCTTCAACCAAGAGACTGACGAAACAGCTTGCGAATATGCATTATCAAAGGAGCAAATCGGCAGGTTTATCTACGAACCCAATGCCTCGCTTATGAAGATTGGTCGTTTCGGAACGCTTGTTGAAAAGTACGGCTTCAAGAAGCTGCACCCACATTCGCACCTTTTTACTTGCGACACACCGATAGCACACTTCCACGGCAGGAGTTTTGAAATCAAAGAGGTGAGAAAACCCAATGCCAAGGCACTTAAAGACATCAAGAAGGCAAACATAGTTGTCAGAAACTTCCCTCAAAGCGTCAAAGAGCTGAGAGCAAAAACCAAAATCAAGGAAGGAGGGGAGGACTACTTGTTTTTTACCACCCTTTGCGGCGAAGAGAAAGTCTGCTTGCTGTGCAAAAGAATATAAATCGACAAACCAAACAATCAGAAATATGAATGTAGTAATGGAAGAGGGCTGGAAATCGGTCTTAAAGGACGAATTTGAAAAGGAATACTTCGTAAAATTGAGAGATTTTGTCCATTCGGAATACAGAACGCAGACAATATATCCGCCTGCGAGGCTTATATTCAACGCTTTCGACACTTGCCCGTTCGATAAGGTCAAGGTGGTGATTTTGGGTCAAGACCCATATCACGAACCCGCACAGGCACACGGACTAAGTTTCTCTGTGTTGCCGCCATGTCCCCCTCCGCCCTCTCTGAACAACATATATAAGGAAATAAGAGACGACATCGGTGTGCTGAACTGCTCAAACGGCGATTTGACTCCTTGGGCAAAGCAAGGCGTTTTGCTGCTTAATGCCACCCTTACGGTTAAAGCTCATGCCGCCTTGTCGCATCACAACAAGGGTTGGGAGATTTTTACCTCCAAGGCGGTCGAAGAACTTGCCGCAAGGAGAAACCATATTGTCTTTATGCTGTGGGGTAGCAATGCAAGGGCAAAGAAAAGTCTCATAGACCCCTCGCGTCATCTTATCTTGGAAGCTCCGCATCCTTCTCCGCTGAGTGCCTACCGCGGATTCTTCGGTTGCAAACATTTTTCCAAGGCAAACCAATATCTTATTGCCAACGGAATGCAACCAATAGAGTGGTAAGCACAGCTCTAATGAGCGTTTCCGCTCGAGCTTTTGGCTTGTTGGTTTTCCAACTCCAACTTTCCGAAACGCAAAGTGAGGTTGAACGAAATAAAACGGCTGCTTCTGACATAAGTATTGTGGCTGTGGTAGTACGGAGATGAGATATCGCTTGTTATTTTGTTCCAATTGAAAGGGTCGCTTACCGAAAGACCGAGCGAAAGCTTCCTGTCAAACAAATTAGCACTCAATCCCAAATTCAGATTGTAAACATTGCCGCTTTGAGAGAACAATTCCTTACCCGGAAATACTACATTGAAAGCAGAGTATGCCGAATAGTTCTTCCAAAACTTCACCCACAGCCTTCCGTTTAGCATTACACGAGTTCCGTCCTGCGTATAGTGATTGCCGTCCGTGTAGTCAATTTCGTAAACCGAGTGATTGACCGTTCCAAAGAGGTTAAGGCTTGCAAAAGCTCCCAAACGGATATTTCCCATCAGCATTATGCGTTGCGAAGTCGAGCTTCCGGCGTTGTAAGGCTTGGAAAAATGAACATATCTTCCCATATACTCGTCCCAAATCAGGTCGGTAATCGAGCTGATTGTGTTGTTGTTCCATTCAGAATCAAAAGACAGCATGACGTAACCTGCTTTGGTAAAAAATTTACTTGCAGAAAAGTCAATCGAATGGCGGTGTGAGCGAGAGAGTTCGCTGTTTCCGACGCTGTAACTGTCCTCCGAGTAATCTCTGAACGACGTCATTTGAGAAAGAGACGGCATGGAGGTCGAATAACTGTACCTTACAGACAAATCATACATCGATTTGGTGCGGTAAGACAGGCGTATGTTTGGTCTCAAAGCAAAGAAAGTCATAGCTGTGTCGGCAGGAAAATAATCGTTTGCGACAATAAAGCTGCTGTATTCGGCGTCTGCATTCAATCCCAAGTTCAAAGTAAAATCGCCAAACTTCTCTCGCCAATCCACATAGCCCATAAGGTTGGCATTGTTGGTCGTTTTATCATACGAACGCAAAGAATCGATAATATCAAATACCGATGTGGTGCTGTCAAACAGCTTTACATCGTACAGATTGCGGTCGTTGTCAAGGTTAAAGTTTAATCCGCAGGAGAGTTCTCTCGATTGGGAGAAAGGTTTTGTGTATCTTGCCGAAAATGCAACGCTGTAAGAATTGTCGTTGCTCTTGTATTGCTTGTTCAAATCGTCAAACAGCAGGCTTGAAGGGGTATATTCTCTTATCAGATTGCTGACTTTGGTCGAAGGAGAGAAGTTTGAGTTGAGCGAAAGGTCAAGTCGGTGTCCTTCATTGTCGAAATTTTTGATGTAACCGGCATAAAGCATTCCCCAACCCGAGAAAGAAGTGTCCGCAGTCGAAGATTTGTAATAGCTTTCGGTGCGGTTTACTCTTCCCAAAGGGTCATAGTCAAAGTCGTTTCTGAACCTTTCGCTCTCGGAAGAGACGAAAGACAAGCTCGGGTCAAAGCCTGCCCAAAGGCTTATCTCGCTTAAAGAATCTATCTTGTAATCCAAGTCAAGCGAAAACCAGCCTCCGAAGCCTCGATTTCTGTTTTCTTGTGTTGTTGTCTCGGTATAGAGGGTGTCTTTGCCGCCTTGGCTGTTGTCAATGAACGATGTGGAGAGTGTTTCGTTCTTTGTGGTGCGATTTCTTATGTTTCCGGAGGCGTAGGCACTGAAAGAAAGTTTATCGTTTGCCCAGACGTATGACACAAATGGCGATATGTCTCCAAAGGAGTTTATTCCGCTTCCGAAACTGATGAAATGATTTTTCTTAATCTTGGTATTGGTGATGATGTTTATCACTCCGCAGCCTTTTGCATTGGCATATTTTGCTCCCGGACGGGTGATTACCTCAATTCTTTTCAAGGCATTGGCAGGCAGGTTGTCCAAAAAGGTCTTCAAGTTGTGCGATTTTATTTTTGAAGGCTCGTCATTGAGCCATATCTCGACACAATTTGCTCCCTCGAGGGTAACATTACCGTCTACATCGACGCTTACCCCGGGTGCGTTCTGCAATGCGTCATTGGTTGTTCCGTTTTGGATTGCAGGGTCGTCTTCCACATTGTACATTGTCTTGTCTCCGTCCATCGAATAGAGCGGTCGGCTTTCCACAATCTCGACTGTGGCGAGCGTGAGGCTTTCGGGAGAGATGAAAATGTCGTCCAACTTCGTTTTCCCTTCGATATGTATTGCTTTCCATAGGCTTTTGTAACCTACGCATGAGGCTCTGAGGATATAATCGCCGCTTTTGATGCCCGCAAAGGTGAATTTACCATCTATGTCGGTCGAACTGCCTTTGACAAACGAGCTGTCGCTTTGTTTCAAAAGAGCCATGTTTGCAAATGAAACGGGGCTTTGGTCGGTCGAGTCTCTCAAAACTCCGCTCAACTGTGCATGAGCTTGGAGCGAAAAGGCTGTCAAACAAACGAAAATGAATGATTTGAAATGGTAATTCTGCTTCATGTTGTTATGTTTTTGGGTTACAATGTCTGTTATGTTTCAAAATGTTTTCTCGAAATAAGATGTTGCAAAATTAGAAAGGATTTTTGGAATTTCCAAACTACCCGATAAAAAAACTTATACGCTGAAATAAATCCTCCTTTCAGCCTCTTGTTATCCTTGTTTCAACAGCTGTTTTTGCCCCCCAAAAAATGGGAAAAATAAAACGGCGTTTCATGAAAATAAATCGCCGTTTCGCTCGAGCAGAACGCCGTTTTATTCTGCTGAAACGCCGTTTTATTTCAATGAGTTTTGAATGAGGGCTATCTATTTGATATACAAGGGTTTCAAAAGGATCTTTTCTGTTTGAAATTTGAAACTTCCGGCTGTGGGGAGTGTCGGTTTAAGAGCCGATTTGTGCCTTTGGTTTCTTTGAATCGGAAATATTTAGTATCTTTGTGGCTTGAAATTTGTGTGTTATCATGCAAGGACTGAAAGAAAACAAGAATTTTTGTATCATAATGGCGGGCGGAATCGGCAGCAGGTTCTGGCCGATGTCGAGAACGAGAAGACCGAAGCAGTTTTTGGACGTTCTTGGTACTGGAGAGACACTTTTGCAATCTACTTTCGAGAGAGCAAAGATGATTTGCCCGATAGAGAATATCTATGTCGTTACCTCGAAGCTCTATGGCGAACTTGTGGAACACGACCTTCCCGAGTGCAGGAAAGAAAACATTCTTTGCGAACCGGTAAGGCGTAATACCGCACCCTGCATTGCCTACGCAATGGCAAAAATCGAGAAAAGGTGTGAGGACGCCTTGGTTTTGGTAATGCCGAGCGACCATTTGATTGTCGATAAGGAGAACTTTGTCAATCGAATCTTCCAAGGCTTTCGTTTGGCTCAAAGAGAGCAGGTGTTGATATGTCTCGGAATAAAGGCCGCTTACCCAAATACGGGCTACGGATACATACAATATAATATGGATGTATGCTCTCAGGACGATTGCGGCATCAAAAAAGTCAAGCTCTTTACCGAAAAGCCTGCTTACGAAATGGCGTGCAGCTTTGTCGAAAGCGGCGATTTCTTGTGGAATGCAGGTATCTTTATATGGTCGTTGCAGGCAATAAAAGCTGCATTTGCCAAGTTCTTGCCCGAAATCACCGAAGTGATACTCAAAGGCAGGGATTTGTTGGACACAGACCAAGAAGAAGCCTTTGTGGAGGACGCTTACTCTATTTGTCCGTCCATTTCGATTGACTATGGCATCATGGAAAAAGCCGATAATGTCTATGTAATTCCTTCGGACTTCGGTTGGAGCGACATAGGTACTTGGGGAGCTTTGTATAACGTCATGAACAAAGACGAGAACGGCAACAGCGTTGTGGGAAAGAACGTAATGTTGTACGATTGTACCAACTGCCTTATCAATGTTCCCAAAGACAGACTTCTTGTTGCCCAAGGATTGGACGATTACATCATTGTGGAAAGCGAAGGCGTGGTGATGATGTGCAAAAAAGGCGAAGAACAACGCATCAAACAGTTTACCACCGACGTAGAAATAGAAAAAGGCAACGAATATATTTGAATTTGAGACAAAGAAAAACACTAATATACTGATGAAAGACATAAAGCGTATAGAGTTGAGGGAACTTTTCGGAAGCGAAAAGCAACAAAGCCTCATCGGAAGTGAAATTTGCGTAAAGGGTTGGGTGAGAACAAAAAGAGGAAACAAGAATGTGTCCTTTATTGCACTCAATGACGGAGGTTGTATGCAGAACTTGCAAGTGGTTGCAGAGGCTTCCAATTTTGAAGAAGAGCTTATCAAGAGAATAACCACGGGAGCTTGTCTGAGGGTTAATGGTATTCTTTCACCATCTCAGGGAAAGGGTCAGTCGATAGAGCTTCAGGCAACCGAAATACAGATATATGGAGAGGCCGATGTGAACTCTTATCCTTTGCAAAAGAAGGGTCATAGTTTGGAATTTTTGAGAGACATTGCTCATTTGCGTCCGAGAACAAACACCTTTTCGGCAGTTTTCAGAGTGAGACACGCAATGGCTTTTGCAATTCACAAATACTTTAACGACAGAGGCTTTTTCTATTGGCATTCTCCGCTTATCACTGCATCGGATTGCGAAGGTGCGGGAGAAATGTTCCAAGTTACCACATTAGATTTGGAAAACCTTCCGAAAGATAAGCAAGGCAATGTGGACTATTCAAAAGACTTTTATGGCAAACGCACTTCCCTTACCGTGTCAGGTCAGTTGGAGGGCGAACTCGGGGCAACCGCTCTTGGCAAAATCTACACTTTCGGTCCTACTTTCAGAGCCGAAAACTCCAACACTCCGAGACACTTGTCCGAATTTTGGATGATAGAACCCGAAATGGCGTTCTTTGAGATTGAAGACAACATGGAGCTTGCCGAAGACTTCATCAAATATCTTGTTCGTTATGCTTTGGATAACTGCAAGGAAGATTTGGACTTCCTTTGTCAGATGTACGACAAAGAATTGTTGGAAAGATTGCAATTTGTTGTCGAACACGACTTTGTAAGGCTCACTTACACCGAGGCAATCGACATTTTGGAAAAATCGGGTGCCAAGTTTGAGTATCCTGTTCACTGGGGAGTGGATTTACAGAGCGAACACGAGAGATATTTGGTCGAAAAGCATTTCAAAGCTCCCGTTATACTTACCGATTATCCGAAAGAAATCAAAGCATTCTACATGAAGCAAAACGACGACGGCAAGACAGTGAGAGGAATGGACGTTTTGTTCCCTGTGATTGGCGAGATAATTGGCGGAAGTCAGAGAGAGGAAAGCATAGACAAGCTCTTGGCACGCATGGACGAAGTGGGAATTGAGCCAAAGGATATGCAGTGGTATTTGGATACGAGAAGATTTGGTTCTGCTCCACATTCTGGTTTCGGACTCGGCTTTGAACGTTTGCTGTTGTTTGTTACCGGAATGAGCAATATAAGAGACGTTATACCGTTCCCTCGTTTCCCTAAGAACGCTAACTATTAGAATTTAAGGAAAGGTCGTTTTTCGTGGGACTTAGTCAAAAGTTAAAACAGACTCTCAAGCAAAGGATTGCTCCTGTTCAACGTTTGTGTAACGAATTGTTGGAAGTGCCGCTTTCGGACATCGATTCGAGAATAGAATCGGAGCAGGAGGAAAATCCATACTTGGAACAAGAGTTTGAACAAGAGGAACAACCGGTCTATTTTGAGACTACCGAACAGGAAGGCAGGCGAACAGACAAAGGAGAGTTCATTGACTATTGGTTTCAGGACGACGGAGACCAGGCATACAGGGTTTCAAAACAAGAAGATACTCCCGAAAGAGAACCAATCTCGGCAGAGGGCGGCTCTCTTTCGGAAGACCTTTTGCAGCAACTTCATCTTAGTAAAATAGATGACCGAGAAGTCGAAATAGGAGAGCTGATTATCGGAAACATTGACCAAAAGGGCTATCTGAGACGAAGTGTTGAGGCAATGGCTGACGATTATTTTTTTGAAACAGGTCGTGAGATTGAACCGAAACTTATAAATAAGGTATTAAATCTTGTAAGGAGTTTTGAGCCTGCGGGAGTTGGTGCAACAGATTTGCAAGATTGTCTTCTCTTGCAGCTTGACAGAATGCCGGATGCCGACTGTGTTACAAGCCTTTGCCGCAAGATTGTTACAAGTGCATGGGATTTGTTTTGCAAAAAGCAGTATGAGGCTATCGAAAAGAAGTTTCAGGTAAGTCATGAGCAGATTCAAGATGCCATAAAGCAAATTCTGAAACTCAATCCTTCGCCCGGATATGATAGTAACGTACTTACCGACAATACTTTCATAGTTCCCGATTTTATTGTCTGGCAAAGTGAGGGAGAAGTGAAGTTTCGCCTCAACAGACCTTACAAACGAAATCTCAAAGTGAGCAAAGAAGGGCAGAAACTCTTGGAAAAAATTCAAAAAAGTCCCGAAAAGGACGAAAAAACACTCACTTTCCTCAAAGATAAAATCGCTTCGGCTGAGCTTTTCATAGAAGCATTCAACCAAAGAGAGCAGACCTTGCAAAAAATCATGGGTGCGATAATCGAATATCAAAAAGCATACTTTCAAGAGGGCGACACACGATTGTTAAGACCCATGAAATATGAAGATATCAAGCTCTTGACAGGCTACAATGAGAGTACGATAAGCCGAATGGCTAACGAAAAGTATGTGCAAACCCATTTCGGTACATTTAAGTTAAAGGAATTTTTTACCAATTCGTTGATTGATGCCTCGGGAAGCGAGATTTCTTCTGCCAAGGTGCAGAATTGCCTTGTGGAAATAGTAAACGGAGAAGACAAATCTTCGCCTTATACAGACGAACAGCTGACCAAACTGTTGTCGGACAAAGGTTTTGTGATTTCTCGTCGCACTGTGGCAAAATATAGAGATAAGTTGAACATACCTTCTGCGAGCAGGAGAAAATCAATCGGCGATTCGCTCAAACGAAATGGCGTTTTGATGATTTTAATCGCCGTTTTATTTTCCTCTTTCAGCCTTTCGGCACAGATTTCTCCTTCTTCCGACACCGACACTCGGTCAAAGAACAGACGGATTGCCGATTCTCTCTATGCAGTTCACACTCTCTCGAAGCAGAAAAGCCCTTCGTCTGTGGCAGATACCATCTCTGCCAAGGTCAAAACCGAAAACATTCAACCTAAATTCATATCCGACTCAAAGGACATACCCTCTTCGACACTCTATCAGAGTACTTGGTACACCGAAAGGGTGAAAGTGCCGGATTTTTCGATTAAAAACATTCCCGACGAGGTGGTTCTGCGATTGATAAACCCCTCCAAGGGACAGCACTTTTGCTTTCCGGTCAAGAAAAAGAAGTCTTCTTCGTATGGTTGGAGGTGGGGACGCCCCCATACGGGCATTGACATTGCCCTTAACACGGGAGACAAGATTTATGCGGCATTTGACGGTGTCGTAAGGCTGGCAAAATATAACGGAGGCTACGGTAATTGTGTTGTAATCAGACATTACAACAACTTAGAGACGCTTTACGGACACCTTTCCAAAATTAACGTCAAGCCGGGGCAGAAAGTGAAAGCCGGAGACGTCATCGGCTTGGGCGGAAGCACCGGACATTCCACCGGACCGCACCTTCACTTCGAGTGTCGCTTGCTTTATGCCTGCTTTGACCCCGAATGGATATTCGATTTGGAAACATTCAGTATAAAGACTTCCTTTATCAGAATAGACAAGAGCTATTTCGGAGTGGAGTCTTCTCAACAAAAAGCCAACAAACGTGCAGAAAAAAGTCCTCTTTCAAAAGTTGACAGGTGCTTTGAGGGCAAACCGTACGTCAAAACTTCGTCTCTGATTGCCCAAGAGCGACAACAAATCAAAGAAGGCAAGATTCCGCAGTACAATGTGGCAGCCCAAAATACTCAGAGTGCAAATCAAAATCGCTACATAGTGGCAAAAAAAGGCGATAAGATGAGTAGTATTGCCAAAAGGTACAATCTGAGCGAGCAAACGCTCAAACAGCTCAACCCTCAGATAAAAAACAACACCATAACGAAAGAAACTAAAATCAGAATAAAGTAATGTCATCATCACTGAAAAATTTGTCGTCCTACAATCAGGACGAAGTGCCCTCGGGTGAGAAAGGAATTTTCGGAATAGTCGTTTCCGAGTGGAATAAGGAAATTACGGACAATTTGTTGCAAGGAGCAGTAGATACACTCTTGCAACACGGAGTAGATGAGAAGGATATATATATCCGACACGTCCCCGGAAGTTTCGAGCTTCCCTTCGGAGCATCTACACTCTTGGAGAAGAAACGTTTTGATGCCGTAATATGTCTCGGATGTGTCATTCAGGGCGAGACAAGGCACTTTGAATTTATCTGCCAAGCCGTTGCAAACGGAATAATGCAGGTAAGCCTCAAAGAGGAAATTCCTGTCATTTTCGGGGTTCTTACAACCAATACCCTGCAACAAGCAAAGGACAGAAGCGGAGGAGCTTGCGGAAACAAGGGTGTTGAAGCTGCCGTTACAGCTCTCAAAATGGCGGCACTATGAAGGAGAAAGAAGTAAGGATTATCTTCTATGGAACTCCCGAAATAGCGGCTTACCAGTTGAAGTGGCTGATTGAGGAGGGTTATAATGTGGTTGCGGCGGTAACACAGAGCGACAAACCCTCGGGAAGAGGGCAGAAGATGAACTCTCCCGAAGTAAAAATCGTCGCACAGCAACATAACATACCCGTATTTCAACCTTTGAAGCTCAAAGACAAGGAGTTTCAAAAACAAATCGAAGACTTGCAGCCCGATATGCAGATTGTGGTTGCCTATCGTATGATGCCCGAGTGCATTTACTCCATTCCGAAGTACGGAACTTTCAACTTGCACACCTCACTCTTGCCCCAATATCGCGGAGCCGCCCCCATAAATCGCGCAATCATGAATGGCGAAAAGCAAAGCGGCATGACGACTTTTTTGTTGAACGAAAAGACCGATTGCGGCAAGATTATATTGCAACAAAAGATAGATATAGGAAAAGAAATGACGGCAGGAGAGTTGCACGACACCATGATGCAACAAGCACCCGAACTTATAAAAAAGACCATTGCCGTTTTGCTTTCGGATAATCCTGTCTTGGAAGAGCAAACAATCGAAAACGAAGAACAACTCTGCCCTGCACCGAAAATTTTCAAGCCCGATATGCTCATCGATTGGCATTGGAACGGAGAAAAAATCCTTTCTCATATCAGAGGATTAAGCCCTTATCCTGCCGCATTTGCGGAATTTGAGGACAGAGAGACGGAAAAAATCCACCATTTGAAAGTTTTTTCTGCCGATTTCGAGAAAAAAAATATTGACCCTTCGTCTGTGGGTGAAATGAGGATAGAAGACAAGGATAAAATAGAGGTTAATTGTATTGACGGCGTGATTAAACTACTTGATATACAGATTAGTGGGAAGAAAAGAATGAAAGCGGAAGAGTTTTTGAGAGGATTTAGAATCAGACACACACTCTACTCCAAGCAGTCGTAAAATCAAAACGGCGAAATAAAAAAACGCTTGAAAATTTGGCGGATAAAAATAAAAAGTGTAGCTTTGCAGACGTAAACTAACAAACAAAACAATTGATTATGACAAAGAAAGAATTTTCGGACAAGATGGCTGAGAAAGCCGGATTGACCAAAGCGGATGCACAAAAAGCATACGATGCTTTTTTGGAAGTAACATCTGATTATTTGAAATCAGGAGAGAAAGTTTCATTCTTGGGATTTGGCACATTCTCTGTTCAACAAAAAGAAGCAAGAGTTGGTCGCAATCCAAAATCAGGAGAAAAAATCAACATTCCTGCAAAGAAAGTTTTGAAGTTTAAGGCAGGAAGCGAGATTTCAAAAGAGATAGAGAAGTAAATTGTCTAAGATTTCATGTCTTTCATTGAATGAAAGAGCGTGTCGGTTTCGGCTTTATGAGTAAAGTTGAAACCGACTTTTTTTTTGTCAAAACCTCATTGAAAAACTTATTCCTGCCGCATTACCTTCAACCATTGGGGAAATGAAAACGCTTGTCTTGTCCTTTTTGAAGAATGACATCTGTTTTGCAAAAAATCCTTTGACGTATGGCGAAAACATTATCGCAAGTCGGGCAGCCAAAATGCCGACCCCTGCTCCGCAAACGACGTCTGCAAACCAGTGTCGGTTGTTGAAAATTCTGCCAAAGCCTGTTGCAACTGCAAAAGTGTAAGCCGCAACACCATACCATGGCGAAAGGTGGCGGTAATAGTAGCGAAACAGCTCCGCACCGAGGAAAGCAGTGGCGGTATGTCCCGAAGGAAAGCTGTTGTACGCAGAAGAATCGGGTCGGAGCAGCCTCAAATTGTCTTTGACGCAAAGAACACCTGCACCCATAAAGAGATAACCCAAAGAAAGACTCAATGCACGTTCGCCAAATGAACTTGCGTGCTGCTTTATCGCAAAATCCAAGCCGAGCATTGCCACACTCGGAAGATATTGAATGTAGTTATCTGCCTTTGTCCGACCGAAAAGATTGGTCTGGACGGCATCTCTAACTACCTGATTGAAAGGTTGCAGCGACGGAACGTAATGAAACGCCACTCCGGTTGCAATCAAGCAGGCGGGAGTGATAAATCCTGCTGCTTTGTTGCGGTTGTGTCGCAAGCTGTCCGAGATTTCACGCTGTGCATTTGCATTTGCGTGCAACAATATCAAAATCAATACGAAAGATGCCAAGATTGAAAACAATGATTTAAGTCTTGAATTTATCATGAGTTGTTGTTTTTTTTGACCAATATCACATTTACTTTTTTCAAAACGCCGATTTGGCAAAATAAAACGGCGTTTCAGTCGGACAAAACGGCGTTTTATTTTTGCAAAACGCCGTTTTATTTCACCGAATGAACTATTCTAAATTTGCACTTCCCACTTTGTTCATCAGATACATCACTCTGTCTGTCTTTCTGTTGAGACTTCTTGAAGGCTTTGCGGGATTTCGTTTGAGGGGATTGGGCAGAACGCTTGCCAAAAGGGCGGCTTCACGTTTTGAAAGCCTGTTTGCCGAATGTCCGAAGTAGTATTGGGAAGCTGCTTCGACACCATAAATTCCGTCTCCGAACTCTATGACGTTCAAATAGACCTCCATGATGCGTTTCTTGCTCCAAAAAGCCTCGATTAACACCGTTTGATAGACTTCCAAACCCTTTCTCAGATAATTGCGAGAGTTACACAGAAACACATTTTTTGCAGTCTGCTGGCTTATTGTGCTTGCTCCGCGAGGCTTTTTGCCTGTTCGTTTTGCGTCTTCTGCAGCCCGCCGGATTTGTTCAAAGTCAAAACCATTGTGTTTTTTGAAACGATTGTCCTCAGCCGCCATTACAGCCTTCACCATATTGGGAGAAATTTCTTCAAAATCAACCCATTGTTTTTTCAAACGAACTTCCCTTTCGTCGTCAAAGGCTTGCTGAACACACCTTTGCACCATGAGAAAGGTAATAGGGGGATTGACAACCTTGTAGAGCAAAGTCAGCAAAACAGACAGCCCTATGTATGCAACAATTACAATACCTATCCACTTGAAAACCCTTTTGAGGGTTATTTTTGCAAAAATATTTCCGCTCATCTTTCTTTTTGTGTTAGTTACTTACTCGTGTCAGCTCGAAAAATTACCGCAAAATTACAAAATATGTAGGCAAAAACCACGTTTAACTCGAAAATAATCCATACCTTTGCAAAATCATGAGGAGAGAATTATCAATACTGTGCATTGTTCTTGCAGTTTTGGGTGTTTCTTGTTCAAGCAGCCACAACAAACTCTTGAAAAGCAACGACCAAGATGCCAAATTTGAGGCGGCAATGAAAGCATACGAAAGAAAAGACTACTTTCACGCCAACCAATTGTTCGAGAACCTGCTCTTATATTCCAGAGGAAGAGAGACAGCCGAGAAAGTAAATTTCTACTATGGTATGTCCCTTATGGGAAGCAAGGATTACTATTCGGCAGGATACCAGTTTGAAAGTTTTGTCAAGTGGTTTCCTTATTCAAAACTTGCAGAAGAAGCACTCTTTCAAGCAGCCTATTGCAAATATCTTGAATCTCCCGAATACTCTCTTGATCAAACTCTGACCAAGCAGGCAATCAACAACTTCCAAGCCTACATTGACAAATATCCAAAGAGCGAACGAGTTACCCAAGCCAACAAACTGATGGACGAACTGCGTCAAAAGCTAATCAAAAAGGACTATGTAAACGCCTATAACTACTATAAAACTTCCGCATATCAAGCAGCACAAACGAGTTTGAAGAACTTTTTGAACGATTACCCCGATGCAACAGAGTACAGAGAAGAAGCAATGTACTATATCGTGCTTGCAGGATATGAGTATGCCGAAAAGAGCGTTGAGAGCAAGCAAAAAGAACGCTATCAGAGCGTGGTAATGGACTGCGAACGCTATAACGCAATTTTTAACGCCATGCAGGACAAAGCAAAAAAGCAAAAGATTGAAGCGATTTACAAAACAGCAAAAGAGAAACTTGAAAATATTAAATAAGAAGCAAAAAAGGAGAATAAAATAGTATGGATTACAAGAAGACAAAAGCAGACACAAGCATCCAAACTCGCAATTTGAACGATTTTAGCAACGTAACAGGCAACGTTTACGAAACAATAGCAATGTTAAGCAAGCGTTCGGACCAGATTGCCGCCGATTTGAAACAAGAACTCTACAAAAAGATTGAAGAATTTTCCGTTGGAGACAACGCAGACGAAATGTCAGAAAACCATGAGCAAATAGAAGTGGCAAAATATTACGAACAACTTCCAAAGCCATACCTTATTGCAATAAAGGAATACCTTGATGACAAATTGGTTTACAAAAAGCCTGAAATAGTTGCCCAAGAAGAAGCAGCAAAACAAAAAGAAGAATAAAGCAAATCTTCCTTTCTAAATAGCATGAGAGCCAAAATCGCAATCGCAATAAGCGGAGGAATTGCAGCATACAAGATTCCCAATCTTGTGAGGCTGTTTGTCAAGAGCGGATGTGAGGTTAAAGTCGTCGTATCGAAGAATGCACTCAACTTTGTTACCGAAACAACCTTGCGAACCTTGTCTTGCAATCCCGTTTACAGCGATATGTTCTCAAATAACGGCTCTGCGACCGAACATATCAGCCTTGCAGATTGGGCAGATGCCTTTGTGGTTGCACCGGCAACGGCAGACGTTATAGGAAAATATGCAAATGCCATTGCAGACGATTGTCTTACGACCACTCTTTTGGCATTTGACAAAACTGTCTTCCTTGCTCCGGCAATGAACACCAAGATGTACAACAACAAAGGGGTGCAAGAAAACCTGCAAACGCTGATACATAGAGGCGTAAAGCTGATTGAGCCGGTTTCGGGCGAGCTTGCATGCGGAGCAAGCGGCAATGGAAGAATGGCAGAACCCGAACAAATATTCAGAGAAGTCGAAAGACATTTTGAAAGCAGCGGTTTGCTTTGCGGAAAGACCGTTTGCGTTACGGCAGGACCGACATACGAGCAAATCGATCCCGTAAGATTTATTGGCAACAACTCTTCCGGCAAAATGGGAATTGCCATTGCAGAAAATCTTGCGGCAAAAGGAGCAAGGGTACTTCTGATTTGCGGACCGTCAAACGTCAAAACAAACAACCCTTTGATAGAAAGAACGGACGTAAGTTCTGCTTTGCAGATGTACGAAGCTGCAACGGCGGCGTTTGAACGCTCTGACGCTGCAATACTTTCGGCAGCCGTTGCCGACTATACCCCAAAGAACGTATTCTCTCAAAAAGTCAAGAAAGTAGATGCTGCATTGACAATAGAGTTAGTGCAAACCAAAGATATACTTGCCACTCTCGGCAAAATGAAAAGCCCTAAGCAAGCCCTCGTTGGCTTTGCCCTCGAAACAAATAACGAGTTTGAAAATGCAAAAGCCAAACTCGAAAAGAAAAATCTTGATTTTATCGTTCTCAACTCTTTGAGAGACAAAAACGCCTGCTTTGGTTATGACACCAACAAGGTAACAATAATAGATGCAAAGGGGCAGACCATTACCACCGACCTCAAATCAAAAGCCGAAATTGCCGAAGAAATAGTCTTGAAGTTGATTTCGGTAATGCAGGAAAAAGAAAAATAGTCTCGAAACCAAAATTCAGACCAAGATGAAGAAGACATTGTTGTTTTTTATTGCCGCAAGTCTTAATTTTTTTGTCTTTTCACAAGAATTTAAGGTGAGTGTGAGTGTCAATTCCTCTCAGTTGCAAGGCACGGACAAGACTGTGTTTCAGAATATTCAAGAGTTCTTGAACGATTTTATCAATCAGAGAGCGTGGACGGACAAAACATACGAAGATTATGAGAAGATAGAAGGCAGCATCTCGATAAACATCAAAGAACACGCCACTCAGGAAGATTTTACGGGGGACTTCAATGTGATGTTGAGGCGACCTGTCTACGGCTCTTCCTACACCACGACCCTTCTCAACACACAAGAGCAGAATGTTTCGTTCAAATACATCGACGGACAGACCTTGGAATTTGACGAAAACAACTATACCAACAACCTTGTCTCCACAGTGGCATTTTATCTCTACTACTTCTTGGCATTGGACGCCGATTCGTTTGCCGAAAACGGAGGAACGGAATATTTTAATGTGTGCAACAACATCATCACTGCCGCACAGCGTTCTCCCAATGCAGGTTGGAAGAGAGCCGAAAGCAGGAAAAACAAGTATTGGATGGCAGAAAACTACACCAATACGACCTATCGTACATTGAGGACGGCAAACTATCAATACCACAGGCTTGGTTTGGACATGATGACGGGCGAAAGCCAGAGCGAAGCAAGAGGCAACATCATCGAAGCGATAGAAAACATTCGCAGAGCATACAGAGAGAAGTCCGATTTGGTCGCAGTGCAACAATTTTTTGACGCAAAGGCAGACGAAATCGTCAATATATTCAAAGGAGCTCCCGCAAACGAAAAGTCGAGAGTGATAGAAATTCTGAAAGAGGTCAATCCTTCAAACACAAACAAGTACGAGCAAATTCAGCAATCAAGATAGGGCGTTCTGAAACGGCGTTTTGCTAAAATAAAACGCCGTTTCAGTCGGACAAAACGCCGTTTTATTTTGCCAAAACGCCGATTTATTTCTTCATCTGTAAGACATATCCGAGTATTTAAGGAATTTTTTGTATCTTTGCAGGCTTTAATTTCCCATATAGGCAGCATTTGTTCCTCCATGAGAAAGAAAAGCAGCGATAAATACAAAAATACTTGTTGATATGATGAACTCCAACGAAATAAGAAAGAAGTTTTTGGATTTTTTTGCCTCCAAAGGGCATAACATTGTGCCGTCTTCGGCTATTGTTGTGAAGAACGACCCTACTTTATTGTTCACAAATGCCGGCATGAACCAGTTTAAGGACATCTTTTTGGGCAATTCGACCAAGAACTGCCTGCGTGCGGCAGACAGTCAGAAGTGTTTGAGGGTCAGTGGCAAGCATAACGACTTGGAAGAGGTCGGAAGAGACACCTACCACCACACAATGTTTGAAATGCTCGGTAATTGGTCTTTCGGAGACTACTTCAAAAAGGAAGCAATCGCCTACGCATGGGAACTATTGACCGAGGTATATGGAATTGACAAAGATATAATATATGTAACCGTCTTCGGAGGAGACGAAAAAGAAGGTCTTCAACCCGACAAAGAGGCTTATGACTATTGGAAAAGCCACATTGCCGAAGAGCGAATACTCTTTGGAAGCAAGAAAGACAACTTTTGGGAAATGGGAGAGACCGGTCCTTGCGGCGGTTGTTCGGAAATCCATGTCGATTTGAGAAGCAGCGAAGAAAAAGCCAAGGTTTGCGGAAAAGAATTGGTCAATAAGGACAACCCTTTGGTGATTGAGATTTGGAACTTGGTCTTTATGGAATACAATCGCATGGCTGACGGCAGCCTTGTGCCATTGAAAGAGAAAAATATCGACACAGGAATGGGCTTTGAGCGTCTTTGCATGGTTTTGCAGGGCAAGAAGTCAAACTATGACACCGATGTATTCCAACCAATGATTAAACATTTGAGCCAAAAAGCCGGTACAGAATACGGAAGCGGCAACAATGACAAAGACATCGCCATGAGAGTGTGTGCAGACCATATAAGAGCGGTTTGCTTTGCCATTGCCGACGGACAATTACCCTCAAATGCCAAAGCAGGGTACGTAATCCGCCGAATACTAAGGCGTGCAGTCCGCTACGGATACACTTTTCTAGGATTTGAAGAACCCTTCCTTTGCGACATGGTGCCGATTTTGGTAGAGCAAATGGGAGACCAATATCCCGAAATCAAAACTCAGCAGATACTCATCGAGAAAATAGTAAGAGAAGAAGAGCAATCATTTCTACGAACTCTTTCAAACGGTATATTGAAGTTTGACAAATACATATCCTCAAAGCAAGACAAGACAATAGACGGAGACTTCGCCTTTGAATTGTTTGATACCTACGGATTTCCTATTGATTTGACCGAGCTGATGGCACAAGAAAAAGGTTACAGTGTTGATATGCCCGGATTTGAACGCAACCTTGCCGAGCAGAAAGAGCGTTCTCGCAATGCTGCAAAGAGCCTTGCGGACGACTGGGTGGAGATTGTGCCGTTTGAAGGCTTGGGAGAATTTGTCGGATACGACACTCTTCAAACCGAAGGCAGACTTTTGAGATACAGAAAGGTAACCAACAAAAACAATACTTGCTATCAGTTGGTTTTTGACCGAACTCCTTTTTATGCACAGATGGGCGGACAAATCGGAGACCGCGGTTATATCGAGAATGAGGGAGGAAAGACAAGCATAACGGACACTCTGAAAGAAAATCAGCTGAGTCTTCACATTGTAAAGCAGTTGCCGAGCGTTCTTGACAAGCCTTTTTTGATGAAAGTGGACAAAGCAAAGCGTAATGCGATAGAAGCAAATCACACTGCGACACATCTTCTTCACAATGCTTTGCGTCAGGTTTTGGGAACGCACGTCGAACAAAAAGGCTCTTACGTCGATGATGTCAAGTTGAGATTTGACTTTTCCCATCACAGCAAAATGACCGACGAAGAGATAAGACAGGTTGAGCGAATTGTCAATGCGGCAATCCGAGAGGACCTTCCGCTTGACGAATATCGCGACATACCTATTGCACAAGCCAGAGAAATGGGAGCAATGGCACTCTTTGGAGAAAAATATGGAGACAAGGTGAGATGCGTACGCTTTGGCGAGAGCATAGAACTTTGCGGAGGAACTCATGCAAGCAGCACAGGACGAATCGGAATGGTAAATATCATGAGCGAAACGGCAGTTGCAGCAGGAGTGAGGAGAATTGAAGCCGTCAGCGGCAAGGTCTGTGAAGAATACTTCAACTCTGTGGTCGATACAATGAAAGAGATAAGCTCCCTTTTTGCCGCAAGCCCTAACATAATTCAGTCAGTCAAAAAATTGATTGAAGAAGATGCAAATTTGAGAGCAAACTTGGAAAAACTGCATCGCGAAAAAGCCATGCAGCTTGCCGAACTTCTCAAAAAAGAAATACGACATATCGGAACAACGGACTATGTTGAAGCAGATTGCAGGGACATAAGCGACGAAATGTTGAAAGATATGGCATTCAAACTCAAAAACGAGTTTGGCAGGATTTGCTTTGTTGCATACGGCAACCGCAACGGCAAGGCTGTGTTGAACCTTTGGCTTGGCGACGAGCTTGTTGCAGAGGGCAAAGACGCCTCCAAAATTATCCGTCAGGCTGCAAAGCACATCAAAGGCGGAGGAGGAGGACAGAAACATTTCGCCTCGGCAGGCGGCAAAGACCCTTCAGGTTTGCAAAACGCCGTTTCAGAGATACAAAACGCCGTTTCAGCAAATTAAAATGCCGTTTTATTTCGCCAAAACGCCGTTTTGTAACACTCTATCTTTGAATGGATTAAACATAACGATAAACACAGTATATAAAATACGAGAATGCAAAATATAAGAAACGTTGCAATCATAGCCCATGTCGATCATGGCAAAACAACTCTTGTGGACAGAATGTTGTATCAGGCAAAGCTGTTCAGAGATAATCAAGAAACCAAGGAGCTGATACTCGATAACAACGACCTTGAGAGAGAAAGAGGAATTACAATCTTGTCCAAGAATGTCTCTATAAGGTATAAAGGTTACAAAATCAACATTATCGACACTCCGGGACACAGTGATTTTGGCGGAGAGGTCGAACGAGTGCTTAACATGGCAGACGGAGTGCTGCTTGTGGTCGATGCTTTTGAAGGACCGATGCCTCAGACACGTTTTGTGCTGCAAAAGGCAATCGAATTGAACCTTAAACCCATTGTTGTGATAAACAAAGTCGATAAACCGAACTGCAATCCTGTCGAAACACAGGAAAAAGTTTTCGATTTGATGTTTTCTCTCGGTGCAAGCGAAGAACAGTTGGATTTTCCGACGGTTTATGGTTCTTCCAAGCAGGGTTGGATGGGCGAAGACTGGCAACAGCCTACCGAAGACGTCTCTTATCTTTTGGATATGATAATAAAGCATATTCCGGAGTACAAATGCGAAGAGGGAAACACACAGTTGATGATTTCTTCTTTGGATTACTCTTCATACGTCGGCAGAATAGCAGTCGGACGTCTGCACAGAGGAACACTTGTTGCAGGACAGGACGTAACACTTGCCAAAGCCGATGGTCAGATGGTGCGTTCCAAGGTAAAGGAACTCTATGTTTTTGAGGGTTTGGCGAAGGAAAAAATCAAAACTCCGGTCGAAGCAGGAGAGATATGTGCCGTTTTGGGATTGGAGAACTTCGACATAGGCGACAGCATCTGCGATT
>JAEDJL010000028.1 GCA_016296345.1 Bacteroidales bacterium | reverse complement strand
TGCCTGTGCGTGGTTGATTGCCTCTATTGTTTGCGGCATTATCTTGTCGTCGCAGGCTATGACGATGATTGCCAAGTCTGTCATCTTGGCTCCTCTTGCACGCATTGCAGTAAAGGCCTCGTGTCCAGGTGTATCGAGGAAGGTTATCTTCTTTCCGCTCTCGGGCAACACCACTTCGTATGCACCTATGTGCTGAGTGATACCTCCTGCTTCGCCGGCAATGACGTTCGTATTTCGGATATAGTCCAAGAGAGATGTCTTTCCATGATCGACGTGTCCCATAACGGTAACAACAGGAGAGCGAGGAACAAGGTCTTCTTCTCTGTCCTCTTCTTCTTCGTTTGAAAGTGCTTCGACAACGTCTGCACTCACAAACTTGATTGTAAATCCGAACTCGTCTGCAATCAGCTGTATTGCCTCTGCGTCCAAACGTTGGTTGATTGAAACGAACATTCCCAAGGTCATGCACGAAGCAATGATTTTATTTACAGGAACATTCATCATTGTTGCCAACTCGTTTGCGGTAACGAACTCGGTTACTTTCAGTATCTTTTGTTCCTCCAATTCGTGTTGTTTCTCCTCCTGAATGTGTTGAGAAACCATTTGACGTTTGTCCCTGCGGTGCTTTGAGGTCTTACTCTTGCCCATTGGTGAAAGCCTTGCAAGAGTTTCCTTGATTTGCTTTTCGATTTCTACCTCGCTGACTTCGGGTTTCTTTATCTGTTCTTTCTTCGGCTTCTTGTGTTTGTTCTTTTCAGTCTTTGCATTTGCCACTCCGCTCACCGAAAGGTTCTTCTTGTCCGAAGGAGTTTGCGAAGCTGCTATTCTCTTTCGTTTCTTCTTGTCTTTGTCTTCTTTTTCGACCTTACCCTTCGAGGAAGTTGCAACAGGTTGTTTCTTCTTTTTCTCAAACGACGACAAGTCTATTTTTTCTCCTGTGATCTTTGGTCCTTCCAACTTCACATATTTGGTCTTGATGAACCTATCTTCCTCCTTTGCACTCTGAGTTTGAGCCTGTTCAACCTGCTTTTGCGGTTGTTCATCCTTGTCCGCTTTCTTTTCACCTTTGTCTTTGGCGTTCTGCGGCTTTGGTTCGTTATTTTGTTTTTTCTCTTTCTGTTTCTTTTCGGCAGTTTTTTTCTTCTCGGCTTTCTCTTTTTCTTTTTGTGCTTTGGACTTTCTGTCGGGCTTTATTTTGGTGTTGATTGAGTCCAAGTCTATTTTGCCGAGTATTTTCACGTTGGAGTCTTTCGCATTATCAGCATTCTCTTCCGCAGGTTCTATCTTTATGGTTTCAGGTTGAGACGCAGTTTCTGCCTGAGGCTCTGTCGTCTTGGTCTCTTCGCTTTGAGCTTCTGTTGCAGGGGCTTTTTCGGACTTTGTTTCTTCGCTTTGAAGTTCTGTTTCGGGAGTTTGAGTCTTTGTTTGCTCAACTTCGCTCTCCGATTGCTTCTTCTCCTTTGCTTTTTTCTTCGATTTGGAAGCCTCGCTCTCCGATTGTGCAGGCTTGAAGTCTATTGTATTGGTCTTGATGAACACTTCTCTGTCATCAATATAATCTTCATTATTTTCTTTCTGCTTTGCAAGCACATCTTCTGCCTGAATTACAACGGCATCGGCAGGACGCACCTTAACAATGTTGTCGCTGACTGCCTTAATCTCCCTGTCATGAGGAAAAGCCTTCAACAATATTTCATAAAGTTCGTTACCAATTTTGGCATTGGGGGAAGCCTCTATTTTCTTCCCTTTTTTGTTGAGATATTCTACTATTGTGCTTATCCCGACATTTAATTCCCTTGCTACCTTGCTTAATCTTAACGTTTTGTTTTCTGCCGACATATCGTTGTTTCTAAAATTTCTTACTTTTACAGATAAATCCGTACTTACTATGTAGTATCCTGAAATGGACTTGCTTAGTCTTCAAACTCAGCTCTCAAAATTTCCAACACATGGTCGATTGTTTCGCTTTCGAGATCTGTTCTGTCTTCCAACTCTTCTTTCGACAATTTCAACACGCTCTTGGCTGTGTCGCAGCCGATGCCCTTTAGGGTATCGATAATCCAAGCGTCTATTTCGTCATTAAACTCATCTAAATCGACATCTTCGTAATCCATGTCGGTATCTCTGTACACCTCTATTTCGTATCCTGTCAATTTGCCTGCCAATTTAATATTGTATCCTCCCTTTCCTATTGCCAATGAAACTTGGTCTGATTGCATGAATACATCTGCTTTCTTTCGTTGTTCATCGACGCTTACCGATATAACTTTTGCGGGGCTTAAAGCTCTTGTGATGTAGAGTTCGATGTTCGGAGTGTAGTTGATGACGTCTATGTTTTCGTTTCTCAACTCTCTGATTATGCTGTGTATTCTGCTTCCTTTCACTCCGACGCAAGAACCTACCGGGTCAATTCTGTCATCGTACGATTCGACAGCAACCTTTGCTCTTTCTCCCGGCTGACGAACGGTGTTACGGATTGTAATCAAGCCGTCGTAAATCTCCGGAACTTCTTGTTCAAACAATTTTTCCAAAAAGATTGGCGACACTCTCGACAAAATGATGTTTGGTATTCCGTTTTTCATCTCGACCTTGAAGACAACTGCCTTGACTGTATCGCCTTTGCGGAAGAAGTCTCCGGGAATTTGCTCGCTCTTGGGAAGAACAACCTCCACACCGTCTTCGTCCATTAGCAACACTTCTTTCTTCCAAGCCTGATATACTTCGCAGATTACTATTTCTCCAACCTTTTCTTTGTACTTGGCAAATATACTTGCACGCTCATATTCCTGCACCTTGCCGACCAAGTTTTGTCTGATTGCGAGAATGTCTCTTCTACCGAAATCTTTCAACTTGATTTCTTCGGAGAGTTCTTCGCCCACCTCAAAGTCGGGTTCTATCTTTACGGCTTCCGAATATGCCACCTGTGTGGTTTCGTCTTCCACCTGACCATCTTCAACAATGATTCTGTTTCTCCAAATCTCAAAATCCCCTTTCTCGACATTGACGATTATGTCTATGTTTTCGTCAGAACCGTACTTTTTTACAAGCACCCCTCTGAAAACATCTTCGATTATTCTCATCAGTGTCTCGGTTTCGATGCTCTTAAACTCCTTAAATTCCGAAAAGGTATCTACCAAATTCAAATTTTCCATTATTGTTTACTATGTTTTTCCACCCGGCAAACCGACAGAACGAAACGTCCGGTCAATATCCTGTGTCTTTGTTCCTATACCTACGTTATTATATAATCACTCTTATTGACTTCAAATCATCAAAATTTACCACAATCTGTTCTGTTGTTGCTTTCTTGCCTCTGCCGATTGTGCGTTCTATCGTAAGGTCGTTTTCTCCCACTGCTTTCAGCTCTCCTTCGATTGTGCCTGCTTGGCAGGTCTCTGCCTTCACATTTTGAGATATATTCTTGATATATTGTCTTTTGAGTTTCAGTTCTTCTCCCAATCCCCACGAAAGCACACTGAGCTGGAAGTCTTCGCTCTCTCGGTCGAGACGAGCTTCAATTCCACGGCTCAAATCGATGCAGTCTTGAATTTTGACCCCATTGTCTCCGTCAATAAAGACCTCTATGCAGTTGTCTTTGCTCACCTTGACTTCGACAAGAAACAAATCTGCTTTTCCAATCAGCTCTTCAACAATATTTTCAACAAGCGTTTTGTCAATCATTTTCTCTTTACCATATAAAAATAGGGAACAAACTGCTCCCTCACGTCAAATAATTTGAACCTCCACAACCAACATCACGCTGCAAAATTACTGCTTTTTTCAAAACCTGCAATCAAAAATCGCAAAAATATCTCGAAAAAAGCAACAACGCACTCTCAAAGCCACAAAATAAAACGCCGTTCTGTTCAAATAAAACGGCGTTTCAGCCGAACAAAACGCCGTTTTATTTTTGCGAAACGGCGTTTTGGCAGAGTGAAATAACAAGTCAAACAAACTATCTGTAAATCAAGTATATAAACAGCAGCATTTGCAACATTGAAAACAGCAGAAATGATTGTTTTTCACAAAAATAACACCCTAAAAGTGGTGTCGTTCAAAAAAAAGAAGTACTTTTGCAGTCTCTTTCGGCTTTATTGCAGCTTGCCATACAAAGACAAAGACGAAAGAGAGTAACAAAATGTTTAACCGTCCGGCAAGGGACACAAAAAAACAAAAGAAATTATAATGAGAGATTTGAAAAACGTTCAACCATTGGCAGACTTCGACTGGGACGCAATAGGAAATGAACAGACAGGTTATGCAGCAGAAGAAAAAGAAAAACTATCTGAGGCATACGACAAGACATTCAATCAAATCGGAGACCAACAAGTAGTTGAAGGAGTTGTTGTTGCAAAAGACAGTCGTGAAGTAATCGTCAATATAGGATTTAAGTCCGACGGAGTTATTCCTTTGAACGAGTTTCGTTACAATCCAGATTTGAAAGTAGGCGACAAAGTTGAAGTATTCGTAGTTCAGAAAGAAGATGCAGGCGGACAGTTGAAGCTTTCTCACAGAGACGCAAGAATACTAAAATCTTGGGACAGAGTAAATCAGGCTTACGAAAGCCAAGAAATCATCAACGGTTATGTGAAGAGCAGAACCAAAGGCGGACTTATCGTTGATGTGTTTGGCATCGAAGCATTCTTGCCCGGCAGCCAGATAGACGTCAAACCAATCAGAGATTACGACCAATTTGTTGATAAGGTAATGGAGTTCAAGGTTGTCAAGATAAACAACGAATACAAGAACGTCGTAGTTTCTCACAAGGCATTGATAGAAGACGAAATAGAAGCACAGAAAGCCGAAATTATTGCCAAGTTGGAAAAAGGACAAGTATTGGAAGGAACTGTCAAGAACATCACTTCATACGGAGCATTTATCGACTTGGGCGGCGTAGATGGCTTGATACACATCACAGACTTGTCATGGGGCAGAATACAACACCCTGAGGAAGTAGTACAATTAGATCAAAAAATCAAGGTTGTTATTCTTGAATTTGACGAAAGCATGAAGAGAATAGCCTTGGGCTTGAAACAACTTACTCCTCACCCATGGGACAGCTTGGATTCTAACTTAAAAGTTGGCGACAAGGTAAAAGGAAAAGTTGTTGTGGTTGCAGACTATGGTGCATTTGTCGAAATCATTCCGGGAGTTGAAGGACTAATCCACGTTACCGAAATGTCATGGAGCCAACATTTGAGAACAGCACACGACTTCTTGAAGATTGGCGACGAAGTCGAAGCAGTAATCTTGACTTTGGACAGAGAAGAAAGAAAAATGTCCTTGGGTATCAAACAGCTTATTCCTGATCCTTGGACAAACATAGCAGAGAAATATCCGGTTGGCAGCAAGCACACAGCAGTTGTAAGAAACTTCACCAACTTTGGCATATTTGTTGAATTGGAAGAAGGAGTTGATGGATTGATTCACATCTCTGACTTGTCGTGGAGCAAGAAAATCAAACACCCTGCTGAATTTACCAAGGTAGGAGAAAAGATGGAAGTAATTGTTTTGGAAGTTGATGCAGAAAATCGTCGTTTGAGCTTGGGACACAAGCAACTTGAAGAAAATCCATGGGACGTATTTGAAAGCATCTTCACACTTAACTCAGTTCATGAGGGAACAATCATGACTATAAACGACAAAGGCGGAGCAGTAATCGCACTTCCTTACGGAGTTGAGGGCTTTGCACCAAAATCTCACTTGATAAAAGAAGACAAAACTCCTGTCAAGGTTGATGAGAAGTTGAACTTCAAAGTTATCGAGTTCTCGAAAGAAAACAAGAAAATCGTCGTTTCACACACTCGCACATGGCAACCCGAAGAGCCAAAAGATGAAAAGAAAGGCAACAACGAGGCAGCCACAGTGAAGAAAATCAACGAAGGATTGGAGAAAACCACCCTTGGAGACATTGACATTCTTGCTTCCTTGAAAGAAGAAATGGACAAAAACGAGAATAAGTAATACTCTCATAGTTGTAAAGTCTATGTTAATAGAGTTCCGTACCTCATTCGGGGTACGGAACTTTTTTTTGTTGCCAACAAGAAAAAGACGAATCCAAGCCCTTGTTGCACACTAAAAGGGCGTGTTGTTGCGTTATGTTCAAAGGTATGTTTGAAAGGCGTTTTGTGTTACCAAATGTGAGGGAAAATAACTCTTGAAGTCAGTGAAATAAAACGGCGTTTCAGACGAATAAAACGAAGAGTCAGTAAAATAAAACGAAGAGTTAAAACAGATGAAAAACACGATGAGAAGAATAGTACTTTTTGTGCTTTGTTTTATCCCCGCAGGGGTGTTTGCACAAGGCTTGAGTGCGATGTATTCTTTTACCACATATTCTTCACAACAAGGCAATTATGTGGACATTAACACCGCAATAGAGTTACAAGGTCTCGAAATCAATAAGGACAATGCTCAAGTTGAGCTGACAACACTGATTTGCGATGTGAACGACACCAAGAATGTATTATATTTGGACAAGAGAGACTTGAACGCAAAGAAGTCTTCCAATGACGATAAGGGGCAAATGCTCGATATTCAGAGAGTTAAATTAAACAACGGCACATATCTTCTTTATATGTCTTTCAAAGACAAGAACTCTTCTGCCGAGGCTGTGGAAATCAAAGACGTTATCAAGATGGATTATCCCGAAAACGAGCTTGCTGTGTCGGATGTGCAGATAATAATGCCACCGAAAAAATCAGCAAGTCAAACCCTCAGCAGCAAGCAAGGCTATGACATCATTCCTTATCCTTATGATGTAATTCCCAAAGAGATGAACCGTCTTGACTATTATGTGGAGATATACAATGCAGACAAGTATTTTGCTGCCGACAGTCTCTATTTTGTAACGGCGGTGATTGAAGATTTCTCGACCAATCGAAGGATTGAGACCGTAATGCGAGCAGAGAAATTCAAGGCTAAGCCTGTTTCGGCTCTTGTCGGGGCTTTGGACATTAGCGAATTGTGCGAAGGCAGCTACTATCTGACCTTGGAGGTAAGAGATATTAAGAATATACTTCATGCTTACAAGCGTGAGACATTCTTCAAACAAAGCGACAAGAAAGCAGCTCTTGCATCAGACATTCCTCAAAATTCCTTTGTCTTTGCACTTAGCGACGAACAGTTGGAAGAAAACATCGAAAGCCTCGACCCGATTGCAAGCGAAGCTGCCCGAAAGTTCATTCGCAAAGACAGAAAGAACGCAACCAAAGAAGAAAAACAAGCATTCCTCTATAACTTCTGGAAGAATGAAAATTCTGTCTCTCCCGAAAGTGCATGGCAAGAGTACAGAACAAGGCTCGAATATGTGAACAAGCACTATACAACCTCGATAAAGAAAGGCTATCAGACCGATATGGGAAGAGTATATTTGGTTTACGGTCCGCCTTCAAACGTGATTGATGAAAAATTCAAGGCTTCCACCGGAATGAAAAAGAGAACACAAAATGACATTGCGGCAACTCCGGGAATGGAAAAGAGAGATGCAGACGGTGTCAATTACCTTCCTTATCAGATGTGGCGATATGACCGCACTCCTTTTGGCGAAAGCAACCGTACATTCGTCTTCTATGCAAAGCAAAACGACCTTAGCGAATACACTCTCTTGCATTCAAACGCCAAAGGTGAGGTAAACGAGATTTATTGGGAAGATGTGCTTTCGCGATATACCCTCGGACCGGGAGTTGAAGGAGAGGCAGGCGTTCAATTCAGAAAAGGACACAAGTAGTGGGCTGCGAGCTTGCAATCGTCATACTGAACTACAACACCCGAGAGCTGCTCGCAACTTACCTTCCGTCGGTTGTCGGATATAGCAAGGGCTGCAAGATTGTCTTTGCCGACAATGGCTCGAATGACAACTCGGTTGAGTACGTGAGAAGCAACTTTCCGCAAATCGAAGTGATGTCTTTTGACAAGAACTACGGATTTACGGGTGGTTACAACAAGGCTCTGCAAAGCATAGATGCCAAGTATTATTGTCTTCTCAACTCCGATGTGGAGGTAAGCGAAGGTTGGACAGAGCGACCCTTGGAGCTGTTGAAGCAAAACCCCGACATAGCTGCCTGTCAGCCAAAATTGCTAAGCCATTGCGACAAAACGATGTTTGAATATGCAGGAGCGGCAGGAGGATATATCGATTACTTGGGCTATCCCTTCTGTGCGGGCAGAATATTCGACACTTTGGAACAAGACAATGGTCAATATGAGCAGGAAAGAGAGATATTTTGGGCAAGCGGTGCTGCATTGTTCATAAAAGCAGAGCTTTATCACCGCTTCGGAGGCTTGGCCGAGAATTTCTTTGCCCACATGGAAGAGATAGACCTTTGTTGGAGATTGAAAAATGCAGGTTACAAAATCGTATATACGCCGAAATCGACGGTCTATCACCTCGGAGGAGGTACTCTCAACAAGACTTCCGCACGCAAAACCTACCTCAATTTTAGAAATAACCTGCTTCTGCTCTACAAAAACCTGCCGAAAGACAAAGTAAAATCAGTCATTGACAAACGCAAAGTACTCGATTTTGTAGCTGCAATGGTATTTCTTCTTGGCGGGAAACCCAAAGAAGCTCTTGCTGTGAGACAGGCACACCGAGACTTCAAGAAAATAATACATATATACAAGGGACAAACAAACAATCCGGACAACTATCCCGATTGCGTCTTGCACCAAAGCATAGTAAGACTTGCAAAAACAGGCAGGGCAAGGCATTTCTCACAGATATACAATCAAATTTTCAAAACCAAATGAACTTTGCAGGATTGATAATCGGCATAAGTACCTTTTTAATCATAAGTCTGTTTCACCCCTTGGTCATAAAAGTGGAATATCATTGGGGAACAAAACCTTGGTGGGTATTTTTGCTTGCAGGAATTGGCGGAATAATAATCTCAATGTTGGTCAAAAATGTAGTTCTCTCCTCATTGTCAGGCGTTTTTGCCTTTTCCTCATTGTGGACTATCAAAGAACTCTTTGAACAGCAAAAAAGAGTGGCAAAAGGTTGGTTTCCCAAGAAAGACAAAAAACGAAATCAAAAAGCCCTTTGAAGTAAAGAATAATTTTTATCTTTGCAAGCCGTAACAAATACTTGACAAAAATTTTCTAAGAACAAAACAGACAGACAAGCATGGGTGCAGTGTTGAAAGCCTTAGAGCTGATAGGAGCATTGGGATTGTTCCTCTACGGAATGAAAGTAATGAGTGATGCCTTGCAAAAGCTTGCCGGCGACAAGATGAGGGGCATTCTCTCCAAGATGACCTCAAACAGATTGAGCGGTGTCATCACCGGAGTTGGAATAACGACCCTTATACAATCTTCTTCGGCTACAACGGTGATGGTTGTCAGCTTTGTGAATGCAGGACTGCTCAAATTATCGGGAGCAATCGCCGTCATAATGGGTGCAAACATAGGAACAACGGTTACAGCTTGGATAATATCGCTCTTGGGCTTCGAGTTCTCGACCTCACTTATCGTTTTCCCTCTCATAGCCGTTGCAACACCGCTGTTGTTTATGAAAAAACGCAAGTCGTTGGGAGAGTTCTTTGTGGGATTTGCACTCTTGTTTATGGGGTTGGAGGCTTTGAAAAACGGAGTTCCCGATTTCACTCAGCCCGAGTACGCAGGAGTGTTGAATTTCATAGGTTCGCTTTCTGATTATGGTTATTTGTCCATTTTGTTGTTTGTCTTAATTGGCACGATACTCACCGTAATAGTCCAATCCTCCTCGGCAATGATGGCAGTTACCCTTGTGATGTGTTCGCAAGGCTTGATAGACTTTGAGGTAGCCGCAGCCTTGGTGTTGGGCGAGAACATAGGAACGACAATCACGGCAAATATGGCAGCCCTTATGGCAAACGCAACCGCAAAAAGGGCAGCAAGAGCGCACCTTGTCTTTAATCTTATAGGTGTTTGCTGGATTTTGATACTCTTCAAGCCATTCTTGTTCTTTATAAGCAAGTTTATGTTGGCAACAAAAGGCATCGACCCTATGCAGTCGGCAGCTGCAATTCCTATTGCCCTTTCCTGCTTCCACAGCTTCTTCAACCTGCTCAATACATCGATACTTGTGTGGTTCATTCCTTCGATTGAGAAACTCGTAAACAAGATGGTGCCTGCAAACGACGAAGAAGAATTCCGTTTGAAGTTCATTCCGACAGGTTTGATGTCGGCTTCCGAACTGAGCATAGAGCCTGCAAAAAAAGAAATAGAAGCATTCAGCAAAAGAGTTGTGCGAATGTATGAGTTTATACCCGACCTTTTTGTAGAAAAAGACGACAAAAAGTTTGACTATCTCATGCAACGCACCAAGAAATATGAGGAAATCACCGACCGAATGGAAGTCGAGATTGCCAATTATCTGACAAAGGTGAGCGAAAACGAACTCAGCCTTGGTGCTTCGCAAGAGATAAGTTCCATGCTCCGCATTGTAGATAATTTGGAAAGCATTGGCGACAGCTGCTATCAACTTTCGATTGCCATAGAAAGCAAAAAGAAACAAAATATATGGTTTACCCAAGACATGAGAGACAAACTCCAAAAGATGTTCTCACTTGTCAGAGAAGCCGTATTGGAAATGAACGACAACCTTTCGGAAAACTATCATAGCGTAAAGGGAGAAAGAGCAGCCGAAATAGAAACAAAAATCAACAACTACCGCGACGAACTCCGCACCGAACACACCGAAGCTGTCAAAAACAACATCTATTCCTACCAAACAGGAATTTGTTACAGCAATCTGTACGCTCAATGCGAGAAATTGGCAGACTTTGCAATCAATATTACCGAAGCAATCGTCAAAACACAGCAATAATACTTGGCAAATTCAACTCTTTTGGGAACAAAACGCCAACTCTTTGCAATAAAATTGCTTTGCTGTGAATAGAATTTCATATCTTTGCACCCGTTTTTGAAACAAGTAAATAACATGACTAACATATTTGAGGAAAAGAAAAGGAAACAAGAAGCCATCAATTCGGCAATGAGCAAAATAAAACACGTCATTGCCGTTGCAAGTGGCAAGGGCGGCGTCGGCAAATCGACAGTTGCCGCAAACCTTGCCCTCTCCTTGGCAAAAAAAGGTTACAGAGTAGGATTGGCAGATGCCGACATATACGGACCAAGTATCCCTACGTTGTTCAATATCGAGAACGAACAAGTCATGGCAGCCGAGATAGACGGCAAACAGCTCATGTTGCCATTTGAGAAGTTCGGAATAAAACTCATGAGTGTCGGATTCTTTGTCGATAAGGAGCGTCCGATGTTGTGGAGAGGGCCGATGGCAGCAAACACACTTACACAAATGCTCACCGAAACCCATTGGGGTGAATTGGACTTTATGATTTTGGATATGCCTCCGGGAACGGGCGATATACAACTTACTCTTGTTCAGCAATTCTCTGTAAGCGGAGCATTGTTTGTTTGTACCCCTCAACAGCTTGCAGTTGCCGATGTGAGAAGAGCAGTAAATATGTTCAAGAACGACCAAATCGCAATCCCTGTTTTGGGACTTGTGGAAAATATGGCTTACTTTACTCCGAAAGAACTGCCAAACAACAAATACTACATCTTCGGAAAAGGAGGCACAGAAGCCTTGGCAAAAGAACTTGATGTGGAACTAATATCCCAAATTCCCATTTCGCTCGACATTTCTGAGACAAACGACAGCGGAAATCCCATTTCGCTCGACTTTTCTTCGCCCGAAGCAGAAAGCTTCATGCACTTGGCAGACATAGTAATCGAAAAGACAAACATTAAATAAAACCACAATATGACACCTGAGGAAAAAACAAATTTGGAAAACAGAGTTAAAGAAGTAATTGAGTCAATCCGTCCATACCTTCAAGAAGACGGAGGAGACGTTCAGTTTGTAAGCATGGACGAAAACAAGGTTGTCTATGTCGAATTGCAAGGACATTGTGGCAGTTGCCCTCATGCAATGGCAACCTTGAAGCAAGGCGTCGAAGCAGCCGTCAGAGAAGTCGTTCCGGAAATTCAATCCGTAGAGAGAATTTAAGAAACAACCGACATGATTTACACAAAGACAGGAGACAAAGGAGAAACAAGTCTCTCGGGAGGCACAAGGGTCAAAAAATATGACCTTCGTGTCGAGTGTTATGGAACGATTGACGAATTGGTTTCCTACTTGGGGTTGGTAAGAGACTGCTTCAACAGCGAACATCTTACTCGCGAAATTGTGAAAATTCAAAGAATTTTGTTCAACTGCGAAAGCCTCATTTCGAGTGAAAGCAATGAAGTAAAAAGTCGAATGCCCAAGGTAAAGGACGAGGATGTTAAGTTTTTGGAACGAAGGATTGACTCCATGAATGACGAACTGCCTGCATTGAAAGCATTTCTCATTCCGGGAGGAAGTCGCACAAGCTCACACATTCACGTAGCCCGAACGATATGTCGCAGAGCCGAGCGTCTGTGTGTGAGACTGAGCGAAGAAACACTTGTAGATGACAGCATTTTGCAGTTTCTCAACCGTCTGTCAGACTATCTCTTTGTACTCTCTCGTTATATCTTAAAGCACAAAGGCAGAAAAGAGACATATTGGACGGCAGAATAGAATAATACAAGCAAATTGACGTTGCAATACAAAACAGAATAACAACCATAAAACGATAAGACTATGTATTGGACTTTGGAATTGGCATCAAAATTGGACGATGCACCGTGGCCTGCCACCAAAGAAGAATTGATGGACTACGCCATAAGAAGCGGGGCTCCCGCCGAGGTATTAGAAAACCTTGCCGAGATTGAAGACGAAGGAGACATCTACGAAACAATCGAGGACATCTGGCCCGATTATCCGACAAAGGACGACTTCTTCTTCCACGAAGACGAATACTAATCCCCGGCAATTTTTTTCATTTTCATATTTTTTAATTTGAAAGCAGGTTTTGCACTTGGCAAAATCTGCTTTATTCATTAAGCAAACTGCGACTTAATCAACTTCGGATAGGGTTTGATGTATTAAAACGCCGTTTCACAAAAATAGAACGCCGTTTTATTTTGCCAAAACGGCGTTTCAGTCGGACAAAACGGCGTTTTATTTTTGCAGGGGTAAGTTTCGGCAATTTTTTGTGAGGAATTGTCGTTTGTTTGTTGTACCTTTGCGGTACGCTAACGAAATAAAATACTTTCTATATGAAGATACAGTTTTTGGGTGCTGCGAAAGAAGTTACGGGCAGCAAACATCTGATTACCACTCCCAAAGGAAAGAAAATCCTTTTGGACTGCGGAATGTATCAAGGCAAGGGTTTGGAAACCGACAGCCTCAACAGAGAGCTTGGATTTGAGCCGGGCGAAATAGATTATTTGATTTTGTCTCACCCTCACATCGACCACTCGGGGCTTATCCCCTACTTGGTAAAGCAGGGCTTTGAGGGAACAATTTTTTCGACCCCTGCAACGCGAGACCTCTGTGCAATAATGTTGCAAGACTCCGCAGGAATACAAGAATCCGATACAAGGACATTCAACAAAAAGCGTTCGCGACAAGGATTGCCTGCCGTCGAACCCATATACACCGTCGAAGATGCTCAAAACGCCATGTCGTACTTCATCTCCGTTCCTTACGGCAGAACGCTCAGACTTGACGACGAGACATCTTTGCAGTTTACCGACAACGGACACATACTTGGAAGTGCAACAGTGCTTCTTACCATAAAGAAAGAGGACGGCGAGAGTGTGAAGATTGCTTTCAGCGGCGATGTTGGTCGTTATACCAAGCGTATATTGCGTTCGCCACAGCCTTTTGCCCAAGCCGACTATATTATAATGGAGACCACATACGGCGACAGGGTGCATGGCAACATCGACCAGAGCGAACAAGAGCTTCTCAGGGCGGTTGTCGATACTTGTTGCAAGAAAAAAGGCAAGCTCTTGATACCTTCGTTTGCTATTGGCAGGGCTCAGGAGATTATCTTTGCACTCAACAAGCTCTGGGAGCAGAGATTGTTGCCGATGATTGACGTTTACGTCGATAGTCCTTTGAGTTTGAACGCCACAAACATCATGAAACTGCACAGCGAGTGCTTTTGCGACGAGATGAAAGAGTTTATGAAGACCGATCCCGACCCTTTCGGCTTCGAGAAGTTGCATTACGTTCAGTCGGTCGAAGAGTCAAAACAGTTGAACTACACAAAAATCCCTTGCATCATCATTTCGGCAAGCGGAATGATGGAGGCAGGACGAATAAAGCACCACATTGCCAACAACATAGAGAACAATCGCACCACCATTTTGGGAGTTGGCTATTGCGCCCCTACAACTTTGGGAGCAAAAATACTTCGCGGAGACAGGTTTGTGTCGATTTTCGGAACTGAATATAAGGTTAAAGCCGAGATAAGGAAGATTGACTCCTACTCAGCCCACGCCGACCGAGACGAATTGCTGCGTTATCTCTCTTGTCAGGACAAAAGCAAAATCAAGAAGGTTATATTGGTTCACGGAGAGAAGCAAACACAGGAGAACTTTGCCCAAACGCTCAAAGAAAACGGCTATTCCGATGTCTTTATCCCCTCAAAGGGCGAGTGCTTGGAGATATGAAAACAAAAATAGGACATATTGCATACATCTTTCTGCTTTCGGCATTGGCAGTGCTTTGTCCGCTTGATGCCGAAAGCCAGAATTACGACAAGCAGAGCGACAATCAAGTTGGCGAAAAGGCTATTGACTTTACCTTTGTGGCAGAAAACCAAGAGCAATCGCTCTACCGCCTGATTGAAAGCAAGGGTACAAATGTCTTGGTCTTGTTTCATTCGCCCGAATGTGAGGTTTGTGCCAAAACAAAGAAGAAACTGAAAAAAAGCAAGACGATTAACCGACTGCTTGACGAAGGTTCGCTCACCCTTTTGGCTGTTGCGGTAGAGACAGACAGCCTTGTGTGGCAGCAAACTTGCCAAAAACTGCCACAAAAATGGGTCAATGCCTACTGCAAAGAGTGCGAAGCGATTGTCAAAAGCTACATTTATACCGTTCCGACCCTCTTTTTGATTGGCAAAGACGGCAGAGTAATCGACAGAGAATTTGAACACAATGAAAAAAATAGCTATAATTAACGGACCTAACCTCAATTTGTTGGGCAAAAGAGAGCCTTCAATTTACGGAAGCAGGAGCTTTGAAGATTATTTTGAAGAGCTGAAAAAGCAATATCCCGATGTGGAGTTGCGATATGCTCAAAGCAATGTGGAAGGTGAGCTTGTCAATCTTTTGCAACAGGCTGCCGACTGCGACGGAGTTGTTCTCAATGCAGCAGGATACACACACACTTCGGTGGCTGTGGCAGATGCTGTCAAGGCTGTGGGAGTTCCTGTTGTGGAAGTTCACATCAGCAACATTCTTGCTCGCGAAGAGTTTCGCCACCGCTCACTTATAGCTCCCTATTGCAAGGGTTCGATAATAGGCTTGGGACTTTGCGGCTACCGATTGGCAGTCGAAGCCCTCCTTTCGGAAGACTACTAAAAATAACTCGGCGTTTTGCGAAAATAAAACGCCGTTTTATCTGACTGAAACGCCGTTTTATTCTGCCAAATCGGCGTTTTGTTCGTCGAAGTCTTCAAGACGCTTTGTCAGCTTCTGCACATCGACTTCCACCTGCGAGAGACGTTTGTTGCAAAAGTCAAGAAGGCTTTCCGCTCTCTCAATTTCTTTTGTCAAAACATCAATATTCACATCGCTGTTCTCCAAGCGGTCAATTATCTGCCTGAGTTCGTTGTATGCCTGCTCGTATGAGAGTGTTTCTTGCTCGTTTTCCATTATTGTTTTATCTTGTTTACTGTTGAAATGACCTCTCCGTCAGAAAATCTCGTCCTTATGGTGTCGCCTTCTTTGAGACAGTGAGCCGAAAGCACCACTTTGTTTTCCTTATAGGTTATGCTGTAACCTTTTTTGAGCAAAAGGTCGGGACTGAGAAGCCGCAAATACTTTCCTCTAATGGTCAAATCCTCCCTTTCTCTGCTCATTCGTCTTTTTATTTTCTCGATAAGCTCCACTCTTGTTTGAACAAGGTTTTGTTTTTCTCGCTTTAATACGTCGTCGGAGCATGAAAGGAGAGAATTTCTTGCCTCTGTGATGTTTTGGAGTGCCGTTTCATGGTATCCCAAAATCGAATCTGCCAAGTCGGTGGGCGTGATAAAGTCGTGCCATGCCGTCTGCTCTGCAACGGTTTGGTTGGTCGAGTGTCCGATACCCGTAAGCACCGGAAGAGAACAAAGAGCCACCGCCCTGCAAAGCCGATAGTCGTTGTAGCAACTAAGTCCCACATCGCCGCCTCCGCCTCTTATTATCAAAACTGCGTCAAAAAACTCTGCCACTACCTCAATTCTTTCAAAGGCTTGGAGCATTGAATACACCGCTCCCTCACCTTGCAAAAGCGAAGGGAAGAGATGAGTGAATATAGCGAACTTCGGACTGTGAGAAAGCACCACTTTCATAAAGTCATTGTAGCCCTTACTGCTTTCGACCGAGATAATGGCAAATCGTTTCGGGAGTGCGGGAAGCTGTTTCGACTTGTTGAGGGCAAATATCTTCTCTGCTTTGAGGCGTTCAATGCAGTTAATTCTCTGCTTTTCCAATTCACCCAAGGTAAAGGAAGTGTCGATGTCGATAATCCTCAGACTTAATCCGTGAAACTCGTCATACATTATAGTGGCACGAAACAATATGCTCACGCCGTCAGACAATGCTCCCATGCCGCAGCGAAAGAATTTCTCGTTTATTCGTTTCAAATCACCACTCCAAATAATTGCTCTCATCTGAGCAACAATCACTCCGTCTTTTTTTTCTATCAGGTCGGGGAAAGCATGACCGCTGTAAGGATAATGGTTCAATTTTATCATCTCTGCCCGTACCCAGAAAGAAGAACCGTACCTTGATGAAATGGTACGCCTGATGCTCGCCGTAACTTCGCTGAGCGAAAAAGCCTTATCCCCTATACTTTGCTCAAAAACAGGCATCTGACGACACAAAACGATATAAAAAGCGGGAACAACCCACAGTCATTCCCGCTTGTTTGGTTATTTGTTATTCGGATATTTGTTTCAAAACTCTTGCAGTGAACTCTTTTTCGATTGCCTCAGCCTTATCGACTATTGCCTGACCTTTTGAGATTATGTCTTTGACAAATTCTTTGTCGTTCAAGCCGGAACAATTTATCTGCATGTTCATAAAAGCTCCTATGCAGGCTGCACGGGCGCACAAGATGCCGACTGCGGCGTCCGTAACCGAGTTTGGATTTCCTGTCTCGACCATTTTTTGGCATATCTCGAAGACTTCAAACGATTTGCAGAGAGTTCTGTATGGCACTTCGATAGCATATTTTGTTGCAGCTTGAATTGCCTCTGTTCTCTTGGCTTTGTCTTCGTCTGTCTTCTTTGGTAAGCCGAGTGCTTCCATGATTAAGTTAAACGAACGAGTGTCTTCATCGACCAAGAATAGCAGTTCGTCTTTTATTGCCTGACCTTTTTCTGCCACAACGGAGAACTCTTCCCATCTTTCGTCCCAACCGGCTTTGTGAGACGAAAGGTTGGCAACCATTGTTCCCAATGCAGCTCCCAAAGCTCCCATATAAGCCGAGATGCTTCCGCCTCCCGGAGCAGGGCTTTCTGATGCTGTTTCGTTGGCAAAACCTGTGCAAGTCATATCTACAAGTTTCTTTGCACTCTTGTCCTCAATCATATATTCGATAACCTTTTCCTGCGGATTGAAAGGCTTCAAATCGTCCAATCCCATGGACTTTACGGCAATTTTTATCAACTCTGCCTCATCTACTCCCAACGAACGTTGTTGTTTTGCAAGGTAATACTTTCCTGCATCGATGAGTGTCTTCTTTGGAACCAAGCCTACAATTTCCACACCGGTAACTCTCACTCCTCTTGCGGCAGCTTTTGCACATACCTCGTCAAAGCAGATATGCAAAGGCGAGACATTGGCGTCTGTAATATTCATCGAAACTTGTGCAATGCCGTATTCTTCTATGAACCAACCGATTGCCTTTGTACCTTTCAAAGTTCCCGGAATCATGATTGTCTTTCCGTTTTCGTCTTTCATCGGTTTGCCGTTTGGCTTGCCGCCTTCTCTTTTCGGTCTTCCTTTCTCACGAACGTCAAACGCAATGGCATTGGCTCTACGAGTGGAAGTGGTATTGAGGTTGTAGTTTACTGCCAAAAGGAAGTCTCTTGCTCCCACTGCGGTTGCTCCGCTTTTTGCAACGCTTTCGCTCCATGCCGAAGGTCCGAAGTCCGGTTTCCAATCCTCAGAGCCTACTCTGGCACTCAAACCCTCATACTCGCCCTGACGACAAGAAGCAAGGTTCTTTCTCTTTGGCTCAAAGGCTGCCGATTCGTAGCAATATACCGGAATGCCAAGCTCTTTGCCTATTCTTTCTCCCAAGCTTCTTGCATACTTTACGACTTCTTCCATTGTTATGTCAGCAACAGGGATTAGCGGACAGACGTCTGTGGCACCAAAACGAGGGTGATCGCCATGGTGGTTTCTCATGTCGATAAGCTCCTGAGCCTTTGCAACCAAGCGAAAGGCTGCCTCACATACGTTTTCGGGTTCACCGACAAAGGTAATGACCGTTCTGTTGGTCGAAGCACCCGGATCGACATCGAGAAGCTTCACTCCTTCAACTTTTTCAACCTCGGCAACAACCTGGTTGATTATATTCATGTCTCTGCCTTCTGAAATATTAGGCACACATTCAATTAACTGTTTCATGTTTCAAAAATTTGTTACTCAAAAACGCTGCAAAGTTCGTAAAAAAAGCAATAATGACAAAATAAAAACAGCATTGATGTTTCCCAAACAAAACAAGGCGTGAAATAAAACGCCCTTTTGACAAAATAAAACGCCGTTTTAATCAAGCGAAACGGCGTTTTGCTCTGCCAAAACGCCGTTTCATTTTAACAAAGCCTAAATCGGTAATTGTCAATAGGTTATAAGAGCATCTGTCATTTGCTTTTCTGCCATGAGAAAACGGCATTTTTGCTTTGGTATGTCTTGCTTTCGGGTATTTTGCTTAACTTTGCACTATGGCTGATTTGAAAGAAAAATTGTGCTTCCCTGTCTTTGAGATTATCGGACAGGCAGGTGATGAGTTGGGACTGGACACTTACGTTGTCGGAGGCTTTGTTCGCGACAGCATCATGGGCAGGGAATGTAAGGATATTGACATTGTTACTATCGGAAGCGGAATTGAGCTTGCCAAAAAGGTGCAGGAAAAAATTGGAGGCAAGTCTAACATTTCGGTTTTCAAGAACTTCGGTACTGCAATGTTGCACTTTTGGAGCGAGGGCGAAGATTGGCAGGTGGAATTTGTCGGTGCAAGAAAAGAAAGTTACTCTCACTCTTCCCGAAAGCCTGTTGTAGAAAACGGAACTCTTGAAGACGACCAAAACAGACGAGACTTTACCATAAATGCAATGGCTGTCTGTCTGAACAAGGACCGCTATGGCGAACTTCTTGACCCTTTTGAGGGAAGGGAAGACATAAAGCGGAATATTATTCGCACACCTCTCGACCCCGATATTACGTTTTCGGACGATCCTTTGAGAATGTTGCGTGCCATTCGCTTTGCTTGCAGGCTCGACTTCTCCATTCACCCCGATACCTTCGACGCCATAAAACGCAATGCTCACAGAATTGAGATTGTTTCAATGGAAAGAAATATCGAAGAGATAAACAAGATGCTCTCTTCGGACTATCCTTCCATGGGATTGAGACTTTTGGACAAAAGCGGCTTGCTTGAATTATTGTTTCCCGAGCTTGTGAAGCTCAAAGGTACTGAATCGGTGGGCGAAAAGTCTCACAAGGACAACTTCAAACACACTCTCGAAGTGTTGGACAACGTTTCCAAGATGTCCGACAAGCTCTATTTGCGTTGGGCTGCGGTGCTTCACGACATCGGAAAGCCATACTGCAAACGCTTTGACGAGAAAACAGGATTTTCTTTCCACGGTCATGAGATTAAAGGCAGCAGAATGGTCAAGCCGATTTTCAGAAGGCTGAAACTACCTCTGAATGAGAAGATGAAATATGTCGAAAAATTGGTGCTTCTTCACCTTCGCCCCATTGTGTTGGCAGAAGATGTGGTAACCGATTCGGCAGTGAGACGTTTGTTGTTTGATGCCGGAGACGACATTGACGATTTGATGCTTCTGTGCAGAGCTGACATTACCTCCAAAAACATAAACAAGGTCAAGAAGTTCATGAACAACTTTGAGATTGTGGAGCGTAAGATGAGGGAAATTGAGGAAAAAGACCGCATAAGGAACTTTCAGCCTCCTGTTTGCGGAGAAGACATCATGGAAATCTTCTCTCTGTCGCCTTGCAGGGAGGTCGGAATTCTCAAAACGATAATCAAAGACGCCATTTTGGACGGAAAAATTCCCAATGAACGCAATGCAGCCTTGCAGCTGCTCTATCAAGAAGCCGAAAAGTTAGGATTGAAACGCCAATGAGACCAAAGAGACTTATAGTTGTTGCAGGTGCTACGGCAACAGGCAAGACTGCCGAAAGCATTCGCATTGCCAAGTTGCTATCGACCGAGATTGTTTCTTCGGATTCGAGACAATTCTATAAGGAAATGAACATAGGGGTTGCCCGTCCGAGCATTGAGGAACTGCAAAGCGTGCCTCACCATTTGATTGCCCACATTTCGGTGAAGCAAAAGTACAATGTGGCAATGTATGAGCAAGAAGCACTCGGACAAATCGAAGCTCTCTTTCAATCGAAGGACGATGTGGTGCTTGCAGGCGGCAGCGGATTGTATATTAAAGCCGTGTGCGAGGGGATTGACGACATTCCGGAGGCTGATGAGGGAATAAGAGCCGAGCTTAACGAGCTTTTCCTCACACAAGGCATAGAGCCGTTGCAACAAGAGTTGATAGAAAAAGACCCCGAATACTATTCTGTTGTCGATAGGTGCAATCACATAAGACTGATAAGAGCTTTGGAAGTATGCAGAGCAACAGGCAAGACATTCTCTTCGTTCAGAAAAGCTGACAAAACACAAAGAGACTTCGAGATTGTGAAGATTGGAATAAGGAGAGAGAGAGAAAATCTTTTGGAAAGGATATATAAAAGAGTGGATTTGATGATGCAGCAGGGTTTACTCTCCGAAGCAGAGGGACTTTTGCCCCTGAGGGATTATCCGGCTCTCAATTCGGTGGGATATAAAGAGCTTTTTGAATATTTGGACGGCAAGACAACTCTCGCTCAAGCCGTCGAAAACATAAAAATCAACACTCGCCGCTACGCAAAGAGGCAGATGACTTGGTTTTGCAAAGATAAGGAGATACAATGGTTCGATGCAGAGAAAGAATTGCAGTGGGATTGGTTGGCAAGATAGGCTTTTGTGTATGGCTTGCGGCTTTTTGCACCTTGGCAACGGCACAAGAGACAAATAAAATCAACCTTATATATAATGGTTCGTTTGAACAGCATTCGGCTTGCCCGCAAAAGATTGAGCCTTACGGCTATATGTCGGAAGTAGATGCGTGGTGGCAGCCCACTGACGGCTCTTCGGATTATTATAACCCCTGCGGAGGCAAGCAATGTCAAGTACCGAAAAATAAACTCGGCTATCAGTATCCCCGCACCGGCGACGGAATGGTGGGAATTTACACTTCAAAAACCGATTATCGCGAATACATTCAGACAGAGTTGAAAGAGCCGTTGCAAAAGGGCGAACGCTACCGACTAAGTTTCTTTGTAAGCCTCTCGGAACTCTCTACAGGTGCAGTAGCGACCATAGGAGGATTGTTTACCGCCGAAAGGATAAGCGATAACACCAGAGGAATGTTTACAAACAACGACAAGACACACTATTCCAACGGTATAAAGCAAAAAATCTCCAAAATATTTCACCCGCAGGTGGTAAACCCTTTTGAAAACCCTCTCTTGGATACCGAAAAGTGGCAAAAAATTGAGGGAGAGTTCGTTGCACAAGGCGGAGAACGCTTCTTGACGATAGGAAACTTCTACCCTGCTGAACAAAGCAATGTTTTGTTTCCTGCTTATCTGAAAGAGATTTTGCCGGGGGCTTATTACTACATCGATGATGTAGAGTTGTATTGCCTGACTTGCAATCAAAAGCAAGAAATTGTCGAAAAGCAGGTTACAATCACCAAGACAAAGAACGAGAAAGAGTATCAAGTCGGTCAGGTCTTTGTGTTGGAGAACATCTTTTTTGATTTTGACAAGAGTGTTTTGCTGCCTCAGAGCTTTGTGGAGCTGCAAAAGCTGATTGAAATACTCTCTGCCAATCCCAAGATGATGATTGAGCTTTCGGGACACACCGACAGCAAGGGTAAAGACAAGTATAACAAGGTGTTGAGCGAGAACCGTGCAAAGGCTGTCTATGATTACCTCATTGGAAGGGGAATTGACAAGAGCAGGTTGAAGTATAAGGGTTACGGAGCGACAATGCCGATTGCGGACAACTCGACCGACGAGGGCAGAGCAAAGAACCGACGTGTTGAATTTAAGATAATTTCGATGTAAAAGACCATGGAAAAACAAATACACCCCTTTTTGGACGAAAGAATTGAGCAGTACTGCATCGAGCATACCACTTCGGAAGCTCCGGAGCTTAAATACATTGACCGTCAGACCCATCTAAGGTTTTTGAAACCCAATATGATAAGCGGAAATTGGCAGGGCAATCTGCTGAGAATGCTTACCCTTATGACAAATGCTCAAAAGGTGCTTGAAATCGGTACTTTCACTGCTTACGCAAGCCTTTGTCTTGCCAAGGGATTGGCAAAAGGCGGCGTTGTTCACACAATAGAGAAAGACCCTTTGCTCGAAGACTTCATTCTTTCGACCATAGAAAAGTTCGGATTTGAAGACAGAATAAAGCTGCACGTCGGAAACGCAATGGAGATTATCGATACGATTGAGGGAGAGTTCGACTTGATTTTCATAGATGCCGACAAGGCAAACTATCCTGCCTATTTTGACAAGTGTGCCGACCGATTGAGAAGCGGAGGCTTGCTTATAGCCGACAATATTCTCTGGTATGGAAAAGTAGTGCTGCCTTTGAAAGAGTCAGACAAGGAAACAAAAGCGATAATGCTCTTTAACGACAAGGTAAGCAGCGATTCGAGGTTCGATTGTCTCATTCTGCCGATAAGGGACGGGCTTATGGTTGCACGAAAGAAGTAAAATCAATCCCAATATCCACAAAAGCCGAAGTGCGAAGGGGCAATGTCATAATATCCGAGCGGCATTCCGTAAGGCGAACAAGGATAATGATATATCAAAGGGTTGTTGCTTTCGAGGTAAGTGAACGAAAGGCGTAAGAATCCGTTGTCTTTGAACTTGTAAGTCATGCTTGCATTGACGGCATTGGTCTGAAGCTGCGATGTTCCGAGCCTGTGATTAAATCCTCCGAGGTTTACGTTGTCGAAAAATGCCGTTACGCTCACAAAGAAGTTGGGATTGATATTGTAATCGAAGCCTGCGTATGCGGAAGTTCGGCGATGAGCCTTGGAATAGGGTGCTTTGTCCTCACAATCGTTCAAAAGCCCCGAGCTTATCTCACCAACACTTGCTCCCAACCTTATATTGGCTTTGGGATTGAGCCTCTTGGAATAGTCAATCGACACATTGTCTGAGTAAAAGCCTGCTCCGCAAAAGTCCCTTCCCATCACAAGACCTGCACTCAGGCGTATATCGCCCCAAGAGTTGCTGATGCTGTCCTGAGCAAACGCTCCGACAACACAAAACAACAACACTGCAAACGGAAACAATATCTTTTTCATACCCATACAACGTTTTGCAATTTCAATTTGTTGTACAAGCCGGGCAAAAAAGGCTACCACCTTATGCCATGGTTCCAATTATCGAGAAAATATCTCAAATTGACAGTGATAAGGTGCTGACGAGGAGACGAAGGTGCAGAAATGTCGAAGTATTCAAACGAGTTGTTGTAGTTCATGCCCTTTGCCTCATAACGGTCCTTGAAGTTCTTGTTGTAATCGTAGAAAGGTGTGATGCTGTATTGGTAAGAGAGTGTGAGTTGGAAGCTCTTGTATTCGCAACCAAGGGCGATTTGCAATCCTGCATCAACAGCCCAAGTTCCGTCGGAGGCGAATGTGTCGTCTCTGTCTTTCCAAAAAACTTGTCCGTGGACGGTAGGGTCAAAGCAAATAAGGTTGTGGTTTCCGGTCTCGAAGTTTACCGAAGGTTGGTTGGCGTTAAGGTGCTGACCTCTCGGATGTTCGTTCTCTCCATAGTGGTCTTCAAAGTCGGTAAATCCGCAAAGACCGACGCCAAAGAACGCTCCGACAGAGCCAAGCAACCTCCAATCGTCGCTCAACTCATATTTGTACATCACATCTACCGGAAGCTGAACGTAACAAGCCGTTGCATCTATCTCGACATTCTGTGTGTTCAAACGGTAACCCTTGGTCGTAAAGATAAAATCCGATTGCAAGAACCAATTATCAGACATCTGTGCCTGAGCAGAAAAACCTGCATTAAAGCCATACTTAAACGGCTTGGTGTCTGTAAAACCTATGTATTCCAACTGTTCGTTGTAGTAAGCCAAACCATTGTATAAATCCAAGCCCTTGGCAGATGTTAAATCGCTCATGTTAAATCCTGCTCTGAAACCGAGCCTTATCAGCGGTGCTTTGTTTCTTCGCTGTGCCATGGCGTCATTTGAGCCGACAAGAACGACCAACAACAATGCCGAAATCAAAAAATGTGATATTTTCTTCATGCTTTCAAATCCCTTTTTATCTTCAAGTGTGCAAATATAAGACTTTTCTCGATAATGAGAACAAAGTTTTGTCATTTTCTTTTGCCGCTTCATTACGACCAATTCTCTCAAAGAAAAAACGTCCTCACTTTCAGGCTTTTCAAAACGCCATTTCAGAAAAATAAAACGCCGTGTTGCTCAAACAGAACGGCGTTTTGATTTGTCAAACCAGTCGTATAGTTTTCTGATAAGCAACATGGCTGCAAGGCAAAAGACAAAACGAATGACAAAGACGAAAAAAGCATCTGCTCCCAAGCCTATCATCAGCAAGTGGTCTTCGATTATCGAATGGAAAAGGCTGAGAAAAGCAAGCGAAAGAAAGATGTCTCGTTTGGAAAGGGGGCTTTCTTTGCTCTGTGCGACAATCAGTCCGCCTCCGTAGCCCAAGCCGAGCGTCATTCCGATAATGGTAATAGGCAACACGTCTTTTGATATTCCAATAAAGGAGACAAGGGGCAGCAAAAGCTTGTTCAATACTTTCAGAACACCTGTTTTTTCCAACACTTCCAAAACAACCACAAGCAAAAGCACCACAAGGGCAATGGAAATATACTTTTTGACTTCGCCAATAGCCCACTCAATCAGAGTGTTATCACTATGTGTAATGCCGATTGTGGAAACTGTTTCTTGCAATACTCCCAAGGCTGCACAGCTTTGAGCGGTGAGAAAAGCAAACAAGTATGCCGACACAAAGCGTATGAGAAATATAGGTAAGAAACGGCAACCTGCCTTGACGCATATAGGTATCTCTATGAGAAATGTGTGAGCAAAGAGCATGAGTGAGGCAAGCGTTGTCATCTGTGCAACAGTCAATCCGGTTTCCGGAAGCATTGACGAAAGGCTCAACAGTCCGCCATAGATATTTGACAGCATGGTTGTTGCCCATACAATTCCCATTTCGCCGGGCAGGTGAAGCGGTGCCATAAGAGGAGAAAGTACCACCCCTATTCGGCTCAACGCCCCGCTCTCTTCCAACAGCTTGATTACAATACTTACAGGTATCATAATCTTGAAAAAGACGCTGCAAGCCGACCACCATTTTGAGACTATATGTCGAATAGTTGATTTGATGCTTTGTATATTCAGCTTCATGTTCGGTTGAGAGTAGATTGAGTTTTACAAGTATCTGTTTTTGCTAAAAGAAAAGCCAACTGCTCCACATCTGATTTTTCTTGCTGCAACCCTGCTGTTTGACCAAATAAAGACAATTAAAAGCGTTAAATATCAGCCATTGCACTTGAGAAAACGTCAAAGCAATACACCAATGTGTCTTTTGTGAAAGATGATGTGTTGGATACCAATACCGTTTAGCATTGCTATTTGTATCCGGAGGCAGATGCCGATGAATAAACTATTGCTTTATTGTTCTTTTCTATTAATTCGGATTGTCAGACGGATTTGATTTTCGTAGTGTTCTGAGGGATCTATCCGTGAAATAGTGCAACTGAAACACTCCTCCCAGCCCATGTCCATAAATTGTGCTATCACCTCATTTTCTCTTGCCGGAATGTAACCCAAAAAGAACTCTTCGCTCTGACAGCTGCCCTCTTCCGGATTTGACAACACCCTGTCGTACATCACAGCCACCGCATTCTCATCGTAACGATTGTCGGCTTCTCTTTCTAATCGCACAGGAGTTCCCACGCTTAATTCATTCCACACAAGGTCAGCGTCATAATAGCGGCGTCCTGCCAAGTTACACTCTTTGAAAAACAAACGTTTTGCTTTCATCGTCTCAAAAATTTTAATCAGAATACCATATACAAAAAATCTCCTGCGATTGTCCACTTTCGTGAGGCTCTCACAAGAGATTGAAGTAGTCTCGGGCGGACTTGAACCGCCGACCCCTACATTATCAGTGTAGTGCTCTAACCAACTGAGCTACGAGACTATGTTTGCCTTTCGGCATATATCATAAATAAACCTTAAGGTAGCAGATTTGCTTTCGATTGCTTCTTCTTGTTTCTGCTCTCTTTTGCTTCGACCCTATCCTCGGAAAACCTTCTCCAGAAAGGAGG
>JAEDJL010000027.1 GCA_016296345.1 Bacteroidales bacterium | reverse complement strand
CCTTTGACGCCAATACAGTTGTAATAGCTGCAGTCAAGGTCGTTTTACCGTGGTCAACGTGACCGATCGTTCCGATGTTAACGTGCGGTTTTGAACGTTCAAACTTTTCTTTTGCCATAATACTGACTTATTTACTATTATTATTTACTGAATTAAAAACTAAGAGCCATTGACGAGACTTGAACTCGTGACCCCTTCCTTACCAAGGAAGTACTCTACCACTGAGCTACAACGGCATAACACGTTCCTACAACAATAAGAACGAATCAAAAACCATGACTCGCTCTTATTTAGTTTTTCGTGGAGCGGAAGACGGGGCTCGAACCCGCCACCTATAGCTTGGAAGGCTATCGCTCTACCAAATGAGCTACTTCCGCATTATTTCAATAAAAGCAAACGAACGAACTTTTACTTTTGTGGGAGAGGGTGGACTCGAACCACCGAACTCCGAAGAGGACAGATTTACAGTCTGTTGCAATTGCCGCTATGCGACTCTCCCATCAAATAGCGAGCCGATAGAGGGATTCGAACCCCCGACCCGCTGATTACAAATCAGCTGCTCTGGCCAACTGAGCTACATCGGCATTTGACTATTTTGTATCCAAACTTTCAAATATCTCTATTCTCTATCCTTCCTCCGAACGTCTCTCAATCCCCTCGCCTCTCTCAACAAGCCGTTCCCGAAATGCGTTTGCAAAGATATGGCATTATCCCAAATCTACCAAATATTCTCTTCATTTTTTTTGATTTGATTTTGTAACGTTCTCATTTTAAGTTCAAAAAAAATCGAATTTCTATCCTCATATCTTTCAAAACACAAGCTCAAAAGCAGCTTTGCAAACCAAAATCTTCTCCAAAAACAGCATTTGGAAGCGAATAAAACAGCAAAACGCACAATTCTGTCATACTTCTTTGTGAGTAAAGCTCACTTCTTTCAACTCTGCTTCCACACAATCACCCTGCTGTGTTTCCAAAATCAGATGTCCCAAAGGATTGACGCCCCTTATGGTTGCAACAATCCTCTTACCATTATATATATACTCCGCTTTCACGTCCTTGTAAAGCAATCTGTCCAAATACTCCGACTTTATTGCATCAATATCTCCGAGCGACAGTTGCTCATATCGCCTTGCAATATGTTGCAAAAGCCTGTCGAGACAATCTCTCAGGTCATATTGTCTGCCTGTATGCAGACTGAGTGAGGTCGGATTGGGAGCATACGCAAACTCTGTTTGATTTATGTTTATCCCTATGCCGCAAAATACAGCTTCGAGAACGCTTCCGACAATCTTATTTTGAATAAGGCAACCGCAAACCTTGTCTTTACCTATATATATATCGTTGGGCCACTTTATCCACACATCTTGCCCTACATACTCTTGCACAAAATCTGCTATTGCCAACGACAAAGCCTGCATAAGGTCAAATTGCCTTACAATCGGCAAAAATCGCGGCTGCAAATACAACGAAAAAGTAAGGTTTTTGTCCGGTTGAGCTTCCCACTTGTTGCTTCCCTGTCCCTTACCTGCATATTGACGTTTTGCAGCAAGGACATATCCCTGCTGCAAAACATTTTTTTCTGACAAAGCGACCAAATCGCTCTGCGTCGAGGCACTCTGCTCAACCCAATTTACCAAAAAGTCCACCAAAGACTACATTTATCTCTTGTTCAACATCAGATTGACCGTGCCTGTCTTGCGTTGCAACAAACCGTTTCCGTCTCTGTACATCAAAACCCACACATATACTCCTTCGGGAGCATAATCTGTTCCGTCAATACTTCCGTCCCATTTTTTCTTATCGCCTTCCGAAACGAAAATTCTGTTACCATTGCGAGAGAACACACTCAATTCATATTCTGTCTCGTATGCAAAGGTAGGTCCGAACAAGGAGTTGGCATCTTCCGAACCCGGAGTAAACGAGTTAGGTATCCATATAGTAAACTCCGGCATCACTTTCACCTCGCCGTATGTAGTATCGGGACAATTAGCTTGGTTAAAGGCAATCAGCCTTACCTGATATGTTGCAGTGTCTTGATTTGAATACGAAACAACTCCTCGAGCCGAAGTAGAGGTTTGTCCGTCTCCGAAATCCCATTGGCGGGAATAAGCATTGACAGTAAGGTCTTGGAATTCCACATTAGGATCGACAAGCGTTGTACGGGTAGGTGTAAGCCTCATGCTTGCTCTCACGTTCGGAATTACGTTTACCCTCACCGTGGCACTTGCCTTGCAAGCGTTCACATCGGTAATTTCCACCGTGTAATCTGTTGTTGTCGTAGGAGAAGCCTGAGGAGCTTGAACGTTTGCGTTTGCTGCCAACATTTCATCGTAAGGCACAGAAGTCCAACGATATTCCACCGCATTGATAGTAGATAATGACACAACTTCTCCCACACATATATTCTCCTTATCGACAGACGCATCGACCGTTGCCGCATTTATTCTGAACACAATGTTATCCGTCAGTTCACGTCCGCAACCGTCCGCAATGGTTACGCTTACCGTCATAGGATTTGCAACAGGTATTGTATTTTGTTGCTCTGTAGGTTCATTGCCTGCCGACCATGTGTAAGTCAAATCGCCAATTCCTCCCGTTGCTTCAATCTTCAACTCTTCATTGACCGGCAACACATCATCACAATATACTATATCGTCCGTTATTTCGTGCCAACCGTCCGGCTGTTCTCTCATCAAGGTATAAGAAAACGCAGGAGGAGTTTCTATTTCGAGGCGGAGAGTATCTCTGTTGGAACATTCGGTAACTTCTTCGGTCATGATGACCAAATGTTTTATAGCTCCCGGAACATCAGTATCGTGAGCAATGAAGTTTATTCTCAAAGTTGCAGAAGTTTCTCCCTCGTTAAATGTCAGTGTTGTTCCTGCCGGATTGCCATTGAGGTCTGTCAATTCATAATCCACTCCTTCTACCGCATCACCTCCTTGGAATACCAAGTTGTGAGTTTCGTCTGCCAAGGCAGGACGGTTGATATACATAGACAAATCATAGTGAGAGCAACCCTTTGTGAAGCGATTTGGATTTTCAACCCCGGGTGCAGCTTCCGGATGCGACAGAGAAAATTCGTCAATCCTGAAAGAGTTTGCTGCCAAATAGACTGCGGAATTGAAAGCACCATCTCCCACATCGCAAATTGCCAATTCCAACTTGTATTTCTTGCAAGGCACGACATAAACTCTCTCTGTTTCCAACTCGGTTGTGTATCCGTTCATCTTACAGTTGTTGTTGGCATTCATTCTGAAGTATTGAGTGTTGGTAAGGTCGCAGTTTGATGCACCACCTGCCGAAACTCCGTTATTGACAGTGTTGATTGTTACCGGTGAAGTCGTTCCCGGAATTATCGCAATGTTCCTATACATATAAGGAACTCCTTCCGAGGCGTCCAAAGCTCCGTTTTGGTCGTACGGACCTGAAATATAGAAACCGAACACATCATTAAAAGAAGAACAAACATAGTTAGGATATTCCTCGGAGGCAAAACTATACTTGAAAGAGACCTCTTCACCCGAAGGAATAAAGTCAAAGGTAAGCACAGCCACGTCATTCATCGACTGAGTGTTGCCTTGTCCTCTCAAAGTATTGGTCAATGCAATGGAAATACCGTCTCCGTTTGAGGCAGGCGAAGCCGTGCTGCTCTCGGTACTCGAATAGTTTCCGCTTCCTGCATCAGTGCAGTTACCCGTTACCATTACAATTCCTGCTGCCACCGGCATATTCGGACTTGCTGTCGTTTCATTGGTAAAAACACCCACGGCATTGCTGTTAATCACCTCCTGACCATTAAATTTCGCATTGCTAATCTGCACACCTCCCCCTGCAAAATATCTGTTGAGCAAGGTATCAACTCTCATTCCCGGAACACCCTGAACACTCACCTGTGCAAATCCCGCAAAGCTCGCAACAAGGAACAATCCTAATACAAAAAGCCTCTTTCTCATAATCTTAACTCTTTTGTTTCACAACTTAAATTCCGCAAAACGGCATAAATTCAAACAATTTGCGTATTCAATTTATTGACACTTCACATACTTTCTTTGTTTTGCGATATGCTCGTTTTTCAGTTTGCTAAATTACTACAAAAAAAGCGATTGAGCAAATTTGTCATCAAAAATTATTTTTGTACCTTTGCTCTGCAAACAATCAAAGTCGGAAAATAACATATTTAAACAAGGATATAATGAAGAAAATATTGATTTTGTCGCTCATTGTCATCACTTTGGCTTCCTGTGTCGAGCAACCGCCCGTACCAAAGCCCAAAACCTATCTGCGACTTGGCACACCCGAACCTCGATACGTCATTTTTCAAGACCAAACCATGCCTTTTGAGTTTGAATATCCCGACTATGGTAAGATAATCCCCATAAAAAGCGACGACAAAGCAAGCAAATGGTTCAACATCAGCTTCGATTGCTACGGCTTTGAGGCAAATGTGAGCTATATTCCGATAAAAAACGACACTGCTTTGGCATATATGGTGAACGATTGCTACACTTTTTTGGACAAACACAAGAAATTCTCGTCGGGAATTATCGAACGACAATACGAAAACCCCGAAAAACTAGTATTCGGAACTTCTTTTGAAATCAAGTGAAGCGTAGTCGTTTCACCATTTCAGTTTTATATCACCGACAGCAGCCGACATTTTTTGCGGCTTGCCCTTCACTGCAAAACAGCTCCCAATAACGACTCCCTGTCTGCCTACATCAAGCGAATACAAACCGACTTGGAACACCTGATTGGCACATTCAGCTGGAAATAACGCCGAACAAATTATCCACAAAGGAGAAATGAAACGACCGATTTGCCTTCTTGTTCTCTGTTTTCTTGCTCTCGGCATCGATGCTCAGCAAACCGGCAGCGACATCGACCTTATCATCAAAGGCAATCTTCTTCCTCTTGCCGACAATAGCTACGAGAAAGAAATGAACTCCGCTTCCATATCTCCATATCTGCAAAATTACATTCCCTCAATAGAAATCGGGATAGACAACACCTGCTTTTTCGATTTCAAATACAGAGTTCTGTTGTCCGAAAAGCAGATTGAGACAACTCTTTCGGGAAATCCTTTGAGTTTGAACACAAAAACGACAGCCAAACACCGCTGTTACTCCTACTCTGTGGCAGGCGGATACAATGTTTTGAAGAACTACCCTCGTCATGTGGCAAAAATTGCACTTGTTGCGGGAATTGTGCAAAATCGGGTGGAGAACTGCGAGAGCAACACGACAAACAACAACTACTTTTTCCAAATCGGCTCTGAAATATCGTACAGATACTTTCCGTGGAAGCACTTCGGCTTTGGAGCAAGCTACGAATTTTCGTACGCAAACGCCTACAACCGGGACCCTTTCATCAGTTGCTTCAACCTAAACATCAACCTAAAATTTTAAGAAGGCGTTTTGCTCAAAAAAAATCGCCAATTTTTTGAAAAAAGACGGCGTTTTTTCAAAATAAAACGGCGTTTGAGAAAAATAAAACGGCGTCTTGCCGGAGCAAAACGCCGTTTCATTTTTTCCAAAAGGGGATTTTGTTATTCCTCAACCTTGTCTTCTTCCAAGTCGATGAGCTTTTTGGCATTCAAAATCTTGTACCACGAAAACAACTTCCTCATGTCGGACAAATATACTCTGTCTTTGTCATATTCGGGCAGCACCTGCTCCATGTAGGAACGTATTTCCTTTTCGGGAGCCTTGTTGTCGATGCAATCGCCTCCGTTTTCCTTCTCGTATATCTTTTGAAAAACTTTCTTCAACGAAATGTCATTTTCTGTAGTGAAGATACTAATATCTTCCAAAGAGGATATTTTTTCGTGTGCAAAGGCAGGATAGCGTCTCGAATCGGTGAGAGACTCTACCAAAGCCCCGCTTTTGGTCTGTGAAATGAGTTTGTACAAACCGGGCTTGCCCGAAATAGATAGAATTGTGCTTAAATCCATTTTTACTAATCTGCTTATTTGATGTTTATTACTACTTAATTCTTATTTCTTTACCCATTATGCTGACAACATCTCCGCTTCTGAGCTTTGCTCTCTTACGACTTTCTTTCTCTCCGTTGAGCTTTACAAGTCCGTCCACAACCATTTGTCCTGCCATTGCACCGTTTTCGGCAATTCCCACGGCTTTCAAAAGCTGCGTAAGCTGAATATATTCGTCATTTTCCCTTAGTTCAAATTCCATTGTCTTGTTTTTTGCAAAATGAGAGTGCAAATATACGGCATTATTGCCAATCCCGATACAAAAAAGCACAAAAAAACGCCTCCGAATCGAGTTTTTCGGAGACGTTTCTGATTAACTGTTATGATAAATTCCGATTGTTATTTGGCAACTCTTTCGAGCCACTTAACCATTCCGAACATCACGCCCATGGAAATCAAGCATATCACAACGAATACGCTCCAACAAATCCACAAAGGAATACTATTGTACATCATTGAACCCAAGAACAAGAACGCATTGCCCACTGCTGTTGCTCCGAGCCACAATCCCTGACACAAACCGAGCATGTGCTTTGGTGCAACCTTGGATACGAATGACAATCCCAAAGGTGAGATGAACAACTCTGCCACCGTCAAGAAGAAATAGGTAACAAAGAATACCCATACGCCTGCTCTCGATGCTTCTTGTGCTGCTTCAGGACGAGCAAGAAACTCTTGAGCCGAAGGATAGTCCATAACAAATGAGAATACAGCAAGGAATATGTATGCCAATGCTGCCAATCCCATACCTATACCTATCTTTCGAGGAGTGGAAATGCTCTTTCCTTTCTTTGCCAAGGCACCGAAAATTGCCATAATGACAGGTGTCAAAACGATTACGAAGAATGGGTTAATTGCCTGCAAAAATTCGGGAGCTACTGTGGAGGTATCCATAAAGTCTCTTGCGAACAAAGAGAAGGAAGCACCATTTTGGTGGAATGAGAACCAGAAGAAGATTGCTATTCCGAGAACTGCAAACAAAGCATATAGTCTTTGCTTGATTTCTTTTGCCATTGCTGCTTTTTCTTCAGGGGTGTAATTGACACTTTCTGTTGCTGCTTTCTTTGCAGGAGTTGGAAATCCTTTCTTGGTGCAAAGGAATATGGTCAATGAAATGAGCATTGCAAGCACAGAAGCAATGAATGAGAAGTGTACTCCTTGGTTGAATACTTCCAAGTAAGCATTAGGGTCGAATGTACTGCCGGCATTGAGAACAGCTTCTTGCGAAAGCTTGGTATAGTTCTCCAATTTGTCGCCGCTAAGCGCACCCGAAAGTTGCTCATGGCACAATGCAGGCAACTTGGCGTTGTAGATAAATCCATTAACCTTCAACCACCAAGAACGGATAAGCGGAGCAACAAACGGAGCTATCAATCCGCCAATGTTGATAAACACATAGAAGATTTGAAATCCCGAGTCTCTCTTCTCTTTTGCGATTTTCAAAGCCTCAGGTCCTTTCTTGGCTTCCTCAGCCTCGAAGTTGTCATACATTTGTCCCACAATAGCTTGCAAGTTGCCCTTAAACAAACCATTACCAAAGGCAATCATCAACAAGGCAAAGCAAGTCAAAGGCAACAACCACGAAGTGTTAGTACTTGTTGCCGTGATTGGAATTGCCAACAAAATGTATCCTGCTGCCATTGTGAGCAATCCTTTTTGTATTGTACCCTTGTAGTTTTGAGTTTTGTCGGCTATGATACCGCCAACCAAGCTCAAAATGTAAATACCGCAGTAGAAACAAGAGTAAATAATCGCTGCAGTTGCGTCACTCAAGCCAAACTTGGAGCAGAGAAACAACGTAAGAACGGCATTCATAATATAGTAGCCAAAACGCTCTCCCATATTACTTAGGGCTGCCGATATAAGCCCCTTTGGGTGTCCTTTTAACATCTGTCTTTTTGGTTTTTTGTTATTAAATTATTACTTTATTCCCTTTGAATTTGCAAATATACAACCAATTTGGCGAATTTCCCAAAGCCAAAGAAAGATAATTTGAAATAAAACGCCGTTTTGATGAATTAAAACGCCGTTTCAGCCGGACAAAACGCCTTTTTATTTTGGCAAAACGGCGTTTTGATTTTCGATTTTTGCTACCTTTGCAACTTGTTTAACCTCATTACTTTACACAAACAAGATGACACAACTCTCAGGCGAAAGAAGGATACTCGGAATTGACCCGGGAACTAACATTCTCGGCTATTCGATTGTGCAACAGTGCGGAAAAAGTGTAAAACTGCTCACAATGGACGTTCTTGTTTTGGGAACGAAAGAAGAAATGAACACAAAAATGAAACAACTCTTCGACAAGGTTACCCAAATCATCGATACCTATCACCCCGATATGCTTGCAATCGAAGCACCCTTCTTCGGGAAGAACGTACAGTCGATGTTAAAACTCGGAAGGGCGCAGGGATTGTGCATTGCCGCCGCTTTCTCTCGCAGCATTCCCTTTGTGGAATACTCTCCCCGCAAGATAAAACAATCAATCACCGGAAACGGAGCTGCTTCCAAAGAACAAGTGGCAAATATGTTGAGAAGAATATTTCACTTTGACGACATTCCCGAACACTTGGACGCAACAGATGCCTTGGCGGTCGCTTTGTGCCATTGTTATCAGAACGACATTCCCCAAGAAGTCGAAAAGACAAAACGTTCTGTCGGAAAGAAGACCTCATGGGCTGCATTTATAAACCAAAACCCCGACCGTTTGAAATAAACTGCCGAGGTTTGTATCCTTTATGCCTGATAGTTGCCACCGATTAGTGTTCGTGGCTGCAAGAATGGTGAGCCGAACAAGCAATACCGCTGTCAGAAAGTCGGTCTTGAAGATAAGCCTCTACAACAGCCCTGCTCTCGCCGCTGCAACCTCTTATCACTTTTATGCCATTGTATTCCAACACATTCTTTGCTCCCTCTCCCATATTGCCTGCAAGCATAAGTTCGACGCCAAGCTCTGCGAGAATAGTGGCAACGCCTGATTTACAACCACAACCCTCAGGTGCAGGAAGGGTTTCAACACTTACGATTTTCTTATCCTCAATCGTATAAATGGCAAACTGTTCGCAATGACCGAAGTGGTCATCTACCATACTGCCTCTTGTAGGTAATGCTATTTTCATGTCTTTTTCTGTTTTTATGTCTTCAAATTAAAAATCAAAGGCTTGAATATGGCAATCCAAATCAAGCCTCCGACCAATCAAAATCCCAAAATCGTTGTTATCTTACTCTGATTTTTTGTCCTGCTTTTATCTTTGTACCTTTTATATTGTTGAGTTGGGTAAGTTTTTTGACCGTTGTGCCGTGGCGTTTGGCAATAGCACCGAGTGTATCTCCCTTTCTGACGGTGTAATACTTGCCTCCCTTGCTTGCTTTGCTCGAAGATGAGCTTGCAAGTTGGCGTTGCGGTGTGGTAGTTCTGCCTCCGTTTTTGAAATATTCTCTTGTTAAGTAAAGGGTTTCGTCTTTCAGTTGGAAATTAGTAAAGTCTATTACTTTCTCGGGGTTGATTGCCGCACCCAAATATCTTATTTCCAAATGGAGATGAGGACCTGTCGAACGACCTGTGCTTCCTCCCAAACCCAAAACCTCTCCTGCTTTTATTTCTTGGTTGGGTTCGACATTTATTTTGGACAAGTGTCCGTAGTAGGTTTCCAATCCGTTGTCGTGTCTTATCACAACAAGGTTGCCATACGCCCCTGCCCTTTTGGCAATCCTCACTTTGCCGTCAAACATCGCCTTTACGGGGTCGCCAGTTCTCAATCCCAAATCGACACCATAGTGCCAGCGTCTTCTCCTTGGTCCGAAATGTGAAGTAATCTTTCCTTCGTAAGGACAGGAATAGTATTTCTTTTTGTCATGATTTACTAACTGAACCTCGATAGGCTCGGTTATTTTGGTGTAATCAAATTTGTGTTGATAGTAATGAATAGATGAGTTGTCAAATGAAGCATATATGATGTCGTCTTCGCTTTCGGCTGCCGCATCATCTTCAATGCTGTTGTTGGCAAACTGAATAAATGAAGTGTTCAGCTTGTTTGTGTCTCTGACTATTCCTATTGTATAACTCGAACTTTCTGTTTCTACATTTGTTCGGTTTCTCATCATTCCTCTCTCGTGGATTTGTGCTGCCGCAACAACGGGTAACACTGCTGCCACAAGGACTAATAAACTCTTTACTTTGTTTCTAAGCATATAATTTGTCTTTCTGCCGTCTCAACTGTTCTTTATCGCTCTGCTCTTTCGGCGTTTCACCATTTTTTGGAACGACAAAGATACGATTATATTTTCATTCCCACAAGTTTTTCAAACAATTTGTTGTTGAAAACCGTCGTTCAAACTCCCTGTTCAAGCGGTCTGTGAGCTGATTTAAGTAAGTCATTTACAGTCTTTACGGGATTAAAATACTCAATCGGCGTTTCGACAAAAAAAGTAAGCCAATCTGCCATGGCACCATTCCATAATCCCGGTCTTTCTTGGATTTTTATTTTGGCAGATTGCTGTGTTTTCTCAGAAATAAAGCCTGCATTTTCATCTACAAAGTCGTTTAAGTCGAACTTCTTGCCGTTGTGGTCGGTCAGAGAGCAGACTATATCGACCGGATTGAAGTGTGTGGAAGAATGGAATACCTTATTATATTGTTCATTGCTCAAATCTATCTGCGATTTCTCGACTATCTGCAAGCGAGGATTGCTTTCACCTACCCAAAACGGTCCTCCGCCCGGCTGACCTTCGTTTTTGACCATGGAACACACCCTTACAGGTCGGTAAAGCAAAGAATAAACATACTCAAAGTAAGTTTCTGTGTTCTCAAACTCGCTTTCGCAACGCAGTTTCAAGCTCAAAGTATTCTCACACAAGTCTTTAATTCTCTGTTTCAAGCTCTCCGAAAAGTCTTTGCTCTCTATGGCTTTCAAAATCGCATCAATCTTTTGCTTTATCGTCAAAAGAAATCCGCAAAGTGCTTTCTTATATTTGCAATCGCCTGTTTTGAGAGCGTCTTTCTCCACATTGTCAATATTTTTCACCCATACAATATCGCCAAAGGTCTCTTGCAAATTCTCAATCAAAGCTCCGTGTCCCGAAGGTCGGAAAATCAATCTGCCCTCATGGTCTCTTGCAGGAGTATTGTCAAGATTGACCGCAATGGTATCGGTAGAAGATTTCTGGGTACTTAGTTGTATGTCATATTTCAGCCCGAAGGTTGCTTCATAACGTGGCAAGACTTCATTAAAAAGGCTTTGCACTTTGTCAAAATGCTGTGGCGATATGGTGAAGTGAAGATGTATGTGTTTGTCTTGGTTTACGCAAAAATCGGCTGCCTCAACAAGGTGTTCTTCTATGGCTGTTCGGACTTGTGAACCATAGTTATGGAACAATATCAAGGCTTTCGGACTCTGACCATAGTCCAATCCGTCGGCTTGAAGTATGGTATTGACAATCTGTTTGTACTTTTTGTCGGAAAGACAGGCAGAAAGGCTTTCTCCCGATGCCTTCAACTTGTCGTCAAGCACCGAAGCAAAAGCAAATTTGTCGATGTTGTCAATCAATTCTGCCACTTTGGGACAATCTTCAATCGATTTGTCGCCCTCAACATAGTCATACAAATCTTTGAACATTCGACTTGCCGCTCCCGAAGCAGGAACAAACTTTGCCAAAACGTACTTGTCTTTGTTTTGTTCAAAGGCTTGGCAACAGCTTTCAAGCTCTTGTGAAGAGAAACGCTCAATTCCGTCGCCTGCTTTTGCAGCTCTGACCACACAAGATGAGGCAAAACCTTTTTGAAAACGCTCTATCTGCTGTTCTACTTTCTCAATGCTCAATCCGTGAGCTTCTATGTGTTCTTTGTCTTTGAGAGAAAAATTCATCTTTATTTGTTTTGGTACATCTGAAAGCAACAAAGACCGAGCTTGTTTGTGCAAGTCGGTCTTTGATTTTGTTCAATCGCTATTTTATTCAACCGTTACCGACTTGGCAAGATTTCGAGGCTGATCGACATCTCTGCCCTTTGCTATTGCAACATAGTAAGAAAGCAACTGCAAAGGAACAACCGTCAAAAGAGGTGAAAGACTGTCGATGCTCTCAGGAATTTCTATCACATAGTCTGCAAGTTCTTTTATCTGTGTATCGCCCTTTGTTACTATTGCAATTATCCTTCCCTTTCTCGATTTTACCTCCTGGACATTGCTTAATATCTTATCGTAAATTCCAAACTTCGGAGCAATGACCACAATCGGCATTTCCTCGTCAATCAAGGCTATCGGACCATGCTTCATTTCGGCAGCCGGATAACCTTCTGCATGAATGTACGAAATTTCTTTTAGCTTCAAAGCTCCCTCAAGGGCAACCGGATAGTTGTATCCTCGTCCCAAGTAGATAAAGTTCCTTGCGTAAGTGAAGATTTTTGATATGCCTTCTATCTTTGAGGCTTGCTGCAAAATTTCTTCAATCTTTTCGTCTATCGTTTCCAATCCTTCGACAAGCTGCAAGTACTGTTGATTGTCCACAGTGCCGAGTTGTCTTCCTATGGTTGCAGACATCATTATCAAAACCGCAACTTGGGTTGTGAAAGCCTTGGTTGAAGCAACGCCTATTTCCGGACCTGCGTGAGTATATGTGCCTGAATGAGTTGCACGGGCAATACTGCTGCCAACAACATTACAAATTCCGTATGTGAATGCTCCACTGGCTTTTGCAAGTTCTATTGCTGCCAAGGTGTCGGCAGTTTCTCCCGACTGGGATATTGCTATCAAAATATCGTCCGAAAAGATTACCGGATTGCGATACCTGAACTCCGAAGCAACTTCTATCTCCACAGGGATTTTGCAGTAATATTCAAAAAGATATTTGCCTATCAAACCTGCATGCCAAGAAGTTCCGCAAGCCGAAATAAGTATCCTTTTTGCCGAACGAAATCTCTCCATGTTGTCTATTATTCCGCTCAACTTGATCTCTTTCAACTGCTCGTTCACTCTTCCGTTCATACACATTTTGAGAGCTTTCGGCTGTTCAAAAATCTCTTTCAGCATAAAATGAGGGTATCCTCCCTTCTCAATTTCGCTCAAAGAGAACTTCAACTCCTGCACATCGTGTTTTACAACCACATCCGAAAGATTTCTTATCTCCAAATCTTTGTCGCGAGTGAGCTTTGCAACTTCTTCGTCTTCCACATACACCACTTTTTTGGTGTATTCAATAATCGGAGAAGCGTCAGAACCGAGGAAAAACTCGTTTTCGCCTATACCGATAACAAGCGGGCTGCCTTTCCTTGCGGCAATCAACACATCGGGTCTGCCTCTTTCTATCACGCCAATAGCGTATGCACCCTCAACCTGCGACAAAGCGTGCTGCACAGCGTCATACAATTCACAAGAGTACTTGCCTTTCATGTACTCAATCAGCTGAACAAGCACCTCGGTGTCCGTTTCGGTCTTAAAAGAGAAGCCTTCATTTTTCAAAAACTCCTTCAAAGTAAGGTAATTTTCGATGATACCATTGTGAATCAAAGCAATGTTCTTGCTCTGAGAGTAATGCGGGTGAGCATTCACGTCCGATGGCTCTCCGTGAGTTGCCCAACGAGTGTGAGCAATGCCGATTGTACCGCTTATATCCTTGCTTTCACAAAATTTCTCCAAGTTTGCAACCTTTCCTTTGGTCTTAAAAACATTCAACTCGCCCTTGTCGTTCAACAAAGCAACTCCGGCACTGTCATAACCTCTGTATTCCAAACGATGCAAACCCTTTATCAAAATAGGAAACGCCTCTTGCGAACCTATGTATCCTACTATTCCACACATAAACGTAGCTTTTTTCTTGATTATTTCAACGCAAAATTACACAAAAAGCCGATAATACACACTCTTCGAGGCAAAAAAATCAAAAAAAATTGCATTTACCCCTGCCAACAGCTGCTTTTACCCAAAAATTCCGCCTTGAAAAACCGTCAATTCACCCTTCGACTTAAACCTTTGCAAATAAAGCTGTTACAAAACGCCGTTTTGGTAAAATAAATCGCCGTTTTATTTTAGTGAAACGGCGTCTTGTCAGGATAAAACGGCGTTTTGCTACGCTTAAATATTGTTAAATGAGATACACCACGCAACAAAAACTTTGAAAACTCGTTTTGTTTTCTGAGTTTTCTGTAATTTTGCAGCCGTTTTTGAGCGATTGAGGGTTTTCAAAGCCCGAAAACGCAAACAAAACAAGGCTTGCGAAACAACGGAATAAACAATGAATACATCAAATGGAAAAAGTTGAAATGATTAGTCGAGCCTGCGAGTTTTTGTTGTCAAAACGCTCTTGCAGGAATGTAACAATGGACGAAGTAGCTTCCGATTTGGGAATATCGAAACGTACATTGTATGAAAATTTTGAGAACAAGGGGCAGCTCATACTTGAATGTATGGAGTTTATGCACAATAAGCTTTTTGACAAATGCAGCAAACTTGAAAGCGAAAGCGAGAATGCGTTCGATTTCTTCATGAATATTGTGAGCCTTATGTGGTCTATTTCGGGCGAAATGTTCACTTTTACAACCGAACTGAAAAAAGTATATCCCGAAATATACAAACGAGTTTTGACTAAACACGTTCAGTTCACCAAATCGAAGACAGGACGATTTCTTGAGCAAGCCCAAAAGGAGGGATTTGTCAAAAAAGACATTGATGAGGAGTTTTTCTTGAACATAATCGAGTTAAACATGATTTATTCCTCACACCCCGACTTTTTGAAGAAGAACTCCAAGTACAATGAGAAAGAGTTGAAGTTCAGATTGCTTTGTACAATAATGCGAGGCATCTCTTCCGTAGAAGGAGTTCAGTATATGGATAGCAATATGGACAAATGGAACAAACGAATTAAAAACAATTTATAGAGACTATGAGAAAAAAGTTTTTGCAAAGAGTTGGAAACCTTTCCATGTTCTTGTGTTTGCTTGGCTTTTCCCACGCAACATTTGCACAGCAGGAGAAAGACAGCATTTTGAACTTGGACTTGGCAACCGCACTCAAAATTGCACATGACAACAACCCCACTATAAAAATTGCGGAGTTGGAAATTCAAAGAGTAGATTACAGTAAAAAAGAGGCTTTGGGCAATCTGTTGCCGTCTTTGTCCGCTTCGGGACAATACACCAACAACATAATGAAGTCCGTCATGTTTATGCCCGAGAGTTTCTCACAGATGATGGGAGGACAGAAGTATATGGAAATCGGATACAAGAACTCCTATACCGGAACCGTGTCGGCAGCATTGCCTTTGGTCAATTTCTCTTTGTGGGAACAAATAAAGTCGAAACAATGCGAGATAGACCTCATTTTGGAGCAGGCAAGAGCTTCCAAAATCGACATGACAAAGCAAGTGAAAGACGCATACTTTGCAGTACTTTTGGCAAAGAACAGCCTGAAAGTACTTGAACGCAGCATAAACAACGCAAAGGAAACACTAAAAACAACAGAGGCAGGCTTCGAACAGGGAGTTGTTTCGGAATATGACCTTATCAGAGCAAAGGTTCAAGTAAACAACCTCAACCCTTCTTACATTGCTGCAAAGAATGGCTTGGAGCTTGCAATACTTCAACTAAAAATGATATTGTCTCTTCCTCAGGAACAAGAAATTGTGTTTTTGGAGAACTTGGAAGACTTTTCCGACAGAATTGTAAGCCTAACCGATGCAGAAAGCGAGCGAGCTGTAAACAACAACTCCGAATTGAGACAGTTGGATTTGAACATCATGAGTTTGCAACACAGCTTGAAGATGGTAAACAGCCAACACCTGCCTTCCTTGTCTGCATTCGGACAATATGCTTACCAAACTCAGGCAGAGGATTTCAGATTTTCGGAATATAACTGGGTGGGAAGTGCTGCCGTAGGCTTGCAGTTGAGCATTCCAATCTTCAACGGAAGAACGGTAGTCAATAAAGCAAAACAACTAAAAATCAGTTTGCAAGAGTTGCAGTTGCAAAAGCAGTACGCTTCTGACGGAATAGACTTGCAAATTCAAGCTGCAATCAACAATATGAAAGCAGCACAGGAGCAACTCTCGGTAAACAAAGACGCAATCAGTCAGGCAGAACGAGGATATGAGATTGCAAAAGTACGTTATCAGACAGGTTCGGGAACAATACTCGAATTGAACGACAGCGAACTTTCGATGACACAGGCAAACCTCAATTACCAACAATCGTTGTACGACTTTTTGACAGCACAAACAAATTTGGAAAAAGTATTGGGAAGAGAATAGAAAACAAAGAGAACAAAAACAATAACAAAACGTAAAGCGAAAAATGAAAAGATTGATTTATTTGGCAGTATTGACACCGATGTTGTTTGTCGGCTGTTCAAAGAAACAAGACGCAAACAAGAAAGCGGAAGAAGAAACTTTCAGTGTAAAAACCGAAGTGGCAACAGCCCAAGAAATAGATAGGATTTATGAATTTTCTTCGACCGTCGATGCCGAAGTAAAGAACTACATAACATCTGCAGGCGGTACTCGAATTGAGAAAATCATGGTAGAGGTTGGCGACAGAGTAAGAAAAGGACAGCAACTTGTCAAAATGGAAAGTACCAATCTTGCAACCACAATGGCACAGTTGGAAAATCTCAAAGTAGAATTGGACAGAATGAAAGCCCTTTACCAATCGGGCGGAGTGAGCAAGCAACAGTTGGACCAAATTCAGGTACAATATGATGTGGCAAAGAAGAGTGCAGACAATTTGAAGACCAATATCTACCTTACTTCGCCCATTGACGGAGTTGTAACGATGAGAAACTTTGACAACGGCGACGTTGCCGCAAGCCAACCGATATTGCAGGTGATGAAAATCAACCCCGTGAAAGTCAAAATCAACGTTGCCGAATCTTTCTACACCAAAGTCAAGGTCGGAATGCAGGTAGTTTTGCGTACAGAGACCTTTGGCGATGAGGAATTTGTCGGAAAAATTTCTCTAATCTACCCTACAATAGACCCTTCCACCAGAACATTCACCTGCGAGGTCAAAGTAAACAATGCAAACGGCAGATTGAAACCCGGAATGTTCGGAAGAGTGGAGCTTAACTTGGGAAGAGAAAACGCAATTTTGGTTTCGGACAAGGCAGTTGTCAAACAATCGGGTTCAAACGACCGTTTTGTCTTTGTGGAAAAGGACGGAGTTGTCGAATATCGCAAAGTTACTCTCGGAAGACGACTTGACGACAAATTTGAAATTGTAAGCGGAGTAAACGAAGGAGACAATGTTGTCATCACAGGACAATCCAAACTATTGGACGGCTCAAAGGTAAAAGTAGTAAAGTAAACCACTAAAATCGAATTAAAGAAATGAAGCTATACGAAACGTCGGTAAAAAAGCCGGTTACCACATCGCTTATTTTTATCGCCATCATCGTTTTGGGACTCTTCTCTTTGAGCAAATTGTCCATTGACCAGTTTCCCGAAATAGAGATGAACACCGCCATAGTCTTGGTGTCCTATCCGGGAGCGAGTGCAGAAGATGTGGAAAACAACGTAACCAAAGTAATGGAAAGCTCTTTGAGTACTGTGAGCGACTTAAAGAAAATAACCTCAACCTCAAAAGAGAATACTGCAATCGTAAGTGTGGAATTTAATTGGGGAACAGACCTTGACGCGGCAGTCAATGATATGCGAGACAAGATAGAAATGGTAAAGAGTTACCTGCCCGACGGCTGTTCAAACCCTATGATAATGAAGATTTCGACTGACATGATGCCGATAACCATCATTTCGGCAACGGCAGACGAAAGTACGGCAGCTCTATATAAGATTTTGGACGACGGAGTTGCCAATCCGTTGAACAGAATTAACGGAGTGGGTTCGGTTTCCATATCGGGAGCGCCTCAAAGAGAGATTATTATCGATTGCGATCCCACAAAGTTGGAAGCATACAACCTTTCGGTAGAGCAAATAGGCTCTGTGATTGCAAAAGAGAACGTAAGCACTCCGGGAGGTAACATAGACATAGGCTCGCAAACCTATTCTCTCCGTATAGAAGGAGAAATGAAAGAAAGCCGTGAGCTTGAAGATGTGGTTGTTGCCAACTATGGAGGCAAGTCAATCTTCCTAAAAGATGTTGCAAGCGTCAAAGACACCGTTCAAGAGAAAGCACAGGAGAGCTTTGTCAATGGAAAGAGAGGTGCAGCAATCGTGGTACAAAAACAAACAGGTGCAAACTCTGTGGAGGTCATGAAACAAATCCGCAAACAGTTGCCAAAAATCCAAAAAGACCTGCCTAAGGACATTCAACTTCAAGAGGTGATGAACACAACCGACAATATCGAGAACTCCATTAACTCCTTAGTTGAAACACTCGTCTTGGCGTGTCTATTTGTCGTGATTGTGGTGCTGTTCTTCCTCGGAGAGTGGAGAGCGACCATCATTATCATGGTAACAATACCCGTTGCACTGATAGCCTCCTTCATTTACCTGTTCATTACGGGCAATACAATCAATATCATATCCCTTTCCTCCATTTCCATTGCCCTCGGTATGGTGGTCGATGACGCCATTGTGGTGTTGGAAAACGTTACCACTCACATCGAACGAGGCAGCAAACCGCGAGAAGCAGCAATTTATGGAACAAATGAAGTAGGTGTGGCAGTTATTGCAACAACCCTTACACTGATTGCCGTGTTCTTCCCATTCACCATGATGACGGGAATGGCAGGTATTATGTTCAAACAGTTGGGTTGGATGATTTGTATCATAATGGTTGTTTCCACCGCATCGGCTCTTTCACTTACTCCTATGATGTGTTCATTGCTTTTGAAAAGAGAAAAAGACAAAAAGCACAACAAGTTGTTTACCAAAATATATTCTCCTATCAAAAGAGGGCTGGACAAACTTGACGACTTGTATGCAAAACTTTTGACATGGGCTGTAAGACACAAGACGGTAACAATCTGTATTGCCACCGCAATCTTCATAGGCTCACTGCTACTCGGCTCAACTCTCGGCTCTGACTTCATACCTGCTTCGGACAACAGCCACATAACAGGAAACATTTCATTACCGGCAGGAGCCAATGTAGAGAGAACAAAAGAGATAGCAAGAAGATTTCAAAACAAATTGAAGACAGACTTCCCCGAAGTTAAGCAATTTACTTACGATGTGGGAGTTCCGGGAGACGACAGCGAAAACTCTTTTGCCATGATGAACGCATCGGGAAGCAATTATATGAGTTTCAGAATAAAACTCACCGATGTAGAAGAGCGGAAGAGAGATATGTTTGAGATTGCCGACGAATTGAGAAAAGAGATTGCCTCATACACCGAGGTAGAAAAGTTCTCTGTTTCGGCAGGAGGACAGGGCGGAATGACATCGGGAAGTACAATCGATGCCGAAATCTTCGGTTACGACTTTGAAACCACCGAACGCATTGCCCAAACCCTCAAAGCTGAAATGGAAAAGATGCCCGGATTGAAAGACGTGGCAATCGACAGAGACGAATATGTACCTCAGTTGCAAATAGACTTCGACAGAGAGAAGTTAGCTTTGAACGGCTTGAACGTGGCAACCGCTTCAACCTACGTTCGTAACAGAATGAATGGTATGACAGCCTCTGTGTTCAGAGAAGACGGCGAAGAGTATAAGATAAAGGTGAGAAACGACCGCTCTCACCGCAGCTCGGTCGAAGACATAGAGAATATCTTGATATACAATGCACAAGGCAAAGCCGTAAGGCTCTCCGAAGTAGCAAAGGTTGTAGAAAGAGAAGCACCGCCTTCAATCAAACGTCAAGACAGAGAAAGAGTTGTCAAAGTATCTGCAACCCTTTACGGAACAACGCTTGACGTTGCAGCAGCAAGCATACAATCTGTGATTGACAAAATGGACATACCTACCGAAATAGGAACAAAAATCGGAGGTTCGATGGAAGATCAGCAAGAGTCTTTCTCCGACATGGGAATGTTGTTGGTGCTTATCCTGATGTTAGTCTATATAGTAATGGCTGCACAGTTCGAGAGCCTTCGCTATCCTTTCATCATCATGTTCTCCATTCCGTTTGCCTTTGTGGGATTTATCCTTTCACTCTTCATAACAGGCGAAACAATCAACCTCATGAGCCTTATCGGAGCGATAATGCTTGTCGGAATTGTGGTAAAGAACGGTATCGTCTTGGTCGATTACATCAACCTCAACCGTGAAAGAGGCATGGGAATATCGCAAGCTGTCATTTTGGGAGGAAAGTCGAGACTTAGACCGGTGCTTATGACTTCCATGACAACCATTTTGGGTATGGTGCCTATGAGTTTGGGAATTGGAGAAGGTAGTGAACTATGGCAGCCGATGGGTATTGCGATTGTTGGAGGACTTACGGTTTCCACACTCGTTACCTTGGTGATAATACCTACGGTTTATTGCGTCTTTGCTTCCCGAGAAGTCAAATCATACCGCAAAAAGAACCTATTGAGATTAAACAACAGAACAGTAAAAGCATAATTAGAGAAATGAAAGCAGCATTTATAGCATACAACCAAGCACACATAGAGGAGGTGGAGGCAATACTCCGCCAACTCTCGATACGAGGCTTCACTCGCTGGCAGGACATTCAAGGCAGAGGCACAAAAAGCGGAGAACCCCACTTGGGAACGCACGCATGGCCTGCCAAAAATATGGCAACCCTCTGCGTTGTTGATGACAATATCGCTCCAATCCTCAAAAAGAGAATACAAGCACTCGACCGACAAATGCCCGAACAAGGTTTGAGAGTATTCTTTTGGGAAGTGATAGACGTATAGCGACAAAATAGCACAAGAACATCACAATAGAAACAAGCAAAAGGAAGAGACCGTCTTATGAATGAACTGCGTTATAAAAGTTAGACAAAACCTTTTGGAACGCAGTTCTCAGGCGGTAAATTCTATCGTAATTGTTATAAGCTCACAAACGTGTCTAATAAACAACAATCGTTTCGAGTAGTCTATTTTAAAAAGAATTAACAACTATTCTTGCGTGTATATACGAATCATTCATTAAATTTGCAGCTAATTTAAGTGTTCTCATATTAAACCATTATGAGTTCACTATTAAGTATTTGTTATCGTATGATAAAAGAGTTGATTATTTGTGACTTCTTTTCATTTAAAGGAGAACACACAATTAAATTGAACACAGGTGTTAATATCTTGTTGGGTATTAATGGAAGCGGCAAAACCTCTTTTCTGAATGCTTTTACTATGTTGCATGAGGGCATTGCTGGCGTCGGGTTATCGGCATTGTTTCGACAATGGGGTACATACACCTCCATTGTTAATGCTTGTGGCGAGCAAAAGCCCAATTGCTTTAGTATAACTTACGTTTTCGATGCTGGTGTTTTAAAAAAACTTGTCTCAGCATCTCCTTTTAAGAGCGATGTGTACTACAAAATAACGGTCTTTCCTATAGGAGATGGCACAAGTTACTCTCTCCATGAAACGCTTTATTCTAATGACAGCAGAAGGAATAAAGGAAAATTCAGTTATCTTGATTTCCGGAATGGAATTGGGCAAATCTCTGTTCGTACAGGAAAAGGTATAGAAGCTGAAAAATATGGAGGAGGTATGCTATCCGCCCAAGAATTGGTACTACGACAGATTAACGATCCTCAAAGATATTTGCCATCTTTTGTCGTAAGAGAAGCTATTTATGCAATTGCTGGATATTCTAAGTTTAATTTTGACAAAATTCGCCAACCCGCCGAGGCTAATGATACCAAACGTTTGATAACCACTGGTGAAAACTTAAGTCATTTACTAAGCAATTTAAATAACAACTATACGTTCCAATATGAAAAAATAAGAGAATGCTTGAAAGATATCAATCCAAATTTCATAGGAATCGGTTATAACGTTTTTGGTAGCAGGTTGTACTTTTCTCTTCGTGAGAAAAACTTATCACATGCCATAGATGCTCTCCATATGTCAGATGGCACATTGAAGTATTTACTTTTATTGAGTATCTTTCATAATCCAGAGAGGGGTTTACTTGTTGTTCTCGACGAACCAGAATCATGTTTACATCCAGATATGATCCGTTCAGTCTCGAAAATGATGAAGACTGCAGCTAAGACTTCCCAGATTATTATAGCAACGCATTCTGCTCTCTTGTTGAATGCTTTCAAATTAGATGATATTCTTGTATTCGAAAAGAATGATAATAATGAAACCCAGATCATTCATTATAGGGAAGATGACTTTGATGGACAGCTTCCAGGTCAGTTATGGTTAAATGGAGAGATTGGTGGCAAAAGATGGTAGTCAATGTGTATGTAGAAGGTGGTGTAATCAATGGAAACATTGATGCTAAAACAGCCAGCAACTCTGAAGCTTTCCGTGAGGAACTAAATCGTTTCATGCAACGAGCATTAAATCGCGATGATATCAGCATTGTAGTAAAGAAATGCTCCGGATATAAAGAGGCTGCCAAACAATTTATCAATGCTATGAATGATAATTATTTGTATGTAGATCTAGATCGTCAGCCAGAACTGAGGGACGAATGGTTCGATAGTTTGTCGAGAGATGGAATTGAGATGCCCCGGGATAAGCAAAATCACGTAAGCTTTTGGGTTCAAGAAATGGAGGCTTGGTTTTTAAAACAACCTGAAGCTATTGAACTCTGGGCTAAGGACGAAGACCTAATTCGCAGATCGGGACAAGAACAACCATTATCTGAGCATTATTTTATCAAGAACAAAGATATTGAACACTTGCAGCACAAAGCATCATATGTGGTGGGTGTAATCTTGCGACAAGTATTTGCACGCAAGTTGGAATCTGGCAAGTTGAAATATGGCAAGTTACGCCATGCACCTGGAATTATTGCTCACTTAGAGCCTACAGATCTGATATCGAAGGATAATGAATTGAAATCGTTCTGTAAGAAGGTTAAAAGTAAACCCTGCAAATAAAGTTCAATATGTAAGTAGTACTAAAAAAAAGCAAAGATATTAATCCCAAATTCTTCGTTCAAAATGGAGCATAACAAAGCATTAGCAGATTCTTCAGAAACTTGCGCAAATAAGATTTAGATAAACGACCATATTACCCAATGTATCTGCACAAAACCTATAACTAAAAACACAGGATCATAACCGTTGAATTTATTCTTTTGTGATGCAAAGGTACAAATAAAACATCAAATTCCAAATTATAAAGCTCATTATTGTAGAAAAATTCCGTAAAACGAATATAAAACCAATACACCGACTTTTATCCAAGATACAATTTGATACTGTTTCAAAAAGATTGCACGCTTGGGGTGAAATTTCATATCGCTCACTCGAATTGACAGACGGAGTAATCGAAACGACGCACGGATAGCTGTCCAATGGCAGAAGTGCAGACATCGGCATTGCTTTTGGAATGACACTTTTTTGTTTTAGAAATATCAATTAACTCTTCGCAAGCAAATTATTTAACATTTAACCTGATTTTAAGCCCGAATGCTTGCGAAATTTCGGGGTCGGTCGATGGTCGGGTCAATTTTTTCGAGTATTTGAGCGTTAAGCAATTCTCTGTGTTTCAAGTGTTTGCAAAATAAGTCTTGATTTAGGTGAAATAAGTGAGGCTTTTTTTGAAAAAAGACGAAGTCTTTTGCTCACTAAGTCTTCGTCTTTTGAGTCGTAAGTCTTCGTCTTTTTTCAAAAAGACTTCATGTTAGTGAGCAAAAACCCTTATGTTGTTGCAGCAAGAGTAAACCTCGCTCCGAAAAACCCTCATTTTACTCTCAAAACAGGTGAAAATTTTACTCAAAATGCTCGCTTAAAATCCTTGATTTTTATCGTCGAAAAACACGGAACAAAGTTATTATTTAACTTTTCAGACTAAAAGCACACCTTTCTACAAACTTGGACGCTACTAATTTTCTGCTTTATCGGATATAATTTCCCAACGACCGCCGTATGTCGGAGAACCTACACGCTTGATTATGCCCATTTCTTTTAATGTGCGGAGGTTTTTCTCCACTCCGCTATTGGATAAGCCTGTAGCCATCGCTATTTTTGCGGTTGTTATTTGTGGATTTTCTTCTATCAACTTCAATATTTTATCTATGCTTTTCTGTCGAGTTTCCGTACTTTCTTGTCGAGTTTCCTCACTTTCTTGCCAAGTTTCCGTACTTTTCTGCATAGTTTCCGTACTTTTCTGCATAGTTTCCGTACTTTCTTGTCGAGTTTCCTCACTTTCTGAACAGTCTTCATGAATGGGGATTGTTATCAAAAATGTCAATCTGTCGTCTGTCGTTTCAAAAATTGCTCGGGGAGAGCCATTTTCTGCCAATTTGGACTGAATGGTCGGAACTCCTGTTGAACGACCTTCCGTAAGGTCAAGCTCTTTGAGAAAATCCCCTAAGCGACGATTGCGATAACGGCGACTTTTCAGCATTTCACCTTTTTCTATAGCTTCTTTTGATATGCTTCTGTCCGGACCCGGACAATTAAGAATAGAGATACTGTCAGGCTCTATTGTGATTTCAATGGGTTCATGCTGCGTATGGTCTCTGTGATAGCATGAGTTTACGACAGCTTCCTCTATTGCATCGTACGGATAATTCCAATACCTCTCTGCTTCTTGCTGCCCGGGTACTTTCTTAATGTATTCTTTCAAGACATTACTCTTGATATAGTCCATTGTTTGCTTTATCATTTGAGGAATGCTGCCTTTGAATGTTATTTCCGTGAAGTTATTCGGGTTTTTAATCTTCCCGTACGGAAATGTAACCACGTCAATTTGTGTATAAGGTAAAAACTTGCTCGGGTTTTCGCAGAACATCATCGCCGCCACATTTCTAATCAGTCTGTTCTCCTTCGGACCTGTAAGTAATTCCATTTGATCTAATATCTTATCCAATGGAGTTACTGCAATATCATTGGCGAGTTTGCTACCTACTTTTACAAGATAATCACGCAAAAGAATTAACGATATGTCGTCGAGTTGAATATTGCTATTGCCACGTTCGTCAAATGGCACACGATTAGCCAATTCTCGCAATTCATCAAGTACTTCTCCTTTGGCAACTATGCTGCTTGTGCCACTCCTGATATAAAAATACTCTTTGCTTCCATTCTTTGCAGTAACATTTTCCGACACCGAATAAGGGCGATTGATGCCTGCAGGACACCATATCGCAAAGACAGTTTTGCCATCTACCTTTTCCACACTGGTACGAGGCATATAATACGGTGTAATTTTGTTGTTATAACCGACCATTTCTTGAAGCATTTTGTCTATTTGACAATCCGGCACTCCGACAATAGGACGAACAGCCATACCTGTCTGATTATCGGTATCCACTCCCACTAATATGTATCCGCCTCCAAGATCATCAAAATCATTGGCAAAAGCACAAATACTATGATATATGCTTGCAGCATTCCAACCTCTTTTGAATTCTATTCTATTAGATTCTATTTTCTGCTTATTCAGCAAATCCTCTATGTTTATTGCCAATGCCATATTTGTTCATTTATTAGCGTTTCAAAAAACTGCACTTCCATGACTATGAATGAATGTTCCGTACCCTTGTTCGGTGTTGCAAAATTAAGGATTATTTTCCAAGATTTCTCTTCTTGGCAAATAAATCATAGTTCGGCTTGACAGAACAGCAGGCAGTTTTGCGTAAACTATCGAACAATTTGCACGATTAAAGCGAAATTTTATATCTTTGCAAGTTGGAAACCAACAAAAAGAAAGGAGACAAAAGAAACAGAAAGTAAACAACATTAGAATTAGTACATTTTATTAGACATATAAAAGCGTTTTTGCTTATACTATGGATGTCTGAAATCGGGAAAATTTCAAACAACACACCTTGGTAAGGCAGTAAACGCTCACGATAACCTATCGTGGGCTTTACTTGTTAGGTGTGTTAGGTAATTCCCGAACCTCAGACTCCGATAAGAATTAAGTCCCACGTTTTTTTTATGCCCGTACGTCAAGAAAAAAATCAAAAAAAATACAATCGCCTTGGGGACTTGGGCTGAGATAAAAAAACAACAAAAATGAAAAAGAAAAAATTCGGCAAGCCACTGAGCCGATTGATAACAATGGTGGCAATATGTATGCTCTCGCTTAATGCAATGGCATACGATTTTTCCTACACTCATCAAGGAAAAACACTTTATTACAACATTACATCAAGCAATACTGTCGCGGTAACTCGTTATTCTTCTGGTAATAACAATTATGTGAGTGGTGATGTTGTCATTCCAAGTTCTGTTACTAACAACGGCACAACTTATAGCGTTAATTCCATTGGTAGTAGTGCGTTTGCTTATTGCAGCAGCTTGACTTCTGTTACTATCGGCAATAGCGTTACTTCGATTGCTAATAGTGCGTTTTATGATTGCAGCAGCCTGACTTCTGTTACTATCGGCAATAGCGTTACTTCGATTGGTGAGTATGCGTTTGGTAGTTGCAGCAGCTTGACTTCTGTTACATTGCCAAACAACGCAACAATTCAATCAAATGCTTTTAGTAACGCAGGAACATCTATAGAAATTACTATTGATAATATTACTTATCGCAGTGGTGGCACTGTAACTGTTGGCAATTATACTTTCACCAACACGGGAATTTTAACATTTTATTTGAATGGAAATGCTTACAACACCAATAGTAACGCATACGTTTATGATTGTGATGAAAGTAAGAGTGGAGATTTAATAATTCCGTCAACAATTAGTTATAACGGCACAACTTGTAGCGTTACTTCGATTGGTTATGGGGCGTTTGAAAATTGCAGCAGCTTGACTTCTGTTACTATCCCTAATAGCGTTACTTACATTGATAATTATGCGTTTTATAATTGCAGCAGCCTGACTTCTGTTACTATTCCTAATAGCGTTACTTCCATTGGTGAGTGGGCGTTTAGTTATTGCAGCAGCTTGACTTCTGTTACTATTCCTAATAGCGTTACTTCCATTAGTAATGGTGCGTTTAGTGGTTGCAGCGGTTTGAGTTCTGTTACTATCCCTAATAGTGTTACTTCCATTAGTAATGGTGCGTTTAGTGGTTGCAGCAGCCTGACTTCTGTTACTATCGGTGATAGCGTTACTTCCATTGGTGAGGGGGCGTTTGCTTATTGCAGCAGCTTGACTTCTGTTACTATCCCTAATAGCGTTACTTCCATTGGTCATTATGCGTTTGATGAGTGCAGCAGCTTGACTTCTATTACTATCCCTAACAGCGTTACTTCTATTGGTAATAATGCGTTTAGTGGTTGCAGAAACTTGACTTCTGTTACTATCGGCAACAGTGTTACTTCGATTGGTAATAAAGCGTTTTATAATTGCAGCAGCTTGACTTCTATTACTATCCCTAACAGCGTTACTTCTATTGGTGATTCTGCGTTT
>JAEDJL010000026.1 GCA_016296345.1 Bacteroidales bacterium | reverse complement strand
AGCAATGTGAGGCTCTCTTTTTTTTGCCCTTTGCTTTCGGGCGAACAGAGAGAACCTGTTTTTACGCTTTTTTCTAAGTGATTTTGTTTGAGTTTTTGTATCTTTGCGGTGGGGTTAGGCTGTGGAGATTGGTTGGTCTAAGGAGAAAAGATATAAATTTTGATTGATTATGAAAGAGTTTACTATCCGTTTGGAGCGAGAAAGCGAAAGAAGAGAAGTTGAAAATCTTGTCAGGGAGGCTTTTTGGAATGTGTATCGCCCGGGTTGTTTGGAACATTATGTGATGCACACTTTGCGAAACGATGAGGCATTTATTCCCGAACTCAACTTTGTAATGGAAACGGAGGACGGCTTGATTGGTCAGGCAATGTGCATGAGAACCGAGATACAGTTGGACAGGGGAGGAGTACTGCCGATAATGACGCTCGGACCTATTGGCATTTTGCCTGCATTCAAGCGGCAGGGCTATGGCAAGGCGTTACTCGATTTCGTTCTTGATAAGGCAACTGCCATGGGTTTCGGGGCTGTATGCTTTGAGGGAAATATAGACTTTTATGGTAAGAGCGGTTTTGTGTTGGCTTCTACCTACTCTATTCGCTATCATGGTTTTGAAGGCGATGCTCCTTTCTTCCTATGCAAAGAATTGCAGAAGGGTTATTTGGACAATGTAAGTGGCGAATATGCAACGCCTAAGGGTTACTTTGTGAACGAAAACGAGTGTGAGGAGTTTGACAAGCTCTTTCCGCCAAAAGAAAAACAAGTCCTCCCCGGTCAGCTGTGGTAATTAAAATCCTCAGAGATTAGAACGTTGGGGAATTACCTTGTGGCAAACTCGGACGTAGAACCGCAGAATTTCTTGTCCTGTCTTTCTGCCAATGATAATATCCTTCATATCATAAACCATTTAAGAGTAGGCAAAAATAAGCAAAATTATTCGATTGTTGCTCGGTAACTCGATTATTTTGCCACTTACCGAGCAACAATCGAACGTTTTCTGATGATAAGGTGTCCTCGGTCATAAAATCGAATTAAACAATATAGGTTTTTGACAGGTGCAAAGTTACAATCTTTTTTCGTAAATGCAGCACGGACAGGGGGTAAATAGCGAATGGCACAAGACCTCTAATTTATACAGAACCCTTTTCAGTTCTCGTATCATTCTATTTTCTGAAATTATGTGTAAAACGACATCGTGGATAATTAGAACAGCCCCAGAAACTGCCATATCGTCCTTTTCGTTCCACAAGATTACCTCCGCACTTCGGACATTTGCCATTGACTATTGCCATATCTCTATTTTGCTGAATAGTCTGTATCGTGCGAATGTGTCTTTTTCTACTTTCTTCTGAGGTAATGTTTGCAGAAGAGATTTTACTCGCAATCCTTTGTACATCTTCCGGATATATGTAAGGTGTCTTATATGATTTGATGACGGAACGTAAGTTATGCCAATTTATAACGATGTGGCTATGTGTGGTTATATGCAATTCCGCATTGTCTGAAAATACCACAATGGGTATAATGACAAAATCTCCAACCTCCTTTAATATTGCTTTGACAGCTTTTGTATGTGCTGCATTCTGAAATATTGGATTTCTGAATTTATGTTGCTTGCTTGACCAACGCCCAAACCTCTTCTTGCCAAGCAGACTTTGTTTCCACTCTTCCGAATTCTCGTGTCCGAATATCCGTCCCTTGTAATTCTTGGTTTCGATTACAAAAATTCCATAAGGAGATACTACAATATGGTCTATCTGGGTTGTATCATTATAATTAGTAGGCAATAATATATCATTAAGAGTGATGTATTCTTTCGGAAGCATATCAAGTTTTCGTGCCACGCGTTTTTCTCCTAACTTGCCGATATTTCCGGGCGAAGATATCCAAATCTTAAATACCACAAATAGGATAGATATAAAGATAAGAATGAAGATACTGATCATTGCTGAACTCATTTTCTGCAAAGTTACAATCTTTTTCGTAAATGCAGCACGGATAAGGTGCGAAAGGGTGGTAGTCTATGTAACTTATAAAGGCGTTTGTGGTAAAAAATTGGGGGACGCCTGAATTTTGAGCGTCCCCCTTGGTTACTATAATTATGGATGTAGTTTTGTTTTCTTTCTATCGTATAATCTCGACCGAACCTTTGAACTCTACATCTCTTATCGGACCTCTTCCGATGAAGCGGTAGAAGTATGTTCCCGAAGGAGTGTTGGTTGCGGCAGGGTCCCAAAAGTCGCTCTCGTTGCGAATGTCCTGCACAAAGTAAATCCTCTTGCCATAACGGTTGTATATCGATAGTTCGTTGTCCGGAAAGGCTTGTCCTTCAACAAGGTTGTGTATCACAAAGACGTCGTTCACTCCGTCGCCGTTTGGTGTTACCACTGTCGGGAACATCAAATTGTCGTTGATTATGGTGATTACTCTCGATATGGTGTCATGACACTCGTATATAAAGCCGCTCGGTGCTTGGTTTACGCTGTATGCGTCAAGGCTGATAAGGTAATCGCCTGCCACGCTTTGTCCCGATTGCGGTGTCCATGTGTATGACGGATTTGGTCCGAAGAGGTTCTCGACGTCATTGCTGTTGTTGCGGTTGGTTTGTACCGTCCAATGGTATTGGTTGGTTGCATCATCGGGCTTGGTCAGGTTCACAAGGTTGGCTGTCGGGTCGGAAGCGTAAGGGTTGTTCGGTTCCCAACCGAAGTCTGCTATCGGGTGTTTATAGACGTTTATCATGTCGGGATAGAATACCGAGTCTTGACAACCATACTCCGAAGTAACTTTCAGTTTTACGTCATACGTTCCGTAAGGGAAGGTAAAGGCAGGGTCTGCTTCCGTACTTTTCTCTTCGCCCACCGTCCACTCAAATTGTGTGGCGTTGGTGGCGGTGTTCAACAAGCGGAAGCTGAACGGCTCGCAACCCTCAAGCGGATAAACATCTGAGGTAAAGGCTGCATTTGCCGCAGGACGTACGATAAGGTTGATGTCGTCTTGTCCGTAGCAGTAGATAGAGCCGTTATATTCGGTTACCAATACCTTATAATTGACTACCGAGGCGGAGTTTTCCGATGCTTCGGCGGTGATTACTCTTGTGGTTTCGCCGGTAGGAGACCATATATAGGTAGCGGTAGGAGATTCGTTGCCGGCGTCAAGTTCTACGTTAGTCATCTCGCACAAGGCTATGTCTTCTCCGAGGTTCACAACAGGGGTTTGAACAACCGTCAAAGGCGATACCGTATCCCATTGGCAGCCAAAGTCGTCTATGATGCTGACATTGAAAACGAATGTGCCGACGCTGTCAATCGGTGGTGCTATAATCGAAGAGGTACTCGTCTCTTGTGTGAAGAAGGTAGGACCTGACCAGATTACCGTATCGATAGGAACTTGGTAGTCCCAATTTGCAGCACTGCTTTGTCCCAACTCCAAGTCCCACCAGAAGATATAACCATTATCAGAACCCCAAGTATCGCAAATACGGATTTTCCATTCACCATTCAAAGGACAACCGACCAAAGATTGAAAACCATTCAAATCAACAATTTCCATGTCTGTTGCAGATGTTCCGGCAGGGTTTTGTACTGGTGTTTGGAAGTAGCCGGATGTGTCGGCAACATGGGTAGAGTCGATTGTTTCTCCTATCATTGGTACACCGGTGTGCTGTCCGATTACTCCTCTTTGGTCGGTCAAGAGTTGGTTGGAAAAGCAGTAGGTCCAGCCTGTTCCCGCAGGATTGTATGTAGAGTCGCATTTGTACGGAATGCCATTAGGACTCATTGAAGTACCGCTGTTGTCTGTTTCGTTCGGAATGCCCAAGAAAGTCTCCGTACCCGAACATCTGTGCTTTAACATGACAGCCTGACCGCTCGGACAGATGAGTTGTATCGACAAGTCGTACAACCATGAGTGTTCGGCATTGATACAAACCGACATAATATCGTTTTGGCTTCCCACAGTAGCTCCCGAAGTGAAGTTGTCAAAGGTTACAGGAGATTCGTAACAGCCTCCCGAGCTTGCACTTCCGCAACCCTCGCCGTCGGGAATAAATACCGTGTTTTCATATCTTTCTTTTGCACCACGGCGAAAGTCTAACGAATCGACAATTATTTGACTGTTTTCGCCATATCCGACGGTGAAGCCCACCTCTGTGCCTGAACACATATCGGGCATTTGTTGCACTGTCTTGATTGGGTTTGTTGCCATACGGATACGGGTATCTATGACGTTTCTGCTTCGACAGCCTCCGTTGGCAGTGTCTTCCACAACAAGCATAAGGTCATATCCGCTCAAATCTTCCCACCTGTGTCCCACTTCTGTGTTGTAAGAGACCGTCGCAGTCTGACCATCGCCAAATGTCCACTCGTATATGCAGTTTGAAGCGTCCTGATGATACATATTGTCGTTTTCCGGAAAGAGCGGAGCGGCAACCAAAACTATCGAATCTCCAAAGCAGAAATCCACACTCTTATATCGGACTATGTTTACGCTGCCGTCTTCGTTTGTCAAGGTATCTGCACCGTCTCTTACGGGACGTTCAACTCTGTTTCCGTCCTCATCTATGCGGTAAAAGACAGTGTGCAGTGCTGCTTCGGGATATTGGCACAACGATGCACACTCTATTTTTGCCTTAAAGCCCGATGCTTCTTGGCTTGCGTCGCTTGTCAGACGTATTGTCAGACAACCCGAACCCGAAGTCAGAGAAGGCATGATTGTCTGCCCGAGAAGTTCTTGGTTTGTGAAGTATGGCACGTTGTTCATGGTGTACATGATTGGAGAATTGATGTCCGGACCGTTATAGACGATGAATTGGTCTGACGGGTCGATGTCAAATTCCTCAAAGGTAAGCGATATACGACCCGAATTGCCTGTTGTGCCTGTCGGACATATCGTTATCCAACGGTCTTGGTTCGCTTCATAATTGCCGTTCTTGGAGTTGTCATACAAATAACCGCTGCAAGTGTTCTTGGTCTTGTTGTGGTTGGTATTGTTCAGCAAATATTCTTGTGCCGAAACCTTTCCACAAAATGCAATCATGAGAATGCTCGCAAAATACAAACTTAATCTTTTCATCATCTCTTCTTTTTAGGAGGTTAAACCATGAATTTTCTTCTATCGAGAAGGAGGTTTGACGATTTGTTTTCGCCTTTTTTGCTCCCTCTTCTCAAAAGTACAGACAGAGAAAAAGTCAAAAAGTAAACACTTTTCGATGAAAAAATTCAAGAAAAATGTATCTTTGCTGTGTAAACAGCTGATTTTCAGGTGTTGAAAAAGTGATATTTTTTATCTGAATTCGGGGTTTGGGAAGATGATTTCGGCTTTCGGGGACAAGAAACGGCGTCTTGCAAAAGCAAAACGCCGCCGATTAAAAGTAATGTTTAATTAAAAAATGTGTAGTTTCCTACTTTTTCAATCCCAAGATTGTTCTTGCTTCGTCGCTTGTGGCAATCTCTCTTCCCAATTCCTTGGCAATTCTGACCACCTTGGCAACCAATTCGCCGTTAGATGCAGCCTTCACGCCCTTAGATAGGTAGATATTGTCTTCAAATCCCACTCTGACGTTGCCTCCCATTGCTATGGCAGTTGCAGCCATAGGAAAAGCAGCACGACCCACGCCTGTAACAGTCCAAGTCGAGCCTGCAGGGATTTGATTTACCATCCAAGCAAGGTTGCCCACCGTTGCAGGAGTACAACCCGGCACTCCCAAAACGAAATTGAACTGCATAGGGTCGCCGGGTACTTCTCCCTTGCGAGCCATCGTCAAAATGGTGTCAAGGTGTCCCATTTCAAAGCATTCATATTCGGGTTTGATGCCTTTTTCTATCATTCTCTTGCCAAAGGCACGCATTGTCGGCATGGTGTTGTCAAAGATGTCGTCTCCAAAGTTGCAAGTTCCGCAGTCCAAGGTTGCCATTTCGGGAATAGGGTTGGTGTTTGTCGAGTCCAAACGTTCATCCGGGGACATTCCCACAGCTCCTCCGGTCGATGGAATAAGGATTACATCGGGACAAACCTTGTAAATAGCTTCCTCACACTCCTGAAATCTCACATGACTTTGGGTAGGAGTTCCGTCATCTTCTCTTACATGAAGGTGAACTATCGCTGCACCTGCATCGACCGCAGATTTAGCCTCGCGAACAATCTCTTCCACAGTGTAAGGTACTGCAGGGTTTTGTGCTTTTGTTACTTCTGCTCCGCAAATTGCCGCAGTGATTATCAATTTTTCCATTTTGGTGCAGTTTTATTTGTTATTTCTCTGACATTTCTTTGGAACAACGCAAGTACCGCTCGCACGGCAAACCACAATCGGCTCTGCCAACACGTCTGCTGCCGAGTCGGAAATGTCGGTTCTCGGAGCAATGACTTTTCTTGCCTCAAAGACCATTTTGCGTGAGGTGTTGCCCACATGAGTTATCTCTCCGACTGCTTCAATATAGTCTCCTGCATAAACAGGTGCAAGAAATTCCACATTGTCGTATGCACAGAACAAGCCTTCGTCTCCGTCTTGGATTATCAAAAGTTCGGTTGCAACGTCTCCGAAGAGGTTTAACATTCTTGCTCCATCAACAAGGTTTCCGCCATAGTGAGCATCGTGAGCGGACATTCTCATTCTTATCATTGATTTTGCTGCCATATCTTTCTGTATTTTTGAATTGTTAATATGATTTGTTGATTTTATTTATCTTACGATGTAATCCACAAAGAGATAAGGTGTCTTTATTGCTTCGGGAGCAAGGTTTTCAACACTCTCTTTTGCTTCTGCAATAACCAAGTCGGCAGCTGTTGCCATCATAGGGTTGAAGTTTTGACTTGTTCCTCTGTAAATAAGGTTGCCGTATTTGTCTGCAACAGATGCTCCGATAAGTGCCACATCTGCTCTCAAAGGAAGCTCCAACAGATATTCCTTTCCCTCAACCTCTATTTTTCTTTTTCCTTCTTCGGCAAGCGTTCCCAAACCTGTTGTGGTCAAAAAGCCTCCAATTCCTGCACCTCCTATTCTTATTCTTTCTGCCAAGGTTCCTTGCGGTACTAATTCGACCTCTATTTCGCCTGCTTTCATCTTTTGTTCGGTTATCGGGTTTGTTCCGATGTGCGAAACGATACATTTCTTGACGCAACCCGAGGCTACCAAAAGTCCCGAGCCTATTTCGGGATAAGCTGTGTCGTTACAAATGATTGTAAGGTCTTTTTTACCGGCTTTTACCATTGCTTCAATAATGCGGTTTGCACTTCCGACTGCAAGAAAACCGCCAATCATGACGGTCTGTCCGTCTTTAATCATTTCGACTGCTTGGTCGATTGTTATTTGCTTGCTCATATAGCGTTATGTTTTTTGATTTGTTTTACGTTTAATGCCTCAAAAGTTGAGAGTGCAAAGTTAGTTTTTTTTTCTCAAATAACCAACGAAAAACACAAGTCTTGAACTCTTCGGAATTAAAACGCCGTTTTGCACCGATTAAAACGCCGATTTATTTTTGCAAAACGGCGTTTTGTCAGAATAAAACGGCGTTTTGTTTCGAGTAGGTTCAAGTGTCTGTTTATCAATAGGGTATGAGGGCGATTTTATTTCCTGTCGCAGTTGCAGTAAAGTCCGAGTTTGTATAGGTCGAGAACAAATAAACTCGGGTTGTTTTTGGAAAGAAGATGCAGCATTGCACGCTTTGATATGCGGAAAAACGCTGCATAAATCTTGTCCATTTTGCAAGAGAGCAGTTTCTTGTGTGCTTTCACCAATTTCAGTTCTCCGACAAAGTCGGCATATTGCTTTTCGGAGCTTAGTTTGTGCAGATTTCTGACTGCATTTGCGGTCGATTGCATAAAGCAGGCAAAGGTTTTCAGTCCCAAGTGTTCGACCGGATTGTCTATATTGACAAGCGAAAAGCCTCTCTTTTTGAGTTCAAACCCGAAAAGGGTGTCTTCGTGTCCGTAACCTTTCATTTGTTCGTTAAATCTGACGGAAGAGAAGACCGATTTTTTGATACAAAAGTTGTTGGTCGTAAATCGGCAGGGGTCTTTTTCGGAGCTGTTTGCCTCGACCTTGCTTCCATACTTCCAATGCAGCTTGCAGCCTGTGCCTACTTTCGTTTTGTCGCAATATATCGTGCCTCCTCTGACTACATCTGCCGTCTGAACGGCGTCAAGGTACTTTTGGACAAAGTCATCTCTTACAATGCCGCTGTCGCCGTCAAGGAAAATCAACACATCTCCGCCTGATGTGTCGGCAAGAAGGTTGCGGATTTTCGAGCGACCGAGATTTTGTTCGAGTTCTCGGTAAGTTACTCCCTCCAAGTCGGAAAGCGTCCTGTTGTCTTCGCACTTTATCGGAGAGCAATCGTCATACACCAAAATTTCGTGGTCTATTGACAGACGCTTTGTTTGATTGACAAGGTCGGAAACCAACTTGACGCAGTTTTCTTGGTAAACAGGTATCAAAATAGAGAGTTTCATTTCTTTTGTACAGCTTCAATGAGTTCAAAAATCTTCTTCTGTTCGTTTTCCCAGCAGAGTTCGCCTGCTGCCTTTTGGCAGTTTGCTGCCATGGTGTCAAGGCTTTGATTGTCCGAAAGCAGTTCGGTTATTTGCTTTGCCAGCTCTTCGGGCTTGTAGGAGCGAATGAAAACACCGGTTTGATATTTTCGTTCAATAGGTTCAATCTCGCAAAGAGGCGAAACCAAGACGGGAACGCAGGCACTGATGTATTCAAAAATCTTGTTCGGCAGACTGATTGCATAATTGCCGTTGTCAGGCTTGTCAATCGAGATTGCGAGCTTTGCACTCCGGGTTATGTTCATCATCTGTTCAAAAGGCAATCTGCCCTTAAAGCACACCTTGTCTTCAATCCCCCAATTTTTCACCATGTTTTCGAGTTTGGCTTTGATGTCTCCCTGCCCTATGATGATAAGTCTTGCATCTACATATCGCATTGCCTCGCACAGCTCTTCCAAGCCCCTTTCCACATTCACAGCTCCCTGCCACACCAATATATTCTTCTTTTTTGCAGAAGGGACAAGCCGGTTTGAAGCGGCAGTTCGGAAAGGAATGTTTCTTACAACCACACTTTCTGCATTGTATTCGCTTTTGAAGTAGTCCTTTATCGGATTGCAGACCGTAACAACGCCGTCGCAGCGTTTTACACAGAGCTTTTCGACAGCCTTCCACACCTTTTGTGCAAAGGGATTGTCTTTCAGTTCGGGTACTTGGGTGAAATGTTCGTGCGAATCGAAAATAAGCGGTATTCCTTTGAGCTTGGCAACAAGGAAGTTGGGCAGAAGAGTATCCAAATCGTTTGCCCAAAGCAGGCTTTGCCGACTAAAAAGAAGGTAAAAGAACAAACGCACATTGAGTTCGGCATAGTAGAGAAAATTTTTGCGACACCACACTCTCAAACGCCTGCAATCGTAAGCCCTTTGCTCCAAACAAGGGGCAAAAGAGAACCTTCTGCCTATCAATCGCACCTCCAAACCGCAGCCGACAAGGCTTTGACAAGTCTTATCGACCCTGTTGTCGCACATCAAATCATTACTTACACTGACACAAATGCGTTTCATTATCTTCTTTCGGTCTTTTGGTGAAACGAGACACTCAAAAAAAAATTGTAATCCCGTGTTGCTTTGCCTGTAAAAGACGATTGGTTTTTCCGATATATGGTTGTTAAAAATTCCCAACGGCAAAACAAATCTGAGAATAAATCGTTTTCAAATTGTATAATCAAACATTAAAACCAATAAAGCATGAAAAAACTAATTGTAATCCTTTTGGCAGCAATCCCTTTTTTGAGCTGCGAGTCTTCAAACACCAAACCGATAGAGTTTAGTTCTCTTCCGTCAAAGGCACAGACCTTTGTAAAACAACACTTTGCCGACAAGACTGTTTCCATGGTCTTTTGCGACGATGAGTTGTTCGATACAGACTACGAAGTCAGGTTTAGCGACGGTTCGAGCGTCGAGTTTGATGACAAAGGCGAGTGGACAAGTGTAGAAGTCAAGACTTCGGAAGGCGTTCCTGCGGCTATAATTCCTCAAAGCATCAGAACCTTTGTTGCAGACAAGCACCCTGCGTGCTATGTTGTCGATATTGACAAGGGAAAGAGAGAGTACGATGTGGAATTGAACAACGGAATAGACATAGTCTTTGATAAAAACGGCAATTTTAAGCGTTACGAAGATTAACAGCAACTTGTTTTTGCATTCACTCAGGGTACTGAACCGCAGGTTTAGTACCCTGTTTTCGTTTTGTGGCTTTGAGTTTTATTCGATTTGTCGATATACCCTGTGAAAAAGAGGGTAAACTTGCTCAAAATGCAAATATTTTCTCTCTATACCCTTAAAATTTTGACCGTAATGGAGAATTTTTCATAATTTTTCGCTTTTTTACCCGTCAAAATTGCCGACTTGTTTCGATTTTTGTGTACTTTTGCGTCGCATTTAACAAGAAACATTTTAACGATATGTCAAAATTCAGATTTATGGCTTTGCAAGAGGTTGCTTCTCACAAGCCTTTGGAGGTAACAGCTCCGAGTGAGGATATTTCAAATTACTATGGTTGTCATGTGTTTAACCGAAAGAATATGCAGCGTTACCTTTCGGAGCAGACAATAGAAGCGATTGACAAAGCCATAAACGAAGGTAGCTCAATATCTCTTGAAGAGGCAAGCCTGATTGCAAACGGCATGAAATCGTGGGCAAAAGACAACGGAGTTACTCACTACACTCATTGGTTTCAACCGCTGACCGACGGCACTGCGGAGAAGCATGACTCTTTCATAGACTTCTCAAAAGAAGGTCAGGTGATTGAAAGATTTTCGGGAAAGGTCTTGGTGCAACAAGAACCCGACGCAAGCTCGTTTCCGAGCGGAGGATTGAGAAACACATTTGAGGCAAGAGGTTATACGGCTTGGGATATATCTTCTCCGGCTTTCATTGTAGATGATACTTTGTGTATTCCAACTATATTTATCTCCTATACGGGTGAGGCGTTGGACTATAAGACACCGCTGTTGAAGTCGTTGGCTGCGGTGGACAGGGCGGCAACCGAAGTGTGCGGCTATTTTGACAAAAATATTACAAAGGTTACCGCTCAGCTCGGCTGGGAGCAGGAATACTTTCTTGTAGATAGTGCATTGTATAAGGCACGCCCCGATTTGTGTCTTACAGGCAGGACGCTCATGGGTCATTCGTCGGCAAAGGAACAGCAGTTGGACGATCATTATTTCGGGTCTATTCCGAGCAGAGTTACCGCCTTTATGAAGGATTTGGAAATTGAGGGTTTTAAGTTGGGCATTCCGATAAAGACAAGGCACAACGAAGTTGCTCCCAACCAATTTGAGTTAGCTCCGATTTACGAAGAGTGTAACCTTGCCAACGACCACAATCAGCTTATCATGGATTTGATGAAACGACTTGCAATTAAGCACAACTTCAACGTCCTCTTCCATGAAAAACCTTTCCAAAGCGTGAACGGAAGTGGTAAACACAATAATTGGTCGCTCACAACCAACACGGGGATTAACCTTTTTGCTCCCGGCAAGAACCCTCGCGGCAATATGTTGTTTCTTACCTTTATTATAAATGCAATGGTCATGGTTTACAAGAACCAAGATTTGATAAGGGCTTCGATAATGACTGCAACAAACAACCGTCGTCTCGGAGCAAATGAAGCTCCTCCTGCAATCCTTTCGGTCTTTTTGGGCAGAAATTTGACCAATATGCTCGACAAATTGGAAAAAGAGGTCTCTAACTCCAAGATGACACCCGAAGAGAAGACTGCCTTGAAGTTGGGAATTGGCAGAATACCCGAAATTTTGTTGGACAACACAGACAGAAATCGTACTTCGCCTTTTGCCTTTACGGGAAACAGGTTTGAATTTCGTGCAGCAGGTTCGTCGGCAAACTGTGCTGCGGCAATGATTGTGATAAATGCGGCAATGGCTCACCAACTTGGCGAGTTCAAACGCTCGGTCGATGCAATGATTGAGCAGGGAACGAATAAGGACGAGGCAATTTTTAAGGAGTTAAAGCGACTTATCAAGAGCAGCAAGAGCATTTGCTTTGAGGGAGACGGCTATTCGAAGCAATGGGAGAAAGAGGCAGAGAAAAGACACTTGACAAACATTAACTCCGTTCCCGAAGCATTGCTCAAATACGAAGACACAGCAGCAAGAGAGGTGCTTATTGGCGAAAAAATATTCAATTCGGCAGAGTTGAGCAGCAGAATAGACGTGGAAATGGAGAAATATGTGAAGAAAATCCAGATTGAGGCACGCGTTTTGGGCGATTTGACAATCAATCACATCATTCCTGCCGCAGTTTCGTACCAAAATGTGTTGTTGGACAACGTTGTAAAAATGCAGTCGGTCTTTTCGGAAGAGCAATTTGAGCAACTGACTTGCAAACGCAAAGAGCTGATTGTCGAAATTCAGCAGCGTATCGACAGACTGAAAGTTTTGGTTGAGGAAATGACCGAGGCAAGACGACAAAGCAACGCTCTGACATCGATAAGGGAGAAAGCAAAGTCGTACAGTCGAAATGTAGATCCGTATCTCGACACAATAAGGGAACATATCGACACTTTGGAAATGAATATAGACAATGAAATATGGCCCTTGCCAAAATACAGAGAACTCTTGTTCACCAAGTAAAAAACAGCCCGGCTTTTCGGAATGTGCATTTCGATGTGCAAAAAAAACTGTTTTGGCGATTTGTCCAAGTAAGATTTTCTTTGTAATTTCGCAAACCGTTAATTAACAACAAAAATCTATGTTTGAACTTTTCAAAAAGGAACTAATGTCGTTTCTTTCGTCGATTATAGGTTACTTGACGATAGTTGTGTTTCTTATTGTCAATGGTTTGTTTTTGTGGGTGGTAAATGGCGAAAGCAATGTGTTCGATTATGGTGTTGCGAGCTTGGACGGATTGTTTGTTCTTGCACCTTGGATTTTTCTTTTCCTTATTCCTGCAATCACAATGAAAACCTTTGCAGAAGAAAAGAAGAATGGTACAATCGCACTTTTGCTTACCAAACCGCTGAGCGATGTTTCGATAATTTGTGCAAAGTTTTTGGCAGGGCTTACGCTTGTTGTGGTGTCTGTTTTGCCTACCATGATTTATATTTTTGCCGTTTATCAACTCGGACTGCCCAAGGGTAATTTGGATTTGGGCGGAATAATGGGTTCGTACATAGGTTTGATTTTCTTGGGGGCGATTTTCGTTGCTATAGGCGTCTTTTGCTCTTCGCTTACCGACAATCAAATTGTGGCATTCGTCTCGGCAGTCTTTCTTTCTGCCTTTATGTATATAGGATTTGAGTATATGTCGCGTCTTCCGCTGATTTCAAATATAGATTTGTTCGTAAAATCACTCGGAATCAATCATCACTACACCTCTGTCAGCAGGGGAGTGATAGATACGAGGGACGTGATATATTATTTGAGTGCAATAGGTTTCTTTTTGCTCTTGACAAAGTTGAGCTTGGAGAGTAGAAATTGGGAAAAGTAGTTGTCAGAATGAAGAAGAGAATTAGTAAGTTTTTCAAAGCGGTTTTCAAACCGACAAGTGTAAAAGCAGATGTGAAAAGGTCTCACATTGTGCAGTTGGCTCTTGGCTTGGTTGTCATTATATTTGTAAACGTCATAGGATATTACTTCTTTGCTCGTATAGACCTTACAGAGGAGAAACGTTACAGCCTTTCTGCCTCGACAAAGAAGCTGCTCAAAGGCATAGATGAGGTTGTCTTTATTCGTTGTTACCTTGACGGTGATATGCCTGCCCAATATAAGACGCTGAGAAACGAAACTCGCGAAATGTTGGACCAATTCAGGGCATACAATTCAAATATAGAATACGAATTTGTCGATCCCAACAACTTTGAAAACCCCAAAGAAAGAGACGAGTTTTACAGACGATTGTTTGAAAAGGGTTTCAGCCCTATCAATATAACCACAACCAAGTCCAATACTCAGGTTCAGCAATATATATTCCCATATTTGGAGATTACTCACAAGGGAAGAAACTTCATTGTGCCGCTTATCAGTTCCAAAAAGGGAATTGCAGGAGACGGTATCATTGCCGGCTCAATCGAAAACTTGGAGTACAACCTCTATTCTTCCATTCGCTCGATTACAAACGACCAAAAAGACAAGATAGTCTTCCTTTACGGACACGGAGAGCTGCCGGCAGAATATTTGTACGACTTTATTGCCTCGCTGAGCGAGTGTTATGATGTGGATTCTGTAAGCATCAACGAAAAATTGAACGCTCTTACCGACAGGGTTTATGATACTATTGATGTAAACAAGGTCAATATATCGAACAAATACAAGTGTATGATTGTGGCAAAGCCTACTTCCATTTTCTCATACAAAGACCTATATATAATAGACCAATATATAATGCACGGAGGAAGGGTGCTTTGGCTGTTGGACGCTTTGAATGTGTCAATGGACAGCTTGCAATCGCAGCCCACAACCTTTGCTACGTCTAACTTTACGGGTGTAGATGATATTCTTTTCAGATATGGAGCCAAGGTGAACACCAATTTGGTTATGGATTTGCAGTGTGCAAAAGTTCCAATCGTTACAGGACAATACCAAGACAATATGCCGCAAATGTCTTTCTACCCTTGGAATTTCTTTCCTGAAATTCACCCCAACTCAAACCATATTGTATCGGACAAAATCAGTCCTGTAAAGTTGGAATTTGCCTCCACAATAGACACAACGGCTTCTTCGGCAACTAAAACGCCGCTTTTGACCACCTCAAGCGGCACAAGAATAATGAATGCTCCCGTAAACGTTTCTCTAAATATGTTGAAGCAAAAGCAAGACCCCAAGTTGTTCAACGCAGGCGAGAAAACGGTGGCTTTGTTGTTGGAGGGAGAGTTCTCTTCGGCTTTCAAAAACAGACTGACCGCCACAATGGAAGAAAATTCTCAGATTGCATTCAAGGATTTTTCTGACAGTACTGCAATGATTGTGGTTTCGGACGGAGACATTGCCCGCAATGACTTTATCAACGGACAGATTTTGCCTTTGGGATACGACAAATTCACAAAACAAATGTACGGAAACAAAGAGTTTTTGGTTAATTGCGTCAATTATTTGTGCGGAGATGAAGACTTAATCCCCCTAAGGTCGCGTGAATTGATAATGAGAAAACTCGATACTGCCAAAATAGAAAGAGAAAAGACCCTTTGGCAAGTTGTCAATGTGGCTCTTCCGATAGTGGTGGTGCTTCTTGCAGGAGTGATTTTGAGCATTGTGAGAAGAAAACGTTACAAGAAATAACATTTTGTCAAACAAGATTTGAACGAACATGAAACTCAGCAGAAAGAAAAGAAACTTAATCTATATAGCACTTGCAGTTGTGATGATTGTTGTGGTGGTTGTGATTTTGATAAGCCGCGACAGCTCTACAATCGACCAAAATTACAACATCAAAGACACTAAAACCATTACCAAAGTCATAATTGACGACAAGGACGAGAGGAGTTTGACATTGGAAAAGCAAAACGACAGCACTTGGACGGTGAACGGCAGGGCTGCAAACTACAAGGTAGTGGAGAGTTTGCTCTCTACGCTCAAAGATATGAGGGTAAGAGAACCGATAGCTCACGCTGCACGAAACAATATCATCAAACAGCTTGCGGCAAGTGGCAAAAAAGTCCAAGTCTATCAAGAAAACTACCTTATCGATTGGGGATTTGTCAAGCTGTTAAAGAGAGAAAAACTGACAAAGACCTATTATATAGGTTCGGAAACCCAAGATAACATGGGTACATACATGATGCTAAAAGGCGAAAAAGAACCTTGCATTGTATATATCCCAAGTTTCAAAGGCTATCTCTCCACTCGCTTTTCTTCTTCGGAAGATGTGTGGCTCTCTCATGCAGTATTCAAATACAACAAAGACGACATTGCATATCTGAAAGTGGAAATTCCCAACCGGCAATCGGAGAGTTTCGAGCTTGTGAAAAGCGGAAACGGATTTGACTTCAAGCTATTGGAAAGCGGAAGCAAATTACAATCGTTCGACACGGTGAAGGTGGTTGCTCTTTTGTCGAGTTTGTTTGAATTAAACTACGAAAGCGTTGCAAAAAACATTCCTCAAATAGAGCGGGATACCATTTTCTCAAAACAACCTGCCTTCATATTCACCGTAAAGGACACCAAAGGCACGGTCAATCAGCTCAAAACTTACTCCAAGTTGCAAGACCCGACAAGCATTGCCCAAGACGAAGATGATTTTTACAATATTTTTGACATAAATCGTTGTTACGGACTTCACAGTGGCAACAAGGATACATTGATTTTTCAATTCTTTGTACTCGATGACCTTTTGAGACCGGCAAGTTACTACTTTAACCCAAGACAACAAGCACATTAACACAATAAATCAAGAAATAATATCGATTAACACCAAAAAACATACAGATATGAAGTTTATTATTCACGGAGGAGCTTTGTCTCGCAGTTTGCAATCAATATCATCTGTTGTGCCTTCGAGCAGAACGATGCCTATATTGCTCAATTTTTTGTTGGAATCCACAAATGAAGAATTGATTGTTACCGCTTCTGACCTCGAAACAACCATTTCGGTAAAACTAACCCCGAGTGTATTGGAGCAAGGAAACATTACCAAGATTGCCATTCCGGCAAAAATGTTCCTCGAAGTGGTAAATAGTTTATCAACTCAGCAAATAACAATCAATGTTACTGAGGATTATTCTGTTGAAATCACAGCCGGAACAGGTAAATACAAACTTGTGGGTGAAAATCCCGAGAGTTATCCCGAGGCAACCGAACTTACAGAACCATTGGTTACCAATATATCTTCAAGTGTTTTGGTAAAGGCAATAGGAAAGACCATTTTTGCAACCGGAACAGGGGAGATGAGACCGCAAATGACCGGAGTACTTTGCGAACAAACCCCCGAGGGAACAACCTTTGTTGCAACCGATGCACACAAATTGGTAAAATATACTCGCACCGACTGCAAAAATGACGAGGCAAGGAGCTTTATTTTGCCAAAGACCCCGTTGAACATATTGAACAAGCTGCTTTCTTCTCACAAAGAGGAGATTGACGTAACTATGTCGAACAATCAAACCAACGTAAGGTTTGAATTTGAAAACTATACTTTGATAAGCCGCTTGATTGACGGCAAATATCCAAACTATAACATGGCAATACCCGAAAATAATCCCAACAAGTTGATTATAGACAGGGAAATGTTGTTCGATTCTGTCAAGAGAGTTGCCTTGTTTGCCAACCAAGTGAGCAATCAAGTCGTTTTCCGCTTGAAAGACAAAGAACTATTCATTTCGGCAGAAGACACAGATATGTCCACCTTGGCAAAGGAAAGACTAAACTGCAACTATGACGGAGAAGAGTTGGAAATAGGATTTAACGCAGGCTATTTGATGGAAATGTTGAACAACATTGACACCGAACTCTTGCTGATGGAAATGTCCACACCCGACAGAGCCGGCATTATCTTCCCATACAAAGAGCAAGAAGAAGAGACTGCAGAAAGCATACTCATGTTGGTAATGCCCGTAGTATTGATAAAGTAACAACAAAAATACAATAGCAAATGAAAAAAGTAGTTTATGTATTGGCATTGGCGTTGTTGGTATCATCGACAACCTTTGCACAAAAGAAGAAAAAGAAAGAAGAGGTTAAACAATACGAGTTTACCCTTGTAAAAGAGAACCCTACAACTTCGGTAAAGGACCAAAATCGTTCTGGTACATGCTGGGCTTATTCGGGAATCAGCTTCATCGAATCTGAAATTCTCAAAGCCGGCAAGGGCGAATTTGACCTTTCAGAAATGTGGATTGTAAGAAATGCTTATATGGAAAAGGCAGAGAGATATATCCGTTTCCATGGTGCTGCAACCTTTGCAGAAGGCGGTGCATTCCAAGACATACCTTACATTATCAAAAAGTACGGTATAGTTCCCGAAGAGGTATATAGAGGACTTAACTACGGAACAGAGCTTCCTGACTTCTCTTCTGTATCACCTGCATTGGAAAGTTTCGTAAAAGCATTGGCAACAAGCAAGCAAGTAACTCCAAATTGGAAAGATGCTTTGAACGCATTGTTGGATTCTTACTTCGGACCCGTGCCTGAAAAGTTCACTTACCAAGGAAAAGAATACACACCAAAGAGCTTTGCAGCAAGTCTTGGTTTGAACTTTGACGACTATATCGAAATCGGTTCGTTCACACACCATCCTTTTTACGAACCATTCATGCTTGAAGTTCAAGACAACTGGTTGCACGCCGACATTTACAACGTGAAGTTGGACGAACTAATCGAGATAATGGACAAAGCTATCATGGACGGATACACAGTTGGCTGGGGTTCTGACGTAAGTGAGAAAGGCTTCTCTTGGAAAAACGGTGTTGCAATCGTACCTGACGAAGACAAGAAAGACCTTAGCGGAACAGAAAAAGAGAAATGGGAAAAGCTTACTCCTGCAGAAAAAGCAGCAGCTGCCTATTCTTTTGACGGAACAGCAAAAGAAAAAGCCATAACTCAACAAATGAGACAAGAAGGCTTTGATAACTTCACCACAACAGACGACCATGGTATGCACATTGTCGGAATATACAAAGATGCAAACGGCAACAAGTTCTACAAAGTAAAGAACTCATGGGGCGACAGTGGCAAATACAACGGATATTTCTATGCTTCAGAAGCGTTTGTCAAATACAAAACAATCGACATTCAAATAAACAAGAACGCTTTGTCGGCAGAGATGAAAGCCAAATTGAAAATCAAGTAATCAACGCTTGAACATCAAAACAAAAAAAAGCTCCGAGAACCAAATCTCGGAGCTTTTTTTATTTGTCCGCAATAGCTTTCTACCAAACCGCTATCCCTTTTGTCAGATACAAAACGAGGAACTCCCAAAAAGAAGTTCCTCGAACGAATTTATGAAAACAATAAGAATTAGTCGTGTGAACGCTGATTGTTGTGGTGTCTTGCTCCTTGCGGTCTTGCAGGTCTTTGTGGTTTTGGCTCTACATAGCCTTCTGGTTTGGGAGTAAGCACTCTGTGCGAAAGTTTGAACTTACCTGTTTTCTTGTCTATGTCTATCAATTTGACGGTTATGTGATCGCCTTCTTTCAAGACATCTTCCACATTCTCAACTCTGTTCCATGATATTTCGCTAACGTGCAACAATCCGTCCTTTGAAGGCAAAAATTCTACAAATGCTCCGAAAGGTTGCAAGTTTTTGACCGTTCCTTCGTACACTTCGCCAACTTCCGGAACTGCAACAATACCTTTTATTCTCTTTACGGCTGCTTCTATTCCCTCTTTGTTGGCTGATGCGATTTCTACAACACCTTGGTCGCCTGCTTCTTCGATTGTGATAATGGTATTGGTGTCTTTTTGAATTTCTTGGATAATCTTGCCTTGCGGTCCTATGATTGCACCGATAAACTCTTTGGCTACCATCATCTTGGTAATCCTTGGAACGTGTGGCTTGTAGTCTTCTCTTGGTGCAGGTATGGTTTGTTCGATTATGTTCAAGATGTGCATTCTGCCTTCCTTGGCTTGAGCCAAAGCCTTTGCAAGAATGTCATAAGACAAACCGTCGCACTTAATATCCATTTGGCAGGCAGTGATACCGTCTCTTGTTCCCGTAACTTTGAAGTCCATGTCTCCCAAGTGGTCTTCGTCTCCCAAGATGTCCGAAAGCACAGCCCAATTACCATTCTTCTCAATCAATCCCATGGCAATGCCGCTCACGGGTTTTCTTATCTTGACACCTGCGTCCATAAGAGCCAAACAGCCTGCACAAACCGTTGCCATAGACGACGAACCATTCGATTCCAAAATGTCGCTGACCAATCTGATTGTGTAAGGACACTCTTCTTCCGAAGGCAATACTTGTTTCAATGCTCTCATTGCAAGGTTGCCGTGTCCTATTTCTCTTCTTGAAGTGCTGCCTGCACGTTTTACCTCGCCTGTTGCAAATCCGGGGAAGTTGTAGTGAAGGATAAACCTGTTCTTTCCCTCAATCATTGCTCCGTCTATGATTTGTTCGTCAAGCTTTGTGCCGAGTGTACAAGTCGAAAGCGACTGAGTTTCTCCTCTTGTGAAGATTGCACTTCCGTGAGGTGAAGGAAGGTAGCCCACTTCTGCCCATATAGGACGTATTTCGTTGAGCTGTCTGCCGTCAAGTCTCACTCTCTCTTGCAAAACCATGTCTCTCATGGCTTCTTTCTCGGTGTCGTGGAAGTAGCGGTCAATCATGAATGCTTTTTCTTCTGCATCCTCCGGGTCAAGAGTGTCAATAAATTCTTGTTTTATTGCATCAAATCCTTCGCTTCTTGCACTCTTTGATTTAATTCCTTGATGCGCAAAATCATAACACTTTTGGTAAACTGCATCGTGAAGTTTTGCTTTTAGTTCAAGGTCGTTTTCTTCGTGGCAGTACTCTCTTTTCTGAGTTTTGCCGACCATTTCGGTAAGTTCGTTGAGAGCTTGGCAGTGTAGTTTGATAGATGAGTGAGCTGTTTTGAGGGCTTCCAACATTGTGTCTTCCGAAACTTCTTTCATTTCGCCCTCAACCATCATTATATTGTCATAAGTTGCAGCCACAATCAAGTCCAATTCGGCTCTTTCCATTTGTTCGTAATCGGGATTGATTACAAACTCATTGTCAATCAAGGCTACACGACACTCCGACACAGGTCCGTTGAACGGAATGTCGCTCACAGCCAATGCAGACGAAGCTGCAAGTGCTGCAAGTGCGTCAGGCGGATTGTTCCTGTCGCCCGAAATCAAAGTAACTTGCACTTGTACTTCTGCATGAAAGTCATCGGGGAACAGAGGTCTCAATGCTCTGTCTATAAGTCTTGCTATAAGTATTTCGTATTCGCTCGGGCGTGCTTCTCTTTTGAAAAATCCTCCCGGGAAACGACCCATCGACGCATATTTTTCTTGATAATCTACCGTCAATGGCATGAAATCAACATTTTCTCCTACCTCTTTTTTTGCACAAACCGTGGCAAGTATCATCGTATCACCCATTCTTACCACAGCCGAACCGTCGGCTTGCTTTGCCAACTTGCCCGTTTCAATTTCAATTTCTCTTCCGTCTTCAAGTTTGAAGACCTTTTTTGTTCCTAACATTATTATTTTCTTTCTTTTTACCTCTTCCAAGCGGAGCAGACTTGGGCTTTTCGATTTGTTTCTTCTGATTTTTGCTCCATAAACAACACAAAAAAGGCAATTAGCCCCTAATTGCCTTTAAGAAACCTCACTTAGTAATCCTCTTAAAAAAGTTACTTTCTGATACCTAATTTCTTTATAAGCTCACGATATTTCTCAATATCAGTTGCTTTAAGGTAGTCCAACAAACGTCTTCTCTTTCCTACCAACCTGACAAGGGATCTTTTTGTAAACAAGTCCTTGTGGTTTTCCTGAACGTGTTGAGTCAGTTTTTTAATTCTGAACGTGAACAACGCTATTTGAGACTCTGTTGAACCTGTATCAGCTGCATTTTTGCCATATTGAGCAAAAATCTCTTTCTTTTTCTCGGCTGTCAAATACATATCTACCTATACTTATTTTTGTTTTTAACTAATTCTCTATTTCCCTACGAGTTTGCAAAAGTACAACTATTTTTTGAATTGACAAAATGTTATCCGTTTTTTTCTTCTCGAAATCCGACAAAAATAAAACGGCGATTTGGCAAAATAAAACGCCGTTTCGTTCTGCCAAATCGCCGTTTTATTTGATTAAATCGCCGTTTCGCCACAGAATACTTTCTCGCCCTTTCCGCAGAGTACTATATTGCTGAATTTGTCCTTGTTTTTATTGAATTCGACTGATAATTCGCCTCCTTTGGCAGAGACTTTGATTGTGTGGCGTCCGTCTTCAAACTTGTGCTTTATGCTTGTTGCAAGTGCGGCAGCCGTTATGCCTGTGCCGCAAGCCAAGGTCTCGTCTTCTACACCCCTTTCGTATGTCCTTATTGCTATTTCGTTTGCTCTTAGCGGCTTTACGAAATTGACATTGCAGCCTCCGAATTTGTCAAATCTTTTGTCAAATCGCAGTTTTCTGCCCTCGCGGCAAATGTCAATGCCGTCAAGATTGTCTGTAAAGACCACAAAATGAGATGTTCCGGTATCAAGGTGCATTCCGTCTTCAAAAAACGCAGGCATTGCGGTATCCGACATTTGCAATCGGACAACATCGCCCTCAATCTCACCGTGGTGAACTCCGTCGGGGGCTTCAAAGCTGCACTTTTTCTCAAACAAGCCAAGCTCTTTGGCAAACGAAACTATACATCTGCCACCATTGCCGCACATCATGCCGCCCGAGCCGTCGGGATTGAAAAATCGCATGGCAAAATCTTCCCTTTCGCTATTTTCCAACAGTATCAAACCATCGCTGCCAATGCCGAAATGTCTGTCGCAAAGACGTCTTATTTGTTCTTTTGTGAGATTTATGTCCCCCTTGCGGTTGTCAATAAGAATAAAGTCGTTTCCCGCTCCCTGATATTTGTGAAATGCTATCTTCATTTGCTGCTAAATCTGTACAACAAGGTTAGAGACAATCTGTAATTGTCAAGTCGGTTTTTGCAAACATCGTCCTCGTACTTCACATTGGTGTATTCCACCGATGTACTGAGAAGAAAATCTTTTGTGAAGTGATAATCCAAACGCGGAGCGATGCGAAAAATATTCTCCAACGCCATTGCACTTCCGTAAGCCTTGTTGTAGTTTTGTGCTTTGTTCTCATGAGAAGCATAACCCACAAAGACAGCAGGAGTGAAACGCCCCAAATCATATATAAGTTCGCACCACAGAGCAGAGATTGCACTTGAAGAATAGCCGAAAGGATTGTCGGGAGTTTCAAGACTTTGGTCAAATTCGTAATATCCGCCGAAAAGACAATAGTCATTCATATTTTCGCCCCACAGAGCTTGCAGTTTGAAGTTGAGTTTGCTTGTCTTGTAGTTGAAAAAAGCGTTTGCGGCAAAGCTCGTCAGCTTTTCGGAATACTCCTTTCGCGGTTGTATCACTTTTGCTTCGCCCGTAAATCCTGCCAAGATGCCATTGTGATGAAACTGCAACTGCAAGTTTAACTCGGGTATCATCGTCCGAGATTGCTGAGTGTAGTCTCTTTTGTTCTCTATTCCCACTGTGGCATAGTCCCTTTGCCAACCCAACGAACCTATAAGGCTTATCAGAGAGCAGGGAGAGTAATCCAAACGAATGTGATTGAGCCTTGCGAAAGGGTGGAAGGGAGTTCCGTTGTTCAAATCTTGCATTTGCGGCATCATCTCGGGAACGCAGAACACGCTCCAACCATGTCCGGCAGTCAAGGCGAAAACATTTTGCCACATCATCGTGACATTTGCCTGACGAAGCCTCAAAAGGTGCATATTTGCATCGCTTTGACCTGTAAAATCCGTCTCTATATTTCCCACAACCTTTGCTCCCAAAACATCATCAAGACGAATTCTTGCACCAAAACGAGTGGTTGCTGCCGAAAAGTTGTGATTTAATTTGTCGTTGAGGTCTTCTCCCGAGGGCATAAAGTCGGGTGCGAGAGGGTAAAGGCACAAAAGTCCGTCTCTTGCCCCTGCACACTGACGCGAATTAAGGAAGTATTGCGGACTTATCCAGCCATAAAATTCAAAATCGTAGCTCTTTTGCTGTGCAGATCCGCAAAGACTGCACAGCAAAAGGCATATTGTCAAAACAATTCTTTGTTTCATTGTTGATAAGAAAGGCGTTTGTTACTTTTTCTTCATGTTTGCAATCGACAAAATGATGCCCAAGGCAACTCCGAGCAAAGCTGCAAACAATACTCTGAACTGCGGAGGCAACAAGAAGGTGATTGTGTGAGCAGGATACCAGAAAAACGGAATGGTCTTCATGAAAACAAAGTTCCATTGCACCTTCCAATTCAAGTTTTCAAAAATCTGACCGAACGGAATGGGAGAGAAGAAGCCTTTGAGCGTTCCTCCTGTGTTCAGAATGTGAGTATCGGTCATCTTGTGTATCGTCATAAAGACAGGAGCAAAGAAAGTATTCATCAAAACCGACACACAGACAGCATATAGCAACCTTATGCCGAACGGTTCGCCGCCAATAGTTTGGTTATTCAAGTCGAGACCGAAGTAAGACAACAGGTTGAATGTTCCCGACGAGAAAATACCCATTGCAATGGTGATTGCAACGCCCAATATTCCCCACACCAAAGCACGAGGCAGTATTCCAAATCCCTTTTGGTTGTAAACGCCCTTGCTTATTCTCAAACCAATGCACTCACCGACCGTTGCCAAAACTCCGAACTTCAAAAACGCCAACACAAAGTAACGCCAATCGTGAGCTTTGCTCCATGACATAAACCAACAGTTCAAAGGCTCTACAACAAAAAACAGAGCCACCACAACCGCACAAGCAGCAATAAAAATCAAGTCTTTTTTCTTCATCTTCTTTTCGTTTTACAAAAAAAAAATCCTTTGGGGAAATTGACAGGCAATTTCCCGCAAAAGATACCATTAAACATATAAAAAGTTACTTTTCTTCTTCTTTGATTTGGAGTTCTTTGCTTTTCTCTTTCTCAAAGGCAGATACCTTGGAAGCCAAAGACCATACCAAGACAACCAAGTAGCAAAGTATTCCTATGACAACAACAAGCCCCAACCAGAACTTGAAGTTTACGCTCTCTGGATAGTATTGAAATATCCACATTACTATGATTAACACAGCTGCAATGAGTGCTTTCAATACGCTTTTCAAAAAAAACTTATTCATTTTCAAAATGCAATCTTTTATTTCAAAAATCGCCGCAAAGTTACGACAAATATCTATACCTTTACGCTCAAAAGGGCGAATTGTTTGCATAAAAAGGCGTTTTGCCCTGCGGGATTAAATACCAAATATCGACTTTGTGCGTATGTTATTCCTCCTTTTGACATTCTTAAAACCTTGACCAATCAGGCATTTTTGTACCTTAGCCATTTCCAAATCTCCTTGTAGGTGATTTTTTTGCCGTACATAAGTATTGCAGTCTTGTAAATCTTTGCTGCAATCGCTATGCATATTACAATCGTTACGAGCATCAATCCGATAGAAACGGCAAGTTGCCACACAGGAACGCCGAAAGGTATTCTCACCATCATTGCAACAGGCGAGGTGAACGGTATGACAGAGAGCCAGAAGGCTGCCTGACCGGAAGGATTTTCCATTACCATTGGCAGGGAGACTATTGCAATAATCATAGGTATTGTAACAGGCAGGGTGAACTGCTGTCCGTCTGTGTCGATGTCAATAAGCGAACCTATCGCACCAAAAAGTGATGCGTAGAGAAAGTAACCTGCAATAAAGAAGAAAAGGAACATTCCCACAACAAGGGGATAGTTGATTGCCATAAGCCCTTGCACCAACTCGTTTGCTCCGCTGCTTTCGACAGAATTTAGTTTATCTACCGTGATTACTCTTTCGTTTACAGTGATTTGCTCTTGCTCGGCAGGGGCAAAAAGCTCCGGTGAGGCAGCCTGCACAAAGGATATGATGCCAAAGGTAATCACAACCCACATTGCAAATTGGGTAAGTCCAACCAAGGCAATGGCAATAAGTTTTCCCATAAGCAGCTGAACAGGTTTGACACTCGACACCAACACTTCGACAATTCGGTTGGTCTTTTCTTCGCTTACGCCTTTCATCACCATTGAACCAAAGATGAAGATGAACATATATATAAGGAGACCGCCGACAGCCCCGAGTATAGTCTTGATTTCGTTGAACGAACTCTCTCCTGTGAGTATGTTTTTGGTATAAAAGTCAATCGTAGGGTTGTTTATCCATGCTATTTCCTTTTCATTCATGCCGTAATCGTATTGAAGAATACTATTTTTGAGTATGTTCAAAATCTGATTTTTGGTTTGCTCCTGCACTTTCAGCCCCGGCTCGTTCTCTCCGTAGTACATAAAGCTCTTAATCGGAGGGTTGTCGCCTGTGGAGACTATTTCCAACACGGCATCGCAGGAGTTGTCTTTGAGAAGTTTTTGAGCTGCTTCAATATCGTCCGAATAGGAGTAATGTACCACATCGTCCGACTTGAATTTGTTTTTGAAAATGGCAACAGACTTGTCGTCCAATCGCTCTGCCGTGGCATCTACAACGATTATTTCGCTTCTTGTCTCTCCTGTTTGTTGCAAAAGAAATGGTATTACCCACAAAGCACAAATCATCAGCGGACCTAAGATAGTCATGACGACAAACGACTTCTTCCTGACTCTCGAAAGGTATTCTCGTTTGATTATTATTTTCGTCTTATTCATTGCTTTTTACTGTTTTTATGAAAATCTCGTTCATTGAAGGCAAGACTTCCCGATATGAGAGCAAGTCTGTTTGCTTCATTACTTCGCTTATCAGTTCTGCATTCTTACCTTGTGGAATTTTTACCTTGAAAATCAAGTTGCGGTCGGTGGTTTGCTGCTCGATAATCTCATATTCGCTTCCCAAAGTGAGCATTTGAGTTTTCGGAGTGATAATCTCGTAGATGTTTTCGCAATAGCTTTGTTTTATTTGCTCCACTCTGCCCTCCAAAATCTTCTTTGCTTTGTTGATAAGCACAATTCGGTCGCATATCTCTTCGACCGAAGCCATGTTGTGGGTGGAAAAAATGATTGTTGCACCATTGTTGCGAAGTGAAAGGATTTCTTGTTTCAATAATTCTGCATTCACGGGGTCAAATCCGCTGAAAGGCTCGTCAAATATCAGCAACTTGGGTTCGTGAAGTATGGTTGTAATAAACTGAATCTTCTGTGCCATACCCTTGGACAGCTCTTCCAATTTCTTGTCCCACCAAGATGTGATTTCAAACTTTTCAAACCAATACTCCAATTTTCGTTTGGCTTCTTTGGGTTCTAATCCTTTCAGCTCGGCAAGGTACATGGCTTGTTCGGATACTTTCATCTTTTTGTACAAACCTCGTTCCTCGGGCATATAACCAATGTTTGTTGTGTCGCTCTCCCTTATCGGACGGTCAAAGAAAAGAATTTTGCCACTGTCTGGAGCCGTGATTTGGTTTATCATGCGGATAAGGGTCGTCTTTCCTGCTCCGTTGGGACCCAGAAGCCCGAATACTTCGCCTTGTTCAACTTTTATCGAAACCTTGTCAAGTGCAAGGTGGTCCGAATAGCGTTTACTTACTTCGATTGTTTCTAATATGGACATTGAATTGCTGATTTGTTGTCGCTTAATTATCTTTCAGACAACGGACACTTCGTCCGAATGCTCTGAAACCGAAAATGCTTATATTGGTTGTAATATCGTCTTTGTTAAAGTCAATACATGAGGAAGTGCCTCGGCTGATTGCGTCCGCACCCCAGTAATATCCTCTTGTTCCGACGTGCTGAAAGTTGCCTGTGTAGGCATTTCTCAAACCTGCTGCGGGAAGAAGTAATTGTCCGTTGGCAATAGAGAGATAGTAAAAGCCCTCCTGTGATGTCTTTACCTCATATCCGAGGTTCAGCAAGGCTCTCCACTCTTTTTCGGTCGGCAATCTGTATCCGCAAGGGCAGGGATTGGTCAATCCGTTTTCTCCCTTCCAGAGGTCATCGTCGCTGTTTTGCATCCAGTCGTTGGCTTTCTTTTCATCTACAATGAAGAGTGAGTGATTGGCATTGTAGGTTTTGGAAAGCGAAAGCGTGGTGTCGGAAGAGCGTTTCTCGTGTCCGTCGGTTGCTCTTCCCCATTGATAGAGGTCTCCCCAAGAGTCGGTAGTGCCTACATAGTCGCTTGTTGCACCAAGGTTTCTGTCCAAAAAAATCAATTCACCTTCCGAAGTCTTAATCGGGGGTAATTCATAGTAGCGATACCGTCCGTTTTCGGTTACTATCGGCTTTGCAAAGTTGTCATCATAGTTTTGGGCAAACAAATCGGACAAAATGCAAAATAATATGCCTGCTGTACAAAGCAACTGTTTGAACATAATTTGCTATAATGTGTTGTAATCAGTCAATAACGGCTGCAAAGATAGTGTTTTTGCAGCGAAAAACACACTTTTTTCGCATTTGGGTGTAATATTTTGCTATCTTTGCCGTCTAAAACTTGTAGAATTGATTGTAGAACAAAAAGCTGAATTGAAATTATGAAGAAAATTTTCGTTTTTGCAGCTGCT
>JAEDJL010000062.1 GCA_016296345.1 Bacteroidales bacterium | reverse complement strand
AGATATGAAGTCAGTTATTAAGGGCAGCGTAGTGAGGTTTGTGGTTTTGTTTGCGGCAGTTGTGTTGTCGCAAAGCCTTGGTGATATGTCTTTGATAAAGACTTCTCGTCTTGCTTCGGGAGTTACCTTGCTTACCGAGGCGTCCGAAAGCGGCAGAACCAAGGCTTTGGCTTCCAAGCAGGGCAAAGACAAAAAGGACATAGAGATAGCCCTTTCCGAAACAAGACACACAACCAACATAAGCCAAGATGATTTGGATTATGTTCCCGTTTGCGACTTTGAGTTTCACAATTCAAGCAGTTTGAACACCTGTTTGCACAATCTGAATGCAAACTTGTTGTTAAGAAAAGACCTTTCGCAGCTGAGAGTTCTCATAATATAGCTTTCGACAAGCCTTTTGCAGGCAGACAAATGGCGTTTTGTCTGCATTGTACCAAGGTTTAAGTTTCCAAAAAGATAGTTCTTTTGATTTTAACCCTCGGCTTGTCAATTTTTTAATTCTTTGTTTTAACACCAATTTGAATTTACGCTTGACAGACGAGTGATATTTTGGGACTAAACGCTTTTTTCGGTTAGATTATATTGATAATTCAGATATACAAAAGGAGAACACTGTGAGCTTGTTCTCCTTTTTTGTTTCAGTTTCAACAAAAAGTAGTAATTTTGCCGGTCGTTTCAAAAAAGCAAATAAGATGAGAAAGATAAAGGAATACTTTTCTTCGTGGAAGATGTTCGGCAAATTGTGCTACAATGTGGCACTTTACGGATTTGCAATAGCAGGTGTGGCAATCATTGGTGCATGGGGAGTGTATCAGTTGGGCTGGACAAAGAACAGAGGGGCGATTGACCAAAACAATCGCTACTTGGCACAAGTTTCACAAATGGGTTCGCAAAACAGAAAAGCCAAGAAGATTGACGCCGACAAGCTGGCAGAAAACTATGTCAAGCTCTCGGTTATTTCAAAGCTCTATCCACGCAATGCAGAGCTGATGTTGCAAGCAATAGAGAACGCTCACGGAGGAGTGGACGTCAATCAGATGATTGCAGCCTGCGAGTTGTACATCAAAGACGAGCCTGAGTATATGCAGCTTGTCGAAAAGCAAAAGCAGGCTCTTGTTTCTGCCAAGAGCAAAGAAGAAAACAAGCACGCAATCCTTTGGATGAACACACCCGAATGGGAAGCCCTCAAAGAAGCCATAGTAAAAGACAAAGCCCTTATCGACAGTGCAGCCGCCACAACGGGAGTTGAGGCAAGAATGATTGTCAGTTGCCTGATTGGAGAGCAGATACGTTTGTTCAACTCCAAAAGAGAGATGTACAAAAAGTACCTCGGACCTGTCAAGGTCTTGTCTGTACAAAGTCAGTTCTCTTTCGGAGTGAACGGCATCAAAGATTTTACAGCCGAATGGGTCGAGAGAAACCTCAAAAACGACACTTCGGCTTTTTATATGGGCAAAAAGTATGAACACATCTTGGACTTCCATACCGCCGACCACCAAACAGAGAGAATAAACCGCCTTGTAGATTATCGCAACCACTATTACTCCTATGTTTATACCGGTTGCATTCTCCACCAGACCAAAAAACAATGGGAGAGAGCAGGATTTGACATAAGCAACCGCCCCGAGATTTTGTTCACTCTCTTTAATATAGGATTTTCTGAAAGCCATCCGAGTGCCAATCCTCAGTGCGGAGGAAGCCATATCACGGTTGGCGACCATATTTACACCTTTGGAGCAATAGGATTCGACTTTTACTATTCGGGAGAGCTTGCAAAAGAATTTCCATACAACAAGAAACGCTTTGAAGACTGAGTTTCAGCGGATTTGAACTTGATTTGTAAATATCGATGAGCGGTTTCCTTGTTTGTTTATCGTTGATTTTGGGCTTGACAGGCATTGTCGGCTCGTTCGTTTCGGCACTTCCCGGACCGCCTCTTGCATTTGTCGGTTTGTTGCTTCTGATGTTTGTTCCCCAAGCACAAATCAATGTCTGGTTTGTGGTAATCATGGGCGTCATTGCCTTGATTATCACCGTGGCAGACTTTCTTATCCCGATTTACGGCACAAAGAAAACAGGCGGAAGCAAATATGGAATGAGGGGAAGCACCATAGGCTTGCTTGTCGGAATGTTTTTGCTGCCTCTTTTGGGCATAAGCATAGGACCTTTCGGCATTTTGGGAATAATACTCTGCCCTTTCTTGGGAGCATACTTGGGAGAGGTTTACAAGGGAAACAAAGACAATGCACTCAAATCGGCATTCGGTTCTCTGATAGGTCTTCTGGTCGGAATACTACTCAAAGCCCTCTATTCGATTGTCGCCTTTATTTTCATCATAAAGGAATGTATAGCGATTTTGTTTTGAGCTGATTGCAAAGAAGCGAAAAACAAAAAACACCAAAGCGGCATTTTGCTCTCTCAAAACGCCGCTTTGTTTTCTTACTTATTTGTTTACAATCAATTGTTTGCTTGTTTTGCCTTTCGGGGTGTGGATTACAACCACATACATTCCCGAATTGAACACATCGAAGTCGAAGAAATACTCGTAATCGTTCGGTTTGGCTTCCACAATCAGTCTTCCACCCATGTCAAACACCTCAACCCTTTCAATCTTATAGCGACTTATCGCCTTGCAATAGGTAGAAGCAGGGTTCGGAACAAGGTTGCAATGTTGCGAAAGCTCCGCTTCACTCATTCCCACGTCGTGAGTTTTCGGAATTAAGATGATAGGATAGAACCCTATCTGCATCTTTCGGTAATACGAATACCTTATATCTTGGTCAAATCGCACCCAATGAGTGGAATCATACATCAAATAGAACGGAGGAATGTACTCATAGCAACCCAAATCCTCATATACGCAAGGGTGATAGTAGGGAACGTCCTTTATTCCGCCCTCAAAGGCAATCGTATGGTCAAACTCGTACGGCACATTGGCATATCCGCCATAGTAAGTATGGTTTTTGTCGTAAGCAATCGAGAAAGCCTGCATCTTATGTTGGTATTGGAACATGAAATAGTGCAAGTCGCAGTCATAAAAACCTGTTGGAGAATACGGGGGCTCTGCACCAGTAGGCTTCATGTACATAATAGGGCAATTATCGACCCTGTTGCCCTGAGCATTGTACAAAAAGAAGTGAGGAACGGTACTCATAGGCGGACGATCTCCGTAAATCTTTGCAGCAACCCCTATTATCAAGGCAGCAGTATCCAAATCAGGCAGATAATACGGCTGAGCAAAACTCCTTATGCCCGCTATGGAAGAATGTCCGACCAATTTACACAAACGAATAGAATAATCAACATCGTTATCTTCATTGCAAAAATTCCATAAATCGTTAGCACGAGCAAAATTTTGGTAACATGATTGTTTCCAACCCGAAGGCAAGAGGGTGTCATAGCCACTGTTATTGCGATATTGCCTGTTCACTGCCGTGTCAAAGAGCATCGGGCATTCCAAAATGGTCGAAGGGAAATAAATAATGGTGTCGTATTCAATCTCTTGGCTCTGAGCGAATGTTCCAAAGCCGAATAAAACAGCACAAATAATGCTTAAAACCTTGTGTTTCATAATGATTGTATTTTTTTTTTGTTTGTTAAATCGGAAAGCAAACGCCCTCCGATTTATTCGCTTTCAAATATACAGACAGCAAATTTGCGAAAAAGTAAACACATAAGAGCAACTTTTTTTGAATTTTCTTGATTTGCCATATTGCGAAACTGCTGTAAATATCTGTTTATCAATAATTATCCATGCTTTTTGGAGAGTTTGATTTTTTGTTTTCAAATTCCGAATAAACGTTCTGTCGGGAAAGAGTTACGCTTTTGCCCCTGCAGGGCGAAAATGTCGTTGTGGTTGTTTACCCTGCGTGCCGCTTCGCTCTACGCAGGGCTGATCGCAGGCTGCCCCTGCAGGGCGTTGGGCTGCTGTTTCTTGCCTTTTGCTCTACTTGCGGGCTGAAAGTCCAAAAGCACTTAGCTCGGGGCAGAGCGAAAGCGTCGCCCCGAGTTAATGTTCCTCTGCAACTGCCGCCCTAAAGGGGCAAAAGCGAGCTGTTCTTCTCCTTTTGCTTTACAAAATTGGCGATTTTTATTTTATTTGTAAGTATCTGATTTTCAGTATGCTTTTCTGGGTGAAATAACTCGCCGTTTTGGCAAAATAACTCGGCGTTTTGCTCGAACAAAACGGCGTTTTATTTTGCCAAAAGGGCGTTTGGTTTTTGAGCAAGTCTCTATCTGTGAATTTTTGACCAAAAGGGGCTGAATAGATTTGCTTGTTTGTGCTTCAAAATCGCAGTGCAGGGGAATTGCAGCTGCAAAATAAACTCTTGAAAATCAGCTTTCTGAAATTTAGTTCTGAAAATTATTGCCGATTGTTTGGCTGTTTTCCGATTAAAAAGTGTATATTCGCAATCTGATTTCATAAAACGTGATAGACGATGAGTAATATAGTAAGCAGAGGTAAGATTTCGCAAATAATCGGTGCGGTAATCGATGTGAGCTTCCCTGCAGATCAAGCACTGCCAAACATATACGATGCTTTGAGAGTTGTAAAGGCTGACGGCAGTGAGTTGATTTTGGAATGCCAACAAGATATTGGAGAGAACACTGTGAGAACCATTGCCATGGACTCAACAGACGGATTGCAAAGAGGCTTGGAGGTTGAAAATCTCGGAAGACCTATTTCTATGCCTGTGGGAGACGATATCAACGGAAGACTATTCAACGTCATAGGACAAACAATAGACGGAATAGCTCCCGTCAAGGGTGAAAAGTCTTACCCTATCCACAGAGAGCCTCCTAAGTTTGAGAACTTGTCTTCTTCAACCGAGGTGTTGTTTACCGGTGTCAAGGTGATAGACCTTATAGAGCCTTACGCCAAGGGAGGAAAGATTGGTCTGTTTGGAGGAGCAGGCGTGGGAAAGACTGTGTTCATTCAAGAGATGATAAACAACATTGCAAAGCAATACTCAGGTCAGTCGGTATTTGCAGGTGTTGGTGAAAGAACTCGTGAGGGTAATGACCTTTTGAGGGAAATGATTGAAAGCGGAGTTATATCCTACGGAGAGGAATTTAAAGAGGATATGCTCAAAGGCGGTTGGGATTTGTCGAAGGTGGATGTCAAGGCATTGAAAGATAGTAAGTGTACCTTGGTTTTCGGACAGATGAACGAGCCACCGGGAGCAAGAGCAAGGGTTGCCCTTTCGGGTTTGACCGTTGCGGAGTATTACAGAGACGGAGACGAGACTACGGGCGGCAAAGATATATTGCTGTTTATAGACAACATCTTCCGTTTCACTCAGGCGGGAAGTGAGGTTTCTGCTTTGCTCGGTCGTATGCCTTCGGCGGTGGGTTATCAACCTACATTGGCGTCTGAAATGGGTCTTATGCAGGAAAGAATTACCTCTACCAATCGTGGTTCAATCACATCGGTGCAAGCGGTTTATGTTCCTGCCGACGACTTGACTGACCCGGCACCTGCAACAACTTTTGCACACCTTGACGCTCAGACGGTGCTAAGTCGTAAAATCTCGGAACTCGGAATATATCCGGCAGTGGACCCTTTGGAATCAAATTCGCGTATCTTGACACCCGAAATCGTCGGCGAAGAACACTACAACACCGCTCAGAGGGTGAAAGCTCTTCTTCAAAGATATGCCGAGCTTCAAGACATCATTGCCATTCTCGGTATGGAAGAGTTGACTGAGGAAGACAAATTGGTGGTTGCAAGAGCCAGAAG
>JAEDJL010000025.1 GCA_016296345.1 Bacteroidales bacterium | reverse complement strand
AAAGGCAATCAGACAAATAATTTGGAAGGGCGTTTTTCTTCCCATTGTCAAAATGTTTTTGTCTGTCCCCGTGGTTTAGAGACGTTATTAACAAATAAAACATTAGGAAAGCGTGGAACCACCCTGCTTATATACTACCTTCTGAAGGTCCTAGGAAAACCCAACACGTAATAGCAAAAAAACAACAACGGTTCCACGCCTTTGGCGTGAAATCCGCTGTGCTTTTCTCTACGTGTTTGTAAATTTCCTAGGTTTACAGAAGTAGAAAAAGCACACACAGCTTTTCTTCATTGCGGACATTGTTGCCGCATTTTGAATGCAAAGATAGTGCATTTTTACAAATCCACAAACTTTACTCATATTTTATCATATCAAGGGGCGTACTTGTCCGCAGGGCAGGCAATTCGGACAACTTCAAGCTGCACAGAGCTGCAAACAATTAGCGATTGCACAAATAACAACTCTGTCCCTTATTTTTGCAATCGGTCGGACAGAATTGTTAAATCGGAGCTTCGAGCAAGTTTTTCGTCTGTTTGGAGAGCAAAGTCGGGCTTTTCGCAAGGCGGATTGCTTTTCGGAAGAGAAAACTGTAAGTTTCATGCTTGCAAAACGGCATCTTCTTGAAAAAATGCGGCGTTTTTGCGAGAAAAAACGAAGATTTTTTGAAATAAATCGGCGATTTATTCCGAAAAAACGCCGTTTTATTTTGACAAATCGCCGATTTTTTCTGACAAAGCCAAGACCTCCTTTTACAAACAACTGAAATACAATCACTTGTTCAAAGCCCAAATACTCCCCTAATTTGCACTCACCCCTGCCCGACCCCGAAAAATCGCAAGCATTCGAGCTTAAAACCCCTCCAAATGTTAAATTTTTCACACCAACACCCTCCTTATTATGGCAAAAGATGAGTATGTAAATAGTTGTTGGAGATATAGACAAGAAAGAAGAAATATTAGAATGTCCGCTCGAAAAAAAATAAAAATACTTGAAGCATAGTCAAGATAGCTATACAGCTTATGAGAACATCAAACTTTATCTTTCTCAATATCTACCTTGCAGTTTTTCTGAAAAACAGGCAAGAAATGATAAAAACCAGCGTTCAAGTAATAACAAATCGAAAATAATCATGTTTGAATTTGATGCTGTATTGCACGAAATTAAGGACAAGGGCGGTGCATACGTTGTTTTCCCTTGGAACATTCGGGAGGTCTTTGGCAAAGGCAGGGTGAGGGTTCATGTAGAATTTGACTCTGTTCCGTACGATGGCAACATTGTGAATATGGGAGTGAAAGACAGCGAAGGCAATGTGTGTTATATCATCGGTGTTTTGAAGTCTATCCGCAGGCAGTTGGGCAAAAAAGACGGCGACACCATTCATGTGGTAGTAAAAGCACTCTGAAACATCTTGCGTTCAGCTGCTCTACAAGGTCAGACGTACCGAGAAGCCGCCTTGGGTTGTGGAGTTGGGGTAAGAATTGGAAACGTAAGGAGTGTTTGCAGTCATCTCGAAGTAGGCTTTGAGGATAATCTTCTCGGTAAGCGAGTATTCGCCCGAAAGGTTGAGGGTAAAGACCTTGGAACCCGAAGAAACCAAATTGACATTTTGGTCTATCTTGCGAAGGATTGTTCGATTGATATTGACCGACATATCGGCTTTGAGAAGTATGTCGCTCTTGAACTTGCGGGAACTCTCGCCTCCCATTCTCACATTGATTTCTACGTCCTTAAATCTGTAGCCTGCTCCAAGCACGTATGAGGTTCGGTTTACTTCAGTTACCTGTGAGTTGGCAAAAGAGAGCGAAAGGTTGCGTTCTTTCCTTATTTCTACGTTTGTTTGGAAGCTGTTTTTCAGATTGATGTCGGCTTTGAACAATGGAGAGAGCTGCTCGCTGATTGTAATCTGGTCAATCACATCTTTGGCAATGAAGTTGTTGCTTATCTGATTTCTCACCCACTCTGTTCCATAGTCGTATCTGTCGTCCAATGGTACTCTTGTGTCGGAAATGAATGCCCCTACGTTGTAGTCGCAACTATAATTGGACGAAATGGTTATGGAATTTGCCCACTTTTTCACCCAATCCAACTTGCTCAATCCTGTGTAGCTTATCTTCCAATTCGGCATCGGCATTTTGATAAATGGCGAAAGGCTCTGACTGCTTGGCGAACGTCCTGTGTAGGCTGCCAAAAAGGCAGGTATCAATACTTGTTGGCTCAATGCTCCATAGCCGTCGGGATATAGTTTTCCGGTTGCCGAGTCTGCTATCATCATACCCGAATAGTCTGGATTGGCTGCGGCATTGCTTGCTGCCAAGCGTCGGGCAATCTCATCTCTGTTTGCCAAGAAGGTTTGGAACACAGAGCTTACATTATTGTCGTCCATTGATGCAAAAAGTGTAGGCAAGGCTATGATTGAAATGCTGTATCGTCCTGTTCTGAGTGGTGAAAGAGGTCCGTTTATCATTCCTGTTGTTGCATCATATTTATAGTAACAAGTGAACTGTTCGCTCTGATTTCGTTTGAAACTGATGTCTATGTTGAAGTCTTTGAACGGTTCGACCTTGATTTGTGCGTTGATGTTCTCGGTGCTTTTTTGTGTCATTGCAGAATTAAACATTGTGTCGGTGCTGAGCCACGAGTTTGCAATTGCTCTTTCCATTATATCCATGCTTTGAGAGCCGAAAACAAATCCAAATCCGGGTGCAAACTTATCGTCAGGTGTTGTTCCCAACCACTTTGCAACAGGCATAAAGCCCGGTATGCTCGTGCCTTCATTGAGGTTATAGTTGATTGAAACCGTTTTGACACAAGTAATGAACCGCAAGGTGTAGTTAAGAGCTTCTTTCAAAAACTTGTTTATTGCAGGTATGCTGTCTTTTGTCGAGCTTAAAGTGTCTTTGGCGTTTTTCTCTTCTTTCTGTTTTGGCAGTCGGGTAGGCACTCCGCCAAAGCTGTTGCTCTTTTTCTGTGCTTCGTAGGCTTTCTTGATGAAAGGGACTTTGTTGTAGAGAGTGTTGAGAGAGAAGTTTGCCGTTGCCGAAACTCGTCTTGAATTTTCGATGTCGTTACCAAGGGAGCGTGTTGCTTCGGTTGAGGAAACAAACTTGTACGTTCCGCTGTAAGAACCGTTCAATCTGACCCAGTCAAAAATTGGAATCTTGTTGATAGGAACATTGACGCTCAGTTTGTAGTTTTGAGTAAACTGCTGTGCTTTGCCGAGTTCCAAAACCGAAGCCCAGACTGAGTCTCGCTTATCCTTGGTATCAATTCTGCCACGTGGCTCTTCTATGAGTGCATTCATGGTCGCATCATACTCTATTTTGATGTTTGAGGTAAGGTCATACTTGAATGTGTATGCTCTGTTGGCATAAAACTGTTTGTAGATATAAGGTTCCATGATGACAATACCCTGACTTTTCGGTCTGAGAAGGGTCTCTTCAAAATCTCTTACGACCTCTGTGCGGAAAGAGAATGACTTCGGAATGTAGTAAAGCGTCATATCTTTCAATATGGCAAAGGCTTTCTTCTTGAACAAAGGCACTTTGGAAAATGGCTTCCAGCCTTTGGAAGTAACATCATACTGATATGCAAGAGAGCCTCGGTGTTGTATTTTGTTGTTATGCTCAATATCGACATCTCTTGCATAGGTTGAAGAGTACGAATAGGAAGCATTCCAATTCTCTATGTCGTAAAAATGTCTCTTCAATGCCCTGTCACCCAATCGGTCCTTGCGAACGTTCATAAAATTGAGGTTAGTGCGGCTCACATAGTCTTGAACCAAGTGTCTGATTGAGTCTCTTTCTGCCTCGGTTCGGTAACTCATAAGGTCGTTTTCCAACTTTACATCGGGGTCTAAGGGGTTATACTTAGGATTGCTCACCGATTGAGAGTAGTCAAAGTGAACAGGCAGTCTGATACCGAGCTGTTCGGGGAAGAGCTTTCCTACTTCTATGTTGGTTGCAATGTCAAACGTTCCTATGTTGTCCTGAGATATTTCGGACACTTTTTGTTCTATTCCTCCAAAACCTGCCGAACGATAGCTTGCCGACAAAGACAAATCTCCCAAATCGGCAAGGTTGGCTCTTGCAAAGCCTGTTGCAGCCCAGCCACCGTCCCGATTGAAATCGGTCATACGCAGTTCGTTAATCCATATCTCGGCAGACTTGGGCAACATATCGTCATTATCATATTGGCTTTGCTTCTTCGGGTTGCGAACACCTATCATTATCACTTTGACGCCTGCAATATTCGGTGTTCCCAAAACGGTCATCTTTCTTCCGTCAATGTTCTCACTATATGGTATAAGCGAATTAACAGTATTGTCGTTTGAGCGTATCTTTGCATTGCGGTTCTCTTTTACCTTCACCAACTTCTCCAAATCTATGTCCAATTCGTTGGCTTCGGGCCATATTGCCTCACGATTGCTTGCTCCTGTGTACCAAGGAGTGAAGGTAAGAGGCACTTCATATTCGTAATAGTTGTTTGTAAAGTCAGTTCCCAAGCGAATAAACACCGACAAGTCTCCTGTTTTGTATTCGTCAAACTCATTGAGCTGCTCTGCATGGACAAACATCTTCAAGCGTTTGTACTGTCGCAAGTCCAATTCGGTGGTTTTGTAAATCGCTCTTGCGTCTCCGTCCGACAATTCGCAAATTTTGAGGCTTTGAGCCTGCTCGTTCATGTTGGTAACCGAAGTTGTGGAATACATCTGTTCTTGTTCTATTCCCGGAGGAAGAGCATACGGCACAGGCAGACGCTTTCCGTTTTCTTCTATATTGACCGAAGCAACCGAGAAGGTGGTGTTTTCGCTTTGAGTTCCCGTCGGATAAAGCCCGGGTTCGAGCAGATTGTCGGTAAACTTTCGCCATTCTCCGCTTACAAGTTCAAAAGTTCCAAATCGCAAAATGATTGGTTCTTCAAACTCTCTGAGGAACATACGCATAAAACGAATGGATTGAAATCCGCTTATTTCGCCGACTGTTCTGTTTGGTTCTCTGATTGGTATTTTGAATTGATACCATTTGCAATCGGCATAATCTCCGTTTGGAAGTTTTATGCTCCTTGCGTCTTGTATGTCGGTAATGCAGTTTCTGCCCACAACCATATTTTCAGGCGAAAGGATTATCTCATATTCGTAATAGTTCTCTGCTTCCGACAGAGTGTTGTCTTGGTTGATGTCTTCGACGTTTGGAAGCGAAGAAGACTGAGAAGAGTAGCCCGAATTGTCAGACACAACAGACGAATTGCCCTCCGAGTTGTTGTATCTCTTATATCGTTCCAATATCTTGGCATTATTTTGGTCATACTCATCACTTCTGAAATACATGAAATCGTCTCCCGAAGGGTCTTGAAGCAGTCTGTCGTATGCTTCTTGGTCAAGTTGAGCGTTGGCAATGGTCAAAAATCTCTCAAAGAAGGAAGCTTCATCTTCGGAAGACAAGCCGTCATAACCAATGTCTTGGTATTGTCTTGCGGCAGGGTCGTTGCTGAATGCGTTCACTATGGATTGCAAGCGTGGAACTCGTCCCCAGATGGTTGTATCTACATCGACTACTTCTGCACTTGTGGGCAATCCGTTCTCAAAACTCTTTCTTCCGTCTCTCAATATATCTTCCGAAATCTCTCCCAAGTTGAAATAGAGCTTACCACCGCTGTGTTGAGGATTGTCAATAAAAGGGTCCATCATCCAAAACTCAATATATTCTATATTGGCTGCCTCAAAGTCGGTAGGCTCTAACTTTCTCATTATTCCGCCCCAGCGTGTCTGTGGGTCTTTGAGGCTTCCGTCGGGCAACAATCCTGCCGAATAGGACGATGTAGTATCGAAGTTATAAGGTCCTCTCTCCGAAGGATAAAACGCAATGTTGAACTCCCTTATGTTTCTCATCTCTTCCTGAGTGAGTTCTTTGTTTGGGTGAAACTCTCTTTCCTCAATCGGACGGGTATAAGGCAGAGAGCAATCATCATTGCTTATGTTTGAAGGCGGCTGACGGTAAAAATTCTCGTCAATATAGTACCATGCAATCTTTGCTCTGTTAAATCCGTATGTCAATCCCAAGTGTTTGGCTGTTTCGGGGAACATCGGATTGTTGGTATTGTAGTCCTGAGGTGTCGAAGCCAAAGACCACGAACTTACAGCCTTCATGTCGTATGAGCGTTTTGCCGTTTCAAAGTCGTCAATGTAGGCTGTTCCTGTTTTGCCTATGACTTTGGGATTGCCCGGAATGAAGTGAGCAAACTCTCCGCTGAAATTCAAATACGAAGGGGCTTTGGTCTGGTAAAACGGAAGCAAATCCACCAACTTTGTAATCAGAGGTACTTCCTTGCGAAAGTTCATATCCACTCCCCAAATGGTGTTGCTCGACGGCTCTTCTTGGTAATTGACTTTTTGAGTTACCGGACTTTCGTGCAGCTTCATCAAGGTAGCTCCCAAGGTGAAGTCTTTGTTTACTTCATAGTTGGCTCTCAATCCGAACAGGCTCTTGGTTACCGAGCTGAATACCGAATTGGCTTCTGTCGATACGGTGATTGGCGTTCCCGAATTGAGGTAACCCTGATTGATAATCCTCACTCGTCCCATTGCATAATCGACCGTATAGTCTGTTCCTTCGGTAAGGGTAATTCCTCCTGCCATTACCTTTACCGAACCTTGGGGAACGTTCATCGAACCGAGAGAAATCTCTGCTCCCGACGACGATTTGAACCTTCCTTCCAAGTAGAACTTGTTTTGATTGGGGTATTGCTCGGCCTGCGACTTCGAGAGGGTATAAAGAGAGTCGAAACAATACTTGTCGGCAAGCTCGTCATTGTTCAAGGTCGCCCTCAAATCTTTACCGAAAGGCTCGACAGTCGGGAAGAATATCAAAGCCTTGTCTCTTTGTATCGTTCCGCCTGCGGTTGTGGCATTATCGACAAAGTCAAACACCCCGTCGGGGTACATATGTTGCTGATTGTCCATTCTGTCCAAGCCGAACACATGCAACAAAGGAATGCCCTGATAGTCTCCGTCTCTGAAATATCCCGTCTGCACTCCGTCTTCGTCTGCCTGATACAAAATATTCAAACGAAAATCCTCCTCCGAAATCTGGTAAGCATCGGGAATACGATAAACATTCTTCATCATCAACTTCCAAATCGGGTTGCGAACGTTAAGCGACGAGCTTTTCAACAGTTTTACAACCAAGGTATTGGGGTCTGCAACTCCCTCGTCGGAGAACTCTCCCACCTGATAAGTCGTAGTATCTCCCACAATCTGATAGCGGAAAGCAACTGCCAACACTTGGTCTGCCGACAGCGGACTTGTAAGAGAGATAAATCCCAACTTCGGATTGAAGGTATATTCGTTTGAAGAGAGCTTTCGGGCGCTCTCTACTTTCTCATAATTCTGTCCCGAAACAAAACCCATTCCCTGCAAATAGGAACTTATGGTATTGATGTTTCTCAAAGAGTTTACATCTACCACATCGAGAAGTCTGTTTGATAAGTATTGGTCGGGCAAAGCCCCTGCTCCCGGACGCTCAATCGACGGATTTTGTCCGTAGGGTTTCGCTTCTCCCAAGTCGGCAAAGGCAACAATGTTTCTGTTGTTGGTAACAGCCGCACCAACATTGGTTCTCCACACCTCAATCTTGGTAATCACAATGTTGGAGTTGATTATCGGCAGGGTACTCATTGCATTGTTGTAATTGTCATAAAAGTATTGGGAGATAAAGAAGTGTCTGTTGGCATCGTATTGGTCGGCTTTGAAGTTAAACTCGTCCATTTGCGCCCCGCCCTGCACGGTAACCGACGACGACTCGGACTTTTGTTGCGAAATAACAGCGTCCAAGGTGAGGTTTCCGAACTTCAACTTGGTTTTTGCACCAAAAAGAGACTGTGTTCCCTGAATGAGAGACAGCGGAAGCGGAAAGCTGATGTTTCCACCCTCGAGAAGCTGCACAATATCGTCTTCCTTGCCTTCATATTTGAGCTTCATTTCGTTCTCAAAGTCAAAGGTGGCTTCGGTATTGTAGTTAAAATTGAGGTTGATTGCCGTTCCTATCTGTGCAAGCACATTGACTTGGAAGTTCATGTCAAAGTCCAAGCTCGTGTTGCTTCGCTGGCTTTCGCTCAAAGCAAGGTTTTCGTTTCGGTTGTTGAGAAATCCGAGTTTTATCTCTGCATTTCCGCTCGGACGAATGTCGATTGTCTGACCTCCGAATATAGTCTCAAAAAGTTCGCTGTTGATTTTCAGCTGCGGAATGAGGCTGCTCAAAGCTCCGTCGGTCGAGGTGGCTGCCACCTTCGAGGTCATGGAACGATTTTTCCAATAGTCGTCAATCATCTTGTCCAAGTCATAGTTCTGATATTCCGAAAAAGACAAGATTTTTCGCTCAATCACAATATCGCCTGCCTTTTTTATCAAATAGTATTCGTTGTCTTCGGCAGAGTATTCGACAGTTGTTGTAATATTTTGGGGAGATGTGAGATAGAGAGGACTTTTTGTGCTGTCGTTTATCGGGTATCTGAGGTCATCTTGCTGAGCCATCAAGCTGTCTGCAAAGCACACACAGACCACGGCGGCAAAGCCGAACAACCAAACAAACAATCTGTCCTCCAAAACCTTCATCGGCAGCTTTAACACAAAACGATATTATAATATTTTCAGAGCCAAACGTATTAAATCTTCAACACTCGCTTCCCTTCTGTCTTTGCATATCTTATCCAAAGCCTTTTCGATAAGAAGTTTGTTAAAGCCAAGCGTCTGCAAAGCTAATAACGCCTCTTGACGGTTTTTATTGTCGCTGCAAGTGTTGCTTTGCTCTATATCAAACTTCGACAAAACATCTTTGAGGTCGATTACAACCCTTTGAGCCGTCTTCAAGCCTATGCCCTTTATGCCCTTGATTGTGGCAATGTCCTCATTGACAACGGCTCTTATGAGTTCGTCTTCGCTAAGCGACGAGAGCATCATTCTTGCCGTGTTTGCACCAATGCCGTTTACCGAAAGCAAGGCTCTGAAAAGCTCTCTTTCCCTTGCAGAAGCAAATCCGAACAAAAGGTGAGCATCTTCCCTTATGATTTGATGAATAAACAGCCTGCCCTTTTGTTTGTTTTTCAGTCCCTCATAGCAATTCAGTGAAATCTCGACCCGAAATCCCACACCCGAAGTATTGATTACCACATACGAAGGAGTAAGCTCCTCAAATATACCCTCGATAAACTCAAACATAAGCTCAAATTTTTCCACAAAAGTACAAAGAATTGCCCACTTGAAGTCCCCGAAGAGAAAATAAACAGGCAAAAAACAAGCCAAAAGAAAAAACATTGCTAATTTTGCCCGCAGAAAAGAACACATATAAAGGACAAAGAAAAATGTCAGCAGCACAAAAAGACAGCAAGAAAATCACCGTCAAAACTCTGCAAAACATGGCAGACAAAGGCGAAAAGATAGCAATGATAACGGCATACGACTATTCGATGGCAAAGTTGGTCGATATGTCGGGAGTGGATGTGGTTTTGGTAGGAGACTCGGCAGCAAACGTAATGGCAGGTTACTCTTCTACCCTTCCGATAACCCTAAACGAGATGATATACCACGCCTCCGGAGTGGTAAGAGCCTGCCAAAGAGCCTTGGTCGTTGTAGATTTGCCATTCGGAACCTATCAGGGCAACTCCAAAGAAGCACTCTGCTCGGCAATCAGAATAATGAAAGAAACAGAAGCCAATGCAGTCAAAATGGAAGGAGGCGAAGAGGTTTTGGAATCGGTCAAACGAATTATCTCGGCAGGCGTTCCCGTAATGGGACACTTGGGACTGACACCCCAATCGATTAACAAATTCGGCTCTTATGCCGTAAGGGCAACCGCTCAGGCAGAAGCCGACAAACTGATAAGAGATGCCCACCTGTTGGAAGACGCAGGCTGCTTTGCCATAGTGTTGGAAAAAATCCCTGCAAGCCTTGCGGCACAAATCGCATTGGAACTCCGAATACCTGTTATCGGCATTGGTGCAGGCGGAGAGGTCGATGGACAAGTGCTTGTCTTGCACGATATGCTTGGAATTACGCAAGAGTTTACTCCACGCTTTTTGAGACGCTATGCAAACATAGGAGAACAAATCACACAAGCCATAGGACAGTACGTCAAAGACGTAAGAGAACGCGACTTCCCCAACTCACAAGAGCAATACTAAGCACTGACAAAGCAAAACATTAAAACAACAAAAGCAAAACGCCGTATCGGAAGAAAGATACGGCGTTTTGCTTTTCTCCGCAACCAAACTTGCGTAAACACTTTGCTGTTTTTGGCAGGGTATATACTTGTTTCAAATTTGCATCTGAGCTACAAACTCTCTGTTTTTACAAATCACTGCCGTCAGCTCGATTGTATTCGTTTTCGTAAAACATATCTATGAGATAACCATCGGAACGTTGGCTTATACAAAACCAAACTACCCTTTTTTCATCTATCGTTCCGTCTTCGCCTTTTTGAGCAAAAATAGCCTCATATTGTTTCTTGTTCACTGTCATTTGGTATGATATATCCTCATCGTCAGCTATTGTTTGTTCATAAAAGTATAGATATTTATCATTGTTTTCAAATTGTCTGACAAGAGTATTAAACCGTATTTTGATTTGGGTTTCATCACGAGTATTCTTATCTGAAATACATATTCTCCAAACCTTATTTTGCTCAACAAGAAGCCCCAATAGGACTTTTTCTCCGTTAAAACGTCCTGTCAACACCTCCGGTCCGTCCCAATCAATAAGACCCTGTTTGATAGGCTGCATAAACTTCTCGTCTGTCTTAAATCCTTTAGCCTTTAACTTTTTAACCATTTCTGTGGGACTGCCATCGACCGGTATTCCCATAAACTTTGTAACTTCTTTTTGTGCAAATGTGCTTGCTGAAATGGCAATGATTGCCAACAATGTCAAAAATTTTCTCATCTATCTGTTGTTTTTTATCCGTTTTCTTTTAATTTGCCCAAGTCAAAACAATAATTCTTTCTTTTTCTCCTTGTGCTTCTTCTTTTTTTTGTTTGATACTCGAAAACCTTTTCGCTTTGTTTTCCGACTACAAATATAGAAAATGTTTTCTGATTGACAAATTTTTGCTGTTTTTCTGTCAAACATTTCAACCAAATCAAGGCTTCAACCACACAAATACTATATTGCAAATCAATGTTTTAGAAATAGCAAAAATGAAACGCCGTTTTATCCGACTGAAACGGCGTTTCGTTTTTGTAAATCGCCGTTTTATTTGAGCAAAACGGCGTGTGACAGAACGCTGTTTGGAGCAAAGGTCGCAAAATCGTCCTGCAATCCGACCTCATCGGGCAATTTTTTACTCTGAAAAGAGGTTGTTATAAAAAAAAACAATACCTTTGCAACTGGATAGTTGAATGTAAAAACAAAAAAATAAGCACTTATGAAAAAAGCATTGGTTTTAATCGCTGTATTTCTACTTGGTTACAGCACTTTTTCGCAGAATGACAGGAGCGAAAACTTCTCATTGAGTTTGGTAGAAAACGTATTGCCTTTTGCAGATGTTTCGTATGATTACGATACATGGGACAGTCCGATGAGGTATAGCTGCGGTCTTCAATTTTTGAACTATTTGCCGCAGATTGAGTTGGGGTATGACAACAGATTGTTTGCACGTTTGAGGTTCAATGTTCTGCACGCCGACGAGGGAGGCGGAGAGTTCGATTCAAATATCGACTATGTACAACCTCCATACAAGCAAAACTATTTCAATCACGACATTGCAACTTCGACTTCGGTGGCATTGGGATATAATTTCTTGCCAAACTCCAAGGCTTTTCGCCTGAAAGCAAGCCTTATTCTCGGAGCTGTCTATGTGTATAAGGATTATTATTACGGCAAAGAGTACTCCGAGGGTTATTCTCAGCCTCCGACAATATATACTGTGCCGACAGAGCGTTCCCTTCACTTTCAAGCAGGAGCAGAATTGGCATTTCAATACTTTTTGCCTGCAACCGACTATCGCTTGGGCTTTGGTGCAAGCTGCGAACTCTCATACGCAAAGGGTTTCAACGCCCAACCGACAATCGAGACTTTCAATCTGAACATAAGCTACAGGATATTCAACTTCTAAACTCTGAAAAAGAGATTGTTTTACGCCGAAAGGGCAAAAGCGTAAGCTCGCACAAGAGGGACGCTTCTGCCCTTTCGAGATTATAAAACAGGTTCTACAATTCGGAAAAAGGGGATAAAACAAAAAGAGGCAAGCCGTTTGGCTTGCCTCTTGTGACCACGGCAGGATTCAAACCTGCAACCTCCTGAGCCGTAATCAGGGACTCTATTCAGTTAAGCTACGTGGCCGTTCTTGCTTTTGCGACTGCAAAGGTACGACTTTTTTTGAAACCTGCAAAAAAAATGTCGTTTTTCTTCGTTTTTTTCGTCTGTTCGGGTGATTGTCAGGCTTCTTTTTGCACTCCATAGACCTCTTTGTGGAGGCGTTCAACTGTTTTTTCAAACTCTTCTTCGCTCAGAGGTTTGTCGCTTTGGGTCATTATCAGCATGGGTATGCTGTGTTTGTCTTTGTCGTATGGCGGCTGGGTGTATGGATATGGCAGAACGTCAAAGCCGCATCGCTTGTAGAAGTCTATTCTTCGCTTTGCCAAGGGATTGTCGGGGAGTTCGACTTCAAAGATGATTGGTTTTGTTATTGCGTTTCGCAGCCTTTGCATGACCTTTGCCCCTATTCCCTGTCCTCTGAAAGCCTCACATATTGCAAAATGCTCTATATATACAAAGGTTTCAAAGTCCCAGAGCGATATAAAGCCTGCAAGCTGCTGCTTTTCGTTCCTTATCAGGAAGAAATCGAGGCTTGTGTCTTTGACTGTTTGGCTCACGAGTGAGAAATCTCGTCTTTCGTCTTCGGGGAATGCAGAGTTGTACAGCTCTCTTACGAACTCTTCTGCCGAATAGTCTGTGCTTTTACCCTCCGGGTATAGTCTCTCGAAGTGCAGTTGTTCCATATTGAAAATAATGTTATTGAAGTTCCTTGCAATCTTTTACCATTTGGGAGAGAAATTCTCTCGCTCTGAAAAGTTTTGCCTTGACTGTTCCTATGGGGATTTGCAGTTGTTCTGCAATCTCGTCGTATGTTTTTTCGTCAAAGTAGCGAAGCTCTATAAGTATTTTGTAGTGTGGTTTGAGCTTTGCCACAATGTCTCTCATTGCTTCTTTCTTTTGTCGGTCGATTATTATCTCTTCGGGGTCGAGGTTCTCGGAAGGGATATTTATTCCCACTCCTTCGCCGTCTATGTCGGTATATAGGTTGTCCATAGAGACGGTGGGGGCGCGTTTTTTTCGGATAAAGTCGATGCAGTTGTTGGTTGCTATTCTGAAAAGCCAAGTGCTGAAAGCAAAATCGGGGGTATAAGAATCTATTGACTTGAATGCCTTGCCAAAGGCTTCTATTGTCAAGTCTTCTGCATCGGTGGTGCAGCCTGTCATCTTCAAAAGCATATAGTACAAAGGCTCACGATACTTGTTCATCAAAGCGGCATAGGCTTGTTGATCGCCTTTGTCTCTTGCCTTGATGACCAATTCGTAATCTACCTCCGCCCTGTTTGACAACTTATGAGGACAACTCATCTATTTCTTCTTTCTAAACAATGATACCAATCGCAATTCTGCATTGAACAACAAAAAGTACAATTCAAGCAATGGTGCAAAGATAAAAACTCTTTTTATTCCCAAACGCTTGCAAGACTTGAAATATATCAAAATTTGCAAGGCAAACTTGATTGCTATTGCCAATATGATGTACTCAAAGGGTAACGACAAAAGCAATAAGGTTATTACAAATGCGTAGAATAAAAATGTCGTCAGAGCAGGTATTGACAAGAGAAATTTGATGCTTGGTTTGTAGTATTTGTATGTTGAAAGGCGGTCGATTTTTTCTCGTCTCCAATCTTTGTAGGTGCGTTTTGCATCGCACGAAAGGAAGCTCTCGGGCGACAGACTGACGGTTGTGTTTGTTGGTGTGGAGACGCTTCTTATGAAGATGTCGTCTTCACCCAAGGGAAGATTGTAGTGTTTGGTAAATCCCCCGACTTTGAAGAACAAGTCTTTTTTGAATGCTATGTTTTTGCCGTCTCCGCGGTATGGGTGTCCCGAAAGTGCCAGCCCTATGTAGTTCATTGCCGTTGTAAGGCTGTCGTAGCGAAAAAGAAAGCTGAAAAGCCCTTTTTGTTTGGTGTATGTGCAGAAGCCGAGTACCACTTCCTTTTTGCAAGAGAAGTTGCGAGATAAGTTTTTCAGCCATTCAAAGCCCGAAGGCACACAGTCGGCACCTGCAAGCACTATATGGTCGTATTTTGCGGACTTTATGCCCAAAGAAATGGGGAACTTCCTGCCTCTGAACTTGTTTACGTTATCGACAATATTGACAACCCTCAGGCAGGGGTACAACTTGGAGAAGGCTTTGAGTACATACTCGCTGTCGTCTGTGGAAGCATCATTGACAACTATGACTTCAAACTCGGGATAGTCTTGTTCCAAGAAGAATGCGAGCTTGTCTTTCAAATGGTATTCTTCGTTTTTGGAAGAGATAACGACAGAAACCGGCGGCAAAGCCTCGTCGGGCTGCTCGGCATCTTCGTTTTTCTTCTTCTTTTTGTTGAATATTAACTTGCCATAAACACAAAAATAATAAACTATCTGTATGGTCAGCACAACTGCAAGACAGATAACAATCACCAAAACCAAAGTTGTAGGTCTGTACTGCAAAAAATTCATCTTATTATTCGATTTTTTGAGCAAAAATATCCTTTATTCGACTTTTAGCACTACCTTTGTGCGAAGAAATTATAAACTCTTTTTGTTGATAACTCGAAAATGAAATTCAAATTACTCTCAAATTCAAAAGATTGCAAGGCTCGTGCGGGAGAAATTCAAACCGATCACGGCAAAATAGAAACTCCTATTTTTATGCCCGTCGGCACAATCGGCTCGGTAAAAGCTGTTCACAGAGACGAATTGGACACACAAATCCATGCTCAAATAATACTTGGAAATACGTATCACTTATATCTGCGTCCCGGATTGGAGGTTATTCGTCAGGCAGGGGGCATTCAGAAGTTCAACTCGTGGAACAAACCCATGCTTACCGACAGCGGAGGCTTCCAAGTCTATTCTTTGGGCGACAGACGCAAGATTACCGAAGAGGGTTGTGTGTTTCGCTCCCACATTGACGGCTCTAAGCATATCTTTACTCCCGAAAGGGTGATGGATATTCAACGAACGCTCGGAGCAGACATCATAATGGCTTTCGATGAGTGTACTCCGTATCCTTGCGAGTACTCTTACGCAAAGAAATCCTTGGACTTGACCAATCGTTGGTTAGAAAGATGTGTGAAACAATTTGCTCAGACCGAGTGCGAATATGGATATAGTCAGACTTTGTTTCCTATTGTTCAGGGAAGTGTTTATCCTGATTTGAGGAAAAAAAGTTGTGAATATGTGGCTTCCTTTGACTGCCAAGGCAATGCAATAGGCGGTTTGTCGGTTGGAGAACCTGTGGACAAAATGTACGAACTTACCGAATTGTGTTGCGATATACTACCAAAAGACAAACCACGTTATCTGATGGGCGTAGGCACTCCGATTAACTTGTTGGAGTGTATAGAAAGAGGAGTGGATATGTTCGATTGTGTTATGCCCACCAGAAACGGACGAAATGCAATGTTGTTTACCTCCGAAGGAGTAATGAACATGAGAAATGAGAAATGGAAGAGAGACTTTTCGCCTCTTGACGAAAACGGAACGGCTGATGTAGACAGGATTTACACCAAGGCATATCTCCGACATCTTTTCATATCGGGAGAAATACTTGCTTTGCAAATTGCAAGCATACACAATCTTGCTTTCTATCTTGACCTTGTAAGGCAGGCTCGGCAGCATATTTTGGAGGGAGACTTTTTGAGGTGGAAAACTCTGATGGTTGAAAAACTGTCAAGAAGACTATAAGCAGCAAAACAATGGCTTGGAGAAAGAAAAAGTACATTGCAGCCAACATATTGGACATTTATATCACAAAGAAGCTCTTGGCGACTTTCTTTGTCGCAATCGGCTTAATCAGCATGATAATTATAGTCTTCGACTTGTCGGAAAAATTAGATGACTTCATCTCCAACCAAGCTCCAATCAGGGGTTTGATACTCGATTACTACCTCAACTTTATCCCACACTTCGTAAATATGTTCGGGCATCTCTTCTTCTTCATTTCGGTTGTCTTTATCTGTTCCCAGCTTACCGGAAGGAGTGAGACGATTGCCGTTTTGAGCAGCGGAATCAGCTTCCGAAGGTTCATGAGACCCTTTTTGTTTTGTGCTTTTCTTGTTGCCCTTATCAATTTGTGGCTCGGCAATGTTTTAGTTCCCAATGCCAATGTTCCCAAGTTGGAGTTTGAAAAGACGTATTACCGAAACCCTTACCACAATCAGTTCTATAACATTCACATTCAGACCTCAAAGGACACCCAAGTCTATGTTCAACGCTACAACAATGCCCTTGTAACCGGTTATAAGTTCACCCGAGAGACGTTCAACGACAAACAAATCGTTCAAAAAGTTCATTCTGAAACCATAGTTTACGATTCTATAAAGAAGATGTGGAAGATGGAGAACTACTTTATCAGGAATATAGACGGACTGAACGAAACAATCGAGCAAGGAGAACAAAAATATATCGACATTGGTTTGTTACCCAACGACTTCAACATCAACCAAATCAAAACCGAAGTGTTGGATTACAAACAGCTCAACGAAGCTATAGAAAGAGAAACCATGAGAGGAAGCAACATAGTTACCAAATTGCAAGTCGAGAAATACCAAAGGCTCATAAACCCTTTGGCATACATTGTTCTGACAGTGATAGGTGTATCGCTGTGCAGCGAAAAGAAAAAAGGAGGAATGGGACTTAATCTTGCAATAGGAATAATGCTTGCTTTCAGTCTTATAATGATAATGAAGATGACACAAGTTTTTGCCACCAATGCAAATATGCCTCCGATTGTTGCGGTATCTTTACCCTTGGTTGTGTACGGAATAATTGCGGCAGTGTTGGTTGCAAAAGCTCCAAAATAAGCAAAACGAAAATGATAAACGAATTGATGAGCAAGGTGATGAGCAAACGCATTCCTCAAATAGAGAACTATATGCGTCATCCGATTGAAGTGCAAGATGAATTGTTGAAAGGACTTATCGACAGTGCCAAAAACACAATTTGGGGCAAGTTCTACGACTACAAATCGATAGCAAACTGGCAAGACTTCGCTCAAAGAGTACCAATAAACGACTACAACAGTCTACTGCCTTTCTTTGAGAGAATACGCAAGGGGGAAGACAATGTGCTGTGGGCTTCTCAAATCAAGTGGTTTTCCAAGTCTTCGGGAACTACGGCGACAAAATCGAAGTTTATTCCCGTAAGTGAAGAGTGCTTAAACGACTGCCACTACAAGGCAGGCAAAGATATGCTCGCAATGTATTGCAACAATCACCCCGACACAAAGGTCTTTTCGGGAATGAACCTTGCTCTTGGTGGTTCGAGACAGGAGAACGAATACAACAATGACATATTTTGCGGAGATGTGTCGGCAATTTTGATTGACAATCTGCCTTTTTGGGCAGAGATGTACCGAGTTCCGAAAAAAGAAATAGCCCTTATGCCCGAATGGGAAAGCAAGTTGGAAAAGATGATAAGCTCAGTCATCACTTCCAATGTGGTCAGTCTGTCGGGTGTTCCTTCGTGGATGATGGTTCTTCTCAAAAAGGTGGAAGAGCGAACAGGCAAACCGATAGGAGAAGTGTGGCACAACATAGAAGTATATTTCCATGGCGGTGTCAGCTTCACCCCATACAGAAAACAATTTGAGCAAATGCTTCCAAGTGGAATGAACTATATGGAGACCTACAACGCCTCCGAGGGTTTCTTCGGCTTGCAAGACCGCAGCGATTTGGACAGTATGCTGCTTCTTTTGGACAGCGGAATTTACTATGAGTTCCTTCCTGTTGAACAAGTCGGCAGCAGCAATCCTCGGGCGGTCAATCTTTCGGAAGTCGAAGTGGGAAAGAACTATGCAATTCTTATTACCACCAATGCCGGATTGTGGAGATACATGATTGGAGACACAGTTATGTTTACCGAAAAGACACCTTTCAGGTTTAAGATTACGGGGCGGACAAAGAACTTCATCAATGCCTGTGGCGAAGAGGTGATTGTCGATAATGCAATCAAGGCTTTGGAGATTGCCTGCAACAAAACCAATTCGAGTGTGAACGAATATACTGCCGCACCTTTGTTTGACAGCACAAACAACACCACTTTGCACCAATGGGTAATGGAATTTGAAAAAGAGCCTGAGGATATGGAACAGTTCACCGACCTTTTTGACAAAGCTCTTCAAAGTGTCAATTCCGACTATGAGGCAAAACGCTACAAAGACTTGGTTTTGCAACGTCCTCAAATCATAAAAGCAAAACCCAACACCTTTTACAGCTGGCTCAAAAGCAGGGGCAAGCTCGGAGGACAGCACAAAGTGCCTCGACTTTCAAACGACAGAGAATACATAAACGAGATATTAAAAATCATAGAACAATGAACACAATAGAGGAAATAGAACAACAAATCATCGAAGAGTTCTCCAACTTTGACGAATGGATGGATAAGTATGCCTACATTATCGAGTTGGGAAACGATTGCCCGATGATAGATGAAAAAGACAAGGTTGAAAGCAACCTGATAAAGGGTTGCCAATCGAGGGTATGGGTAAGTGCAAAAATGTCCGGCGATGTCATGGACATAAAAGCCGACAGCGATGCAGTGATAACCAAAGGAATAATCACCCTTCTGTTGAGAGTGTTCAACCATCAGAAGCCCGAAGATGTATATAAAGCCGACTTGAAGTTCATCGACGCCATTGGATTGAGTTCACACCTGTCTCCCACTCGTTCAAACGGACTTTTGAGCATGATTAAGCAAATAAAGTTGTATGCTTTGGCTTTCTCGGTCAAACAAAACCAATAAGCAATGAACCAAAAAGAGATATTAAAAGACAGAATAATACAAGTGTTAAAGACAATCCACGACCCCGAAATTCCGGTGGACATTTACTCGTTGGGATTGATTTATCTGATAGACATAGACGACAATAACGATGTTCTGATTGAGATGACACTCACAGCTCCCAACTGTCCTGTTGCAGAAAATCTTCCATTGGACGTAGAGCAGGCAGTCAAACAGACCGAGGGAGTGAACAATGTGCAAGTCAGACTGACTTTTGAACCGGCATGGACGCCCGACAAGCTGAGCGATGAAGCGAAACTCACACTCGGACTGCTCTGAAAGTCTGTGGCATAAGCTGCTCAAAGACCCTCTTTCGCTGATAAGCATCTGCCTTATCGGCTTATTTGCCTTTTGTGCGGTGTTTGCCTATCTCATCTGCCCCGACTGCACTCCTTACGCCAACGAACAGCACCTCGAAATTGCCGTCAAAAAGCCCGGGTTCAAGGTAAGTATGCTTCAAACCCCCAATCCCGATGTGCAGAGTGTAAATCTGTTTGAACGCATACTCTTTGGCAAACCCTCTCGGTACGTTTCCCAACCCATATATCGCACATGGAAAGAAGGCGACAAACAGATGTTTGAGCTATATACGGGAGACAATCCCAACTGTGGCGAGGTTATCTCTCTGTCTTGCGGAAGCGATTACCAAATTGTTCAACGCACCTACGTTCTCGGCACTGACCGATATGGCAGAGACATGCTTTCTCAGCTCATTGTGGGTACTCGTGTGTCTCTTTCGGTAGGTCTGATTTCTGTATTGATAGCTATTTTTATCGGAGTGAGCCTCGGAGCGATTGCAGGCTACTATGGAGGCAGGGCAGACAACATTATAATGTGGCTTATCAACGTTGTGTGGTCTGTTCCCACCGTTTTGTTGGTTGTTGCAATCACTTTTGCTCTCGGCAAAGGCTTTTGGCAGGTCTTTGTTGCGGTAGGGCTGACAATGTGGGTCGATATTGCCCGAATGGTTCGCGGACAGGTCAAATCCCTCAAAGAAAAAGAGTTTGTCGAAGCCTCAAAAGCCATAGGGCAAAGCAACTTCAAGATAATCACTCGACAAATCCTTCCCAATGTTGTGGGAGCTATAAGCGTCATAACGGCTTCCAACTTTGCCACTGCAATTTTGCAAGAAGCCGGATTGAGCTTTCTCGGACTCGGAGTTCAACCTCCGATGCCTTCATGGGGCAGCATGATAAAAGAGAACTACGGATATATCATCTTGGACGCTGCCTACATGGCAATAATCCCCGGAATTGCAATCATGCTTTTGGTCTTGGCTTTCATCTGTTTGGGAAGCGGACTGAGGAAAGCCTTAGATGTGAAAGGCTGAGAGCGAAGTGCCACTTCAACATTTGAAAAAAGACAATCAAAACGACAAAAGAGTTGTTTTAGCCCTGCGTTTTTGTCGGTGTTTTGCGATTTGTCAGTAATTTTGCAGCATGAAGGAATTGATTGAAAGGTTCGCAAATTCGGAGAAAGTAAACTCTTTTGCGAAAGAATTGTTGTTGCCAAATCGCAACTTGGCACTCTGTGGTCTGAAAGCCTCGTCCTTGGGTTTGTTTGCCTCGGGTTGCATCAACAAAACCAAAGACCGTGTTCATCTTTTCTTGTTTGCCGACAAGCAGAGAGCTGTTTATTTTTACAACGACTTGGAGTTGTTTTTCGACCAAACCGACACACCGCAAGAAGACAAGGACATAGTCTTCTATCCTGCCTCATACACTCACCAAGACGACATTTCTACCATACAAAACGCCAACGTGGTTTTGCGTAACATGGCTTTGCAAAAGCTCGCTTCCCACAAGGCAAGGGTGATTGTGTCATATCCTCAGGCAGTAAGCGAAAAGGTCGTTGCCTCTCGCACCCTTCACTCCAAGATGATAAGCGTCCGCAAGGGTGATATGCTCGACATAGACGATTTTATCGACAAATTGGACGACTATGGCTTTGAAAGAGTGTCCCAAGTGTATGATGCGGGTCAGTTTTCTCTTCGCGGAGGCATAATAGATGTTTATTCCTTTGCCTCGCAACAGCCTTTCCGCATCGAAGTATTCGGCGACCAAGTCGAGAGTATAAGGACTTTTGACATTGCCTCTCAGCTTTCAATCGAAGTAAAGGACACTATCACAATCCTTGCCGACAATTCCTCAACTCAAACCCTCACCGAAAAAGTTGCACTTACCGACTACCTGCCCCAAGATGCCCTTATATGGGTCGAAGAACGCAAAGGCTGCATATCAGGCTTCGCCTCGGCAGAGCAACTCAACACCGAGAGTTCACAAGTCTTTGCAAGCTGCGAGCAAATGGAAGCTCTGCTAAACCGAAGCACCAACATAGATATACTCCATGGCGAAACAGCATATCCCGAACGCTACTCTGCCCTTCTGTCTCTTGAATGCGAGGGACAGATGCAGTTCAATTCTTCCTTCGACCTGCTGATAAAAGAACTCGAAAAGTGGTTTGAGCTTTCCTACGAGTGCTTCATAGGGGTGAGCGACCGCAAGCAGCAAGAGCGAATAGAGAAAATCATAGACGAGTTCAAGCCAAAAGACCACATATTGAACATTCACTTTATCAAGGCAGGCTTTCAAGGCGGATTTATCGACCATTCCACCAAGACACTCTTGTTTACCGACCACCAAATCTTCAATCGCTTTCACGCAAGCCGCCTTGACGACAACTCTTCCCAGAGAGAGCGTCTCACAATGGAAGACCTGCTGACCTTAAAGCCCGGCGACTACGTTACACATATTGATTACGGAGTGGGAAAGTTCGGAGGATTGGAAAAAATCAACAACAACGGCAGAATACAAGAGACAATACGTTTGGTGTACAAGGACAACGATATGCTTTACGTCTCTATACACGCTCTGCACAAGGTAAGCCGCTACTGCGGCAAGGAAGGAGTAGAACCAAAGCTCAACCGTCTCGGCTCGACCGCTTGGCAAAAACTAAAAAACAAGACAAAAAGCAAAGTAAAAGACATTGCAAAAGAACTCATCGCTCTCTATGCCAAACGAAAGATGAGCAAAGGCTTTGCGTTCAGTCCCGACAGCTATCTGCAAAACGAATTGGAAGCCTCCTTCCTCTACGAAGACACTCCCGACCAATACAAAGCCACAAGAGATGTAAAACACGACATGGAGTCTTCTTGTCCCATGGACAGGCTTGTTTGTGGCGATGTGGGCTTTGGAAAAACCGAGGTGGCAATACGGGCAGCCTTCAAGGCAGCGTGCGACGGCAAACAGGTTGCGGTGCTTGTTCCCACAACGATTTTGGCATTTCAGCACTACAAATCGTTCTCCGAACGCTTGGAACGCTTCGCCTGCAAGGTCGATTACCTCAACCGCTTCCGCACTCGCAAAGAGATAAAAGAGATTTTGAAAGACTTGGAAAGCGGTAAAATCGATGTGCTGATAGGAACGCACAGAATACTGAGCAAAGACGTACACTTCAAAGACTTGGGGCTGCTGATAATTGACGAAGAACACAAGTTCGGAGTGAGCGTCAAAGAAAAGCTCAAAACACTCAAAGTAAACCTTGACACTCTCACCCTCACAGCCACCCCTATTCCGCGAACGCTTCAATTCTCCCTCATGGGAGCAAGAGACCTCTCTGTAATCAACACCCCTCCTGCCAACCGACAGCCCGTAAGCACCGAGATAATCCCTTTCAACCATGAGAAGATAAGAGATGTCATCATGTTTGAACTCTCACGCTCGGGACAGGTCTATTTTGTTCACAACCGGGTGCAGAACATCGAAGAGGTGGCAGACATGATACGCCGACTTGTTCCTATGGCAAGGGTGGTTGCAGCCCACGGACAGATGAAAGGCGAAGAGTTGGAAGAGATAATGATGAACTTTATCGAAGGAGAGTTCGATGTGTTGGTCTCCACAACCATTGTAGAGAACGGATTGGACATTCCCAACGCCAACACCATAATCATCAATCAGGCACAAAACTACGGTTTGAGCGACCTGCACCAGCTCAGAGGTCGAGTGGGCAGAAGCAACAAGAAGGCTTACTGTTACCTCATAGCACCCGACGAATGCGTGTTGAGCGACGAGGCTGCCAAAAGGCTCAGAGCAATAGAAGAGTTCTCCGCAATAGGCAGCGGATTTGCCATTGCAATGAGAGACTTGGACATAAGAGGAGCAGGAAACATATTGGGAGCGGAACAAAGCGGCTTTATCACCGAGATAGGCTTCGATGCCTATCAAAAAATCCTCGATGAGGCAATGCACGAGTTGAAGACCACCGAGTTTAAGGAGCTGTTTGACGACCAAGTACGCAAGGACGGCTCTTATGTCGATAATTGCACCATAGAAACCGACCTCGAAATTTTCATTCCCGACACTTACATCAGCGACATTGTCGAAAGGCTCAAAGTCTATAAGCGATTGGACAGCATGGAAGAAGACTTTGAGGCAGAGAAGCTCAAAAGCGAGCTGACAGACCGCTTCGGCAGGCTGCCAAAACAGACAAGCGAGCTGTTTGAGGTGGTGAAGCTGCGTCGCTTGGCAAAGAAACTTGCAATCGAAAAGCTGAGCCTCAAACGCGGCAAGCTGACTGCCTGCTTCATCTCCGACCAACAGAGCGAGTTCTATTCGAGTGAACTCTTCGGCAGGCTGTTGCAATACGTTCAGTGCTACCCTCGCCTGTGTGCCTTGCAACAGAGCGACGACAAACTCTCCCTCTCAATCGACCAAGTCAGAGATGTCTATTCGGCAGTAAAGATTTTGCAAACCATAATACAACAAGGGTGAATGCGTTTACCCTCGCACTCACCCTCAAAGCTGTTTTGAAAATTTCTTGTCGGCTTAAATACCGAAAGTAAATCCTATTGAGAAATATAACGAACCGAGTTTGTTGAACGGATAATTGTAAGGCTCTATATCCGTACCAAAATATTTGCTTGAACCTGTTTCGATACTTTGTCTGTAAAGTAAGCTCATGCGACTAGTTATTCCTGTTGAAATAGGAACATTAAGTGTCAGTCCGACCGGTATGAACAAGTTGTAATTTTGTTTCACAATCTCCGTTCCTAAGGCGATGTTTGAAACTTTATCGGCTTTCTCTATCTTACTATTATATAAGCCGAATCCGATACGAGCATCAAGAGAACATCCATTTGAACCTATTTTCCAAATAGGATACCCTGCATTTATTGCTACAGAGTTTACAGATGATTCTATACAAACATCATCATCGGACATATTCACAAACTCATCTTCAACAGAAACAAAAAGATAAAGATTATTGAAAGTGTATCCAAGCTCAAAACCCGCACTCCAAGAGTTCAAAACATTTGATTTGCCTCCGTAAAAGTCTGCAACCTTGTTGTCGTTATTCAATGTAGATAAACCAACGTAAGGAGAAACCCAAACTTCATTCTTTTGTGCAAACAAGCATCCACCGATTAAAGCTATGAATGCAAAGGCACATAATTTCTTTTTAAGCATATACCCTCCTATTGATTACTTCCTACATTTGTACTATCGGGAACTTCTGGCTTTGGAGTCTCTGGTTTTTCGTTCCAATCAACAACTGTTGTAATAAACGCACTAGCTGCTATTGCTGTTCCCACATTTCCCGTAGGAATACACCCTCCTAAAATATCAGCACAAGCTACAGCAATGTACTTCCATACTGGTCTTTTTGATTTGAACATTAAATCCTCAAAAGAAAACCAATAATACAAGGAATATCTTGCAATAGATGTTGCTTTTAATAAGGTTATCTTATCATTACTATTGAGCGTATTTGAAGAAGTAATGCTGGCTTCCATATCTGTTACTATTTTTTTGAAATCTGCATAACTATCACTTGTCTCAGCTTTAATCTCAAAAGCATTAAACATTGTAGCAATCTGATTTGCAACATCCTCACTAATTCCCTTATTCGAGATTTTATTGATACACAAATTCTGAGCATCGGATAGAATATCTTCTAATAATGTTTGAGGAACGTTCCTTGAGAATTCTGCTTCTGACGAAAAAAGACTATCTCTCACCAACACATCTCTCGTAATTTGGTACATTTCAGACTTTGTAATCGTATTTATTGTACCATATTTCGATAATGCTTCGTTCATGATTTTGTGAACTTTTTCGTTGTGTAATGCCCCGATATAATCATAGGGATTAGCACTATTTTCGGGCGTAGTAGAGGACTTTGTAATTACTTTTACTTCTTCTCCATTATTTTCATCTTCAGAACATGAAAACATTCCAAAGCAAACAAGCGATGCAACAGCTATCGCTGCAAACAATTTCATTATTTTGAATTTCATAATCTATAAAATTAAAACTTTGAAGCCTCTGAAACTGTAAACTAATGACAAAAATAGAGAGACTTCCATTACTATTTTGTCATAATCTTCTAAAAAAGCACAAGTATCACAACTTGTTCTATCTGCAACCTAATATAGTCACAATCCTTACATTATTCTACATAACAACCTCCTTTTATTATCCCATGCCAATAACGACATTCCTTTAACACGATTAACCATTTTTTACCTACTCCTACGTCTTGCAAGACACTGCAAATTTACAACATTTTACCTACACCTACAAAATTTTTCGCAAACTTTTTTCGGTATCGGTGCATTTTTTTTGTTTCATGCTATGATATTTTTCGGGCTGAAAGCCCAAAAGCAATCAGCTCGGGGCAGAGCGTAAGCGTCGCCCCGAGTTAATGATACAATATAGCAGCCGCCCTGTAAGGGCAAAAGCGTTATGCTTGCAGTGAGTTACGCTTTTGCCCTTGCAGGGCGTAAATATTTTAGTATTTGCCTACCCTGCGTGTCGCTTCGCTTTACGCAGGGCTTTATGCTTTTGCCCCTTCAGGGCGTGGAGATTGCGTTTCTTCCCTCTTTACTCTCAGTCTGAAAGTCCGATATTTGGACAGACTGTATTGTTTTTCCAATATCTTCAAGTAATTCTTTCCTCACGCTGCAACGTTTGTCAGAACTTTTGGTCAGAGTTCTCTCAAGCAATTTTCTACCAAGCTTGTACAACGCTCTATCCGCAATATTCTACGCCACAATACAACAAGGGTAAGCATGAAATGACCATGCTTACCCTTTTGAAAACGTTTTTATCGATTGGTTGAATGTTGTTCTATCTTACCACAACCTTTTTGACACTCATGCCTTCGGGAGTTGTGATTGCCATGATGTAGCTTCCGCTTGTAAGGCTGCTGATGTCTATGGTTTGAACAGGTGAAACGCTTTCAAGTCTCACTACTTCTCTTCCGCTCATGTCAAACATCGACACTCTTTCTGCTCCTTCGGGAGCTTGGATTGTGAGGCTTGTGTTTGCAGGGTTGGGATATACACTCCAATCTGCTGCAACCACGTTCACAATGCTTGCACTTCCCACCTTGTCGCCTGCTGCTATGGCTTTGTTTGGTGTTGTCTCCACAGCATATTCATATACGGTGAAGGTCTGATTTGCATTTACCGAAAGTTTTACCCACGCATAGTAGGTGTTTGCTCCGAACTTTACTTTAAGTCCTGCATATTTGGTCTGACCAACCCATGCGGTGTGCAGCTCTCCGTCGTGCAACACTGGGAACATATCATTTGACCAAGAGGAAGATGCTCCTATCTGAGTACCTTCTGCAAGCGGCTGAACCAATCCTGCCGAAAACTCCGCACTCGGGCTTACCACCACTCCTGCTCCGTCTCCAAAGACGGCAAGATAAGAAGATGCAGGATAATCTGCGTACCAATAGTTCTGCACATAGAACTGTGCCTCCGAAGGGTTTTGATTTCCTACTGCGATTGTCAAGGGATAACCCATTTCGTCTGCGGTTGTTACCGTTGCATCGGGGTTAATGTCGGTGTATTGAACCTGTCCGATTGCAAAATTTGCACAAAGTAGTGCAGCCAAAGAAATAATAAATCTTTTCATGTTTTAGATTGTTTTTGTTGTTGTTTCCTTAAAGACACCGCTTCTTTTGATTTCGTTTCGCAAGAGCCTGCAAAAATTTCCATACCACAAGAAAAAAGTCCTCTCGCAAGCCGCCAAACTTGGGGGCATCGCCTATGCTCTGCCAAAGCCGTATGCTTTCCGGACTTTCAGCCCGAAAACATAAAGAAACCAAAACGCCGATTTAGGAAAATAAATCGCCGTTTCAGTCGGATAAAACGCCGTTTTATTTTGCTGAAACGGCGTTCTGTTACACCTGATTTGCAGAGACTTACAAATATGATTATCTTTTCCCTCTTTGGTATGCTTGTTTTGGATTGAGCAACACAAGAAAATAATTCAATCATTTTTGTAGAAAAATTTGTCATTAAACAATAATTTTGTACCTTTGTGGCGTCAATGGTGAGTTTTAATATTAAAAACATATAGAGTATGAAGAAATTACTTTTTGCAGTCTTTGTACTGCTTTCGCAGATTGGTTTCTCTCAACAGTTGGAGAGTGCAATCATTACCGATACAAGCCATTCAGATTATGACTATAAGCAAGTAGTCAGAGTTTTGGAGGAAAACACCTCTGTCGTTATGTCTTGTGAAAATGGTCAGTATTCGTTTTATTTGATGCAAAACGGAGATACGAATTGTGGCAAAGTAAAGATACCAATAGGATATTCTGTCAGCGATTTCTGCGTTACAGATAACAAAATAGTATATTTTTGTGGCAAAAATACTAATAGTTATGTTGGCAGGTTTAGTTTCGATGCTTTCTTTAATCAAAATCCCATAGATTTTACTACTAATTTGCCAAATGGGATAGATACTCTTTCAAAAATAAAAGCATACAAAGACATCGCACATGATTATGACAATATTATTGTATTAGGGGAGTCGGGGTCGAACAGTCTTATTTTTGAGTTAAATGATGCAGCAACATCGCCCAATAGTGCATGCCACCTTACGGCAGCGGTATCTACGAGTGAGAAATGGAAAGATGTTGATCTTGATGACGAATTTATAGTGGTTGCAGGTTTAGATGGCAATAGTATTTATTTGCATCGCCTCAAAAGGGGAAATTTATATCCTTCTGATGAAGGCTATTTCACCAATCCTTTGGGTATAGCCTACTTGAATGGAAGGCTTTTTTTGAAACACCTATACGACAATCTCTATGTAGCAGTTTCAGAGATACTATTGCTTCCTAACGATGCATACACATATTGTCAAATATTTGATTTATCTCCTGCTTCTCAAATTACGTTTGTTTACGATAGAATACTGATGCACCCTCAAAAGAACATAATCAGAGATATTGAATACTCCAAAGACGACAATGAACTATTAGTATTGATGTCTTCGGGAGGTGTCGGAGATGATAAATGGAAAGATTTTGTAGTTTATGCTCCTCTTGACCAAGGTTTGCCTTTGCAGGCACAAATAAAGGCTATATATTTCAGCTACAATGGTAGATATCCATACTTTAACTCCGTAAGAATGTATAAACCGTATAACTACATATTGGCAGGAGTAGCAGCAAAACCAACTAATCTGCTTTTATTCGCAAAAGACAAGACACAAGAGACCCCGACAAGTTGTAATAAATTTGACTATATCAATATGTCCGGTTCTAATGTCGGTAACGTAGCTACTCCAAGTAGCAACTTATATCATACATCATTTTCTGTTTCTTGGGGTAATTCATTGACAATATCACCAACATCAGATACGCTTCAAGTAAATTGCGACAATTATAATTAAAAAACCAAAACAATATGAAAACACCAAAGATTTTTTTATTGGCTTTGCTTGCTTTTGCAAGTGTCGAGTGTTTCTCTCAAAATTATGGAGAAGATGACTACTTAGAAAGGATATGTTTTCACTCGGCTTTCTCAACTTGCAGAACTATATCCTTATCTGAAAGCGGGAGTTCTAATGCATGTCTTGCTCCTAATGCAAATGTGCTTTTTCGTCCTATAATGAGTGCGGGTGATACTATTACCGATATAGAACAATTTTATCCTTGTGATTCCACTGCACGATTGGCAGGTGTTATTTTTTTAGGTTCGTTTTGGAGCGAAAGTGATACACTTATGTCTTTAAGATTGAGAGATGTTTTAAACGACACTATTATTACAGATGTCTATAAACCTGTATTCCATCGAACATATCAACGTGAAGATGAGCGAATTTATATTTACGAATATTCGTTTGACAATGTGATAACGGTAAACAGAGATTTTTCTCTCTCGCTATGGTTTCCAGAGGAGTTTTATGAAGAAGGTGCAAATATATACAGCCATAGTTGGATGGTTAATACTATCCCTTATTCGTATTACAAGAGAGACCCGCAAACGGGAGAAGTTACGCCTTGTCATTCTAACAAAACACCTATGGTAAGATATACCGACGGAACTACCAAACCTTTCTTACAAATGGCTCAAGAGGCAGGGCAAGTTATGTATGCCGAGGAGTTGCACGTTGAACGTGGTTGGTATTGTGATATTTTCTATTT
>JAEDJL010000024.1 GCA_016296345.1 Bacteroidales bacterium | reverse complement strand
CTTCGTCTTTTTTCAAAAAGACTTCGTGTTAGTGAGCAAAAACCCTTATGTTGTTTCTCGGAGAGCAAACCTTAGTCTGAAAAACCCTCATTTTGCCCTCAAAACAGGTGAAAATTTTACTCAAAATTCTCGCTTAAAATCCTTGATTTTTATCGTCGAAAAATATGGAAATAAGTTATTATTTGACTTTTGTAGAGTGTTGTTACATTTCTCCATACGTTGCACTTTGTACAAACAAAGTAACACAAAAAAGTAGCGGAAATTTCTCACGAAATTTCCGCTACTTAGCTCTTGATAATACGAATTATCTCTGGTGATTACTTGGAAACATTCACCTTCTTCTCTTTAATTCTTGCCTTCTTACCGGTCAAACCTCTCAAATAGAAGATTCTTGCACGGCGAACAACGCCTCGTTTGTTTACTTCTATCTTTTCGATGAACGGTGAAGCAAATGGGAATATTCTCTCAACGCCCACACCGCCTGAAATCTTTCTTATGGTGAAAGTTTCGGTTGTACCGCTTCCCGAACGTTGGATAACAACGCCTTGGAATGTTTGAGGACGCTCTTTGTTTCCCTCTTTGATTTTATATGTTACCGAGATAGTGTCTCCTGCCTTGAAATCTGGATATTCTTTTATGGTGGTCAAGCCATCTACATATTGCATCAATTCCGGTTTACTCATTTCTGTCTCCTTTCGTGTTTAATGTTAGTTACTCTTCTTCACTTGATTAACAACTGCCTTGAACGCTTCAGGGTGATTCATAGCCAAATCTGCCAACACTTTTCTGTTGAGTGCTATGTTATTCTTGTGAAGCAATCCGATGAACACGGAATAAGACACATCATTCAAACGGCAAGCAGCATTGATTCTGTTAATCCACAATGCTCTAAACTCTCTCTTTTTAACTTTTCTGTCTCTGTAAGCGTATGTTTGTCCCTTTTCCCATTTGTTTTTGGCAACTGTCCATACGTTCTTACCTCTGCCCCAATAACCTTTGGTGCGATTCAAAATCTTTTTGCGTCTTGCTCTTGACGCTACTGCGTTTACTGCTCTTGGCATAACTTTTTCTTTTTTTCGTATCAGCGGTCTTGAATTGTTTCTCTCTTTTTGTCAAGACACTTGCTCGGCTGAATACAATGGTTAATAAATACCTTACAATTTTTTTACTTTTTACTTTTTTCTCCTCATGCAGAATACTAAATCATCTCTCTGACTCTTCTTGCGTCCGCATTGCTCATCACCGTCGTCGAAGCCAATATTCTCTTTCTCTTGTTTGACTTCTTGGTAAGAATGTGGCTGTGGTAAGCATGTTTACGCTTAATTCTGCCTGAACCTGTTACTGCAAAACGTTTCTTTGCAGCCGATTTGGTTTTCATTTTTGGCATCTTACATCCTTTTTGTTTGTTTATACTATATTTATCTGTACGGACAACGTCCGTTTTTCTCATTTTATTTTTTCGGAGCGATAATCATTATCATTCTTTTGCCTTCCAACTTCGGCATCTGCTCCGGTTTGCCATAATCCAATAAGGCTTCGGCAAATTTAAGTAGCTGGGCTTCACCTTGTTCCTTATATACAATCGTTCGACCCTTAAAGAAAACATCTACTCTCACCTTATTGCCTTCTTGCAAGAACCTTATGGCGTGTTTCAACTTGAAGTTGAAGTCATGTTCATCCGTTTGCGGTCCGAGACGTATCTCTTTGACAACAACTTTCGCAGACTTGGCTTTGATTTCCTTTTGCTTTTTCTTCTGCTCATAGAGCAATTTTTGATAATCCACCAACTTACACACCGGCGGATTGGCATTTGGTGATATTTCCACCAAATCAAGCTCGGCTTCCTCAGCCATTCTGAGAGCTTCTCTCAGAGAATAAATCCCTGTTTCAATTCCCTCACCCACTACTCTGACGGTAGGGGCTTCTATTTTTTCATTTATTCTGTGTTGTTCTACTTTCTTTTGTGGTCCTCTGCCTCTGAAAGTCTGCTGTGGTGTTGCTATAATGCGTTCCTCCTATAATTTGTTAATACTAATGTTTGTTTCTATCTTTTATTCTAACTCTTTTGCTACCATATTGTTTACCAAGGCTGCAAATTCTTCTGTTTTCATCACTCCCAAGTCTCCTTCGCCGTGGCGACGAACCGAAACTGTTCCTTCTTCTTGTTCTTTTTCGCCAACAATGAGCATGAATGGTATTTTTGCAACTTCGGCATCTCTGATTTTCTTGCCTGTTTTCTCGTTTCTTTCGTCAATGCTTCCTCTCAAATCCAAGTCTTCGAGTTGCGAAAGGACTTGTTTTGCATACTCTTCGTACTTCTCGGATATTGGAAGTATGATAAATTGTTCCGGTGTGAGCCACAACGGAAATTTTCCTGCGGTATGTTCAATCAATACTGCCACAAATCTTTCCATAGAGCCGAAAGGAGCTCTGTGAATCATGATAGGGCGGTGTTTTTGGTTGTCTGCACCGGTGTATTCCAAGTCAAAACGCTCCGGAAGGTTGTAATCGACTTGTATTGTGCCGAGTTGCCACTTTCTTCCGAGTGCATCTTTGACCATAAAGTCCAATTTTGGTCCGTAAAAGGCAGCTTCGCCAATTTCGCTGACGGTTTTCAAACCTCTTTCGGCAGATGCTTCGACTATTGCCCTCTCTGCTTTTTCCCAAACGGCATCGTCTCCTATGTACTTCTCCTTATTGGAAGGGTCTCTCAAAGAAATCTGTGCCGTAAAGTTGTCAAATTTCAAGGTCTTGAAGATATACAATACTATATCTATGACTTTGCAGAACTCGTCTTTGAGTTGCTCGGGTGTACAGAAGATATGGGCATCGTCCTGAGTAAAAGAACGTACTCTTGTCAAGCCGTGCAATTCTCCCGATTGCTCATAGCGATATACAGTACCGAACTCTGCCAAGCGAACGGGCAAATCTTTGTATGAATGTGGCTTCGACTTGTATATCTCGACATGATGAGGGCAGTTCATCGGCTTCAACATATATTCTTCGCCCTCAAAAGGAGTTGTTATGGTGCGGAACGAATCCTGACCGTACTTTTGGTAGTGTCCCGAGGTCTTATAGAGGTTTACATCGCCAATGTGAGGCGTCATCACTTGCTGATAGCCATATTTCTTTTGCACCTTACGCAAGAATGCCTCCAAGCGAAGACGCAACTCCGTTCCTTTCGGCAACCAGAGCGGAAGTCCTTGTCCCACATTTTGAGAGAAAGTGAACAATTCCAACTCTTTACCGAGTTTTCTGTGGTCTCTCTTTTTAGCTTCTTCAAGCAAGGCGAGATATTCATCAAGTTCTTTCTTCTTAGGGAAGGTTATTGCATAAAGTCTTGTGAGCTGTTTGCGTTTTTCGTCGCCTCTCCAATATGCTCCTGCAAGCGAAAGAACTTTTATTGCTTTGATTGGCGAGAAATCTACCAAGTGTGGTCCGCGGCAAAGGTCAGTAAAGTTTCCGCTTTCGTAGAAAGTAATCGTTCCGTCTTCCAAATCGTTGATTAGTTCGACCTTATATACTTCCCCTTTGGCTTCAAACCACTTCAAAGCGTCAGCTTTTGACACTTCTTTCCTATGTAGCTGAACTCCTTTCCTTGCAATTTCGGTCATCTTGGCTTCAATCTTTGCAAAATCTTCGCTTGACAAAACCTCTTCGCCGAAATCTATATCATAATAAAAGCCGTTTTCGATTGCAGGTCCTATTCCGAACTTGGCATCAGGGTAAAGTTCTAACACAGCTGCTGCAAGCAAGTGAGCCGACGAGTGCCAAAAAGTATGTTTTCCTTCGGCATCGTTCCATGTGTGGAGCTTTAGGGAGCAATCTTTGGTAATCGGTCTGTTCAATTCGACGATTTCACCATCGACAGAAGCACACAAAACGTTTCTGGCAAGACCTTCGCTTATGCTCTTTGCCACGTCCAAGGCAGTTACCTGTCCTTCAAATTGTTTTACCGAACCGTCCGGCAGTGTTATGTTTATCATATTTATATATTGTCAATTCGTCTTGCTGCGGTCATTTACCAAGTCCGCAAAAAATTTCGTGCAAAGATACAACTTTTTCTTGTTCCGATGAGCAAAAAGCAAAAAATAATTTGATTAAACGCTCTAAATAAGAGAGCAAACAGCCGCCGTCTCTATTTTTTGTCATCAAATTTTCTGCACAAATCCCCCAAAAAACGTACTGATTTCAAGTTATTGTAACTGCTTCATTCTGTTGAATTTACCAAAACGCCGTTTTATCCGACTGAAACGCCGTTTTGGCAAAATAAATCGGTGTTTTATTTCAGCAAAACGGCGTTTTGAAAACATGGTTTGAGATTGCAATACTCCAAATGAGCTATACAACCTGACAATCATAGTTTTAGAATTCGCAAATGCAGTTTCTGTTCTTAGAAAAAGCAAGGTCGGAGAAACAACTGCTTGACCGAAAAACTTTCTTTTCTTACCTTTGGTAAATACTTTTTGCTAACTTTGCAACAAAAACAAACAAATTGACAAACAAACACAACATTTACAATTTGCAATCAACACTTTAATGCAATGAAAACGAAAATCATCTTTGCTTTAATACTGTTGGCAAGCCTTATTGCCGACACTCAGTCTCTCATACACGAGAAATCAGAACACTATGTCGCACCCACAGAACCCGAAGTTGTCAAAAAGCTGTCCGAATGGCAAGATTTGAAGTTCGGAGTTCTCATGCACTACGGAGTATATTCGGTTGCCGGTATTTGCGAATCGTGGACTATCACTTCCGAAGACTGGATTACGCCCGATTCTGTGTTGGATTACGAAGACTATAAGCAGTGGTATTGGGGTTTGAGCAAGGATTTCAATCCCACAAAGTTCAATCCGCAGCAATGGGCAGAAGTAATGAAGCAGGCAGGAATGAAATATATGGTATTCACAAGCAAACATCACGACGGCTTTTGCCTTTGGGATACCAAAACAACCGACTATAAGGTTACCAACAGCGGCTTTTCAGGCAATCCGAAGCAAGATATGTTGCGGTATGTGTTCGATGCCTTTCGCAAGGAGGGCTTTTGGACAGGCTGTTACTTCTCAAAGCCCGACTGGCATTGCCAATACTATTGGTGGTCAAAGCGTGCCACTGCCGACCGTCGGCACAATTATCCGATAAGTCAGTATCCCGAGCGTTGGGAAAGCTACAAGAAATATGTACATTCTCAAATCGGGGAATTGATGAACGACTATGGTCATATTGATATACTGTGGCTTGACGGCGGTTGGTGCGATGCTCCCGAAGAAGACATCGACATGGACCGATTGGTCGCCATTGCACGCAAGGCACAACCCGGACTTATTGTAGTAAACCGCACTTGTGCAGGCAAATATGAGAACTATCATACACCCGAACAGACCATTCCCGAATATCAACTTCAAAATCCGTGGGAAACATGTATGACTTTGACCAACGATTGGGGCTGGGTTAAGAGTCCTGTATTCAAAAGTCCTGCAAGGATTATCGGCGTTTTGGCAGAAGTTGTTGCCAAAGGAGGCAGTCTGCTCTTGGGAGTTGGTCCGACGCCCGAGGGACTTATTGAAGACGAAGCGGTGGTTCGCCTCCAAGAAATCGGCAGATGGTTAGACAAAAACGGCGAAGCAATATACTCGACTGTTGCAACTCCCATATATACCAACGCAGAACAAAACATCTGGTTCAGCTCTTCAAAAGACAGAAAGACAATCTATGCCGTCATTCCGCAAAAAGACAGTTCGGACAACAAGCCTTTGACAATTTCTTGGCAGGGAAACAGTCCGCGAAAAGGAAGTAAAATCATAAATCTTGCCACAAAGAAAGCAGTAAAATACACAACCAAAGACAACACAACCACAATCAGCCTTCCCAAAGGCTTGGCAGGAACAAACGGTGTGGCGTTAAAGATTGAACTATGAGAAGATTTGTAACTTTGATTTTGGCAACAATCGTTCTTGCTTCTTGCAGCGACCGTCTTATATATAAGGATAAGGAAGCTCCGATTGAAGAAAGGGTGAGCGATTTGTTGAAGAGAATGACCGTAAAGGAGAAAACAGGACAGTTGCTCTGCCCTTTAGGTTGGTTTATGTACGAAAAGACTGACAGCAACACGGTCGAATTGTCAGAGCTTTTCAAACAACGAATGAACGATATGCCGATAGGAGGAGCCTGGGCGGTGTTGCGAGCCGACCCTTGGACACAAAAAACTCTCGAAAGCGGACTTAATCCATATCTTAGTGCCGAAGTAATGAACAAGATGCAGCGTTATGCGGTAGAGAATACCCGATTGGGCATTCCGATTCTTTTTGCCGAGGAAGCAACTCACGGACACATGGCAATCGGAACGACCACCTTCCCTGCCGGAATAGGACAAGCCTGCACTTTCGATGCCGAATTATTGCAACAAATCGGGCAGGCTGTGGCACTCGAACTGCGTTTGCAGGGAGGGCAAGTAGGTTTCGGACCGGTGATTGACCTTGCCCGCGATGCTCGTTGGGGACGTTTTGAAGAAACATTGGGCGAAGACCCCGTGTTGTCAGGCATTTTGGCAGAAGCAATAGTCAAAGGAATGCAGGGAGATGACATTTCGGACGGCAGACACGTCTTTTCGACTCTGAAACACTTTGCTGCATACGGAGCAAGCGAAGGAGGACTGAACGGCGAAGCCTGCAATATTGGAATGAGAACGCTTTTTGGTGAATACATTCCTCAGTTCAGAAGAGCCATAAAAGCAGGTGCAGGTTCTGTAATGACGTCTTACAACTCGATTGACGGCATTCCCTGCACTTGCAACAAGTATCTGCTTACAGATGTTTTGCGAAAGCAATGGGGATTTGAGGGAGTTGTGTATTCAGACCTTGTAAGTATCGAAGGTCTTGCCAACAATCACCATGTTGCAAACGACTATTCGGAAGCTGCAACTTTGGCTTTGAGTGCGGGAGTGGACATAGATTTGCAGGGCGATGCCTTTGGCAATCACATCGAAAAGAACATTGAACAGGGTAAACTCTCTATTAAGGAACTTGACCGTGCAGTTGCTAATGTTTTGAGATTGAAATTCAAAATGGGATTGTTTGAAAATCCTTACGTAAATCCCGATACGGCGGCTCAAAGAGTACATTGCGAACAACATATTCAACTCTCACGCAAGGTGGCTCAAAAAAGTATCGTCTTGTTAAAGAACAATGGTCTTCTCCCTTTGAGCAAAGACATCAAGAGCATTGCCGTTATAGGTCCTAATGCCGACAATCCGTACAATCAGCTTGGCGATTACACCTCACCTCAAGCCGAAAGAAAGGTTGTTACCGTGCTTGAGGGAATACGAAGAGCTGTTCCCGATACTCACATCGAGTATGTCAAGGGTTGTGCTGTGCGAGATACTTCTACAAACAACATTGACGCTGCCATAAGTGCTGCATCGGCTTGCGATGTAACGGTGCTTGTGGTCGGTGGTTCTTCGGCTCGAGATTTCAAAACGGACTACTCCGAAACGGGAGCTGCCACAGGAAGCAGCAATCTGCTCTCTGACATGGAGTGCGGCGAAGGAATGGACAGAGCAAGTCTTACTTTGGCAGGTCGTCAGCAAGAATTACTTGAAGCCGTTTTTGAAGTCTCTTCCAATGTCGTGGTGATTTACATTTGCGGCAGACCGCTCGAAATGAACTATGCCGACCAAAACGCCGAAGCTCTGCTCTGCGTGTGGTATCCGGGAGAGCAGGGAGGAAACGCAGTTGCCGATGTGCTGTTCGGAGACTGCAATCCGGCAGGTCGTCTTGCGGCAAGCATTCCCCGAAGCGTCGGACAAATTCCCTGCCACTACTCTCGGCGAGCTTCACACGGCTACACAGACCTTTCGCAATCGCCTCTGTATGCTTTCGGTTATGGTTTGAGTTATACAACATTTGAATATTCGGACCTCAAAATCACGAAAAGTAACAAGGAAGGCGTGTATCAAAAAGTCTCTTTCAAAGTCAGAAACAGCGGAACAAGAGACGGCGAAGAGGTTGTGCAGCTTTACATCGACGATGTGAAGAGTTCGGTCGAAACTCCTGCCAAATTGCTCAAAGCCTTCAAGCGTATCCCGATAAAGGCAGGCGAAACGGTTGAAGCAGAATTTGAACTCGGCTTTGAGGATTTGTTTCTTTACAACATTGAAATGAAGCAAGTGGTAGAGCCGGGAGAGTTCAAAGTGATGATTGGAGCGGCAAGCAACGACATAAGATTGGAAGGCAGTTTCTCAATCGAATAATCTGATTTTCAGCAATCTTCATTTGACAAAAATAAAACGCCGTTTCAGCAAAATAAAACGGCGATTTATTTTGACAAAACGCCGTTTTATTCTACCGAAACGGCGTTTTGGAAAGCTATCTTTTCAAGCAGATATTTTCTATTGGTTTTTCAAGCGTTCCGAAGTAGCAAAATCTGCTTGTGCCTTGGCAGTTTCGCCTTTCTTTTGCCACGCTCTGGCACGGTTTGCGTACGCTTGCCAGAACGTACTGTCGGCTTTGATTGCCGAAGTGAAGCATTCTATCGCCACATCGTAGTCCTGCTTATATTCGTAGTTGATATAACCCACGTTGTGCAGTGCATCGGCATGGTCGGGCTTGATATCCAAAATTTGTTTGTACATATCCAAAGCCTGTTGCATCGCTTCATGCTCCTGATAGAAGAGTGCAAGCGAATACATTGCGTTGATGTTTTTCGGATTGATGTTCAGAGTACTCTTCAAATACTCTACCGCCAAACCATCTCCCTTGATTGCATAAAGATTTCCAAGTTCCTCAAAAGCCTGTTCGTAATCGCCTTTGAGTTCCACTGCTTTGCGATAGTCGGCAACTGCTTTGGCTGTATCACCCTGCTCTTTCATTGCCCAGCCTCTTAAAAAATATGCCTTGGCTTCGTTTCTGTCCAAACGCATTACCTGATTGACATTAAACAAAACCTTTTCGTAGTCTTTCAAATAGAGACTTAGTTCGGCTGTTTTGAGATATGCTTCCTTGCATTTGCCGTCTTTTTCGATTGCGTTTTGCAATGCCGAAAAGGCAAGGGCATTTTCGCCCTGCACAAAGAGAATGTCTGCCTGCAAAACGTAATATTCGGCTGCTTTGGGGTTCAAAGCGATTGCCTTTTGTATGTCTGAAAGTGCCTCATCGGTCTTTTCGGACTTCAAAAGAGCCTCTGCCCTGAGCTTGAACAGCTCCGCATTGTTTGGTTCTTTCCTTATTTTTGCATCTAAAAGCGATATTTGTTCGTTAAGGGGCAAACTATTCAAATCTACCGCCTCGTTACCTCCGCCACACGAAGCCAAACCCATTGCAAAAGCCGCAAATACAATAAAATATGCAATTCTTTTCATGCTAATTCGATATAAATGACGGTTGCAAAGGTAAGACAAAACCGCCGTTTGAACAAATAAAACGGCGTTTGGTTGCAAAATTGTCGTCAAAATGGCTTGCCAATCGAAAAAAAGATAATATCTTTGCAGTGAAATTGGAGTGTGGACAAATCGCACTCGTTTTTGTTAAACATTAAAACAACAAAATAACATGGTAAAAGCACATAACTTTAATGCAGGTCCCTGCGTATTGCCAAAGAAAGCAATCGAATCTGCAATCGAAGCAATCAAAAACTTCGATAACACAGGAATAGGTATATTGGAAATCTCTCACCGTACTCCGGGCTGGGAAAGAATAATGGCCGAGACGGAACAGTTGTGGAGAGATTTGTTGCACATACCTGACAATTATGAAGTATTGTTCTTGGGAGGCGGTGCTTCAACTCAGTTCTTCACCGTTGCAGCAAACCTTTTGAACAAAAAGGCTGCTTATCTTCAAACAGGTGTTTGGGCAAAGAAAGCAATTAAGGAAGCCAAATTTTATGGCGAAGTGGAAGTTGTTGCTTCTTCTGAAGACAAGACTTATTCCTACATACCAAAAGGATATACTATCCCTACAGATGTAGATTACTTCCATATCACAACAAACAACACCATTTACGGAACAGAAATCAAGTACGATATGGACTGCCCTGTTCCATTGGTTGCCGACATGAGTTCTGACATTATGTCAAGACCTGTCGATATATCTAAGTATGCCCTTATCTATGGTGGCGCTCAAAAGAACGTAGGTCCTGCCGGCGTTACTTTCGTCATCGTAAGAAAAGACATTTTGGGCAAGGTGGAGAGAAAACTCCAAACAATGGTAGATTATCGTACCCACATAGGAGAAGAAAAGAAGAACAAATCTATGTTTAACACTCCTCCGGTATTCCCTATCTTCGTTATGCACGAAACATTGAAGTGGTTGAAAGAAGATATGGGCGGTGTAGAAGGAATAAACAAGATTAACACCGAAAAAGCTCAAATGTTGTACGACGAAATCGACAGAAACAGTATGTTTGTCGGCACAGCAGAAAAAGAAGACCGCTCTATAATGAACGTATGCTTCGTAATGGCAAAAGGTCATGAAGACAAACAAGACGCTTTCATGGCATTTGCAAAAGAAAGAGGCATGGTCGGCATAAAGGGACACCGTTCTGTTGGCGGATTCCGTGCTTCAATCTACAACGCTTGCCCTGTTGAGTCAGTCAAGGCTTTGATTGCTTGCATGCAAGAGTTTGAAAAATTGAACGCTTAGTCGTTTGACAATAGCAGAACCGAAAGAGAGTTAAACAAAACATCTTTCGGTTCTGTTTTTATTTTACCCCGACAAACCTCAAATGCCGTGGCATGAGTTTGTCGCAAGGGAAAAGAAAAAGTAAATTAACAAACAAATAAAAGCAAATAAGAAATGACCAAAGTATTGGTGGCAACGGAAAAGCCTTTTGCAAAGGCTGCCGTTGAAGGTATCAGAGAAATTGTAGAAAAAGCCGGTTTTGAATTGGCATTGTTGGAAAAATATACAGACGTAAACGATTTGTATAAAGCAGTTGCAGATGCAGACGCTTTGATAGTTCGTTCCGACAAAGTAACAAAAGAAGTAATCGACCACGCAAACAACCTTAAAATCGTTGTTCGTGCAGGAGCAGGATTTGATAACCTCGACCTTGCAGCTTGTACTGCAAAGGGAATAGTTGCAATGAACACTCCGGGACAAAATTCCAACGCTGTGGCTGAGTTGGCTATCGGTTTGATGATTTATATGGCAAGAACAAACTTCACTCCTGCCACAGGAACAGAGTTGAAGGGCAAGAAAGTCGGCATTCACGCTTATGGAAACGTAGGACGTTTGGTTGCAGAAAAAGCAAAAGCCATGGGAATGCAAGTTTGTGCCTTTGACCCATTCGTTCCTGCCGAAAAAATGGAAGCAGAAGGCGTAAAGGCAATGCAAACAATCGAAGAGCTTTACTCTAACTGCGATTACGTTTCGTTGCATATCCCTGCAAACGACCAAACAAAGAACTCTATCAACTATGAGCTTCTTTCAAATATGCCAAAGGGAGCTTGCCTTGTAAACACTGCAAGAAAAGAAGTAATCAACGAAGCTGATATGGCAAAATTGTTGGCAGACCGTCTTGACTTTAAGTATGTTACCGACATAGCAGCAGGAAACAGCGAAGAGCTTTCGGCATTTGCACCACGTTATTTCGCAACTCCAAAGAAAATGGGAGCGCAAACAGCAGAAGCAAACTTGAATGCAGGCTTGGCAGCAGCAAACCAAATTGTTGATTTCATCAAGAATGGTGTTACCAAGTTCCAAGTAAACAAGTAGGAAACACTATTTTATGTTTTTATATCGGGACCATGTCAAGATACTTGGTATTGCGACATGGTTTTTCTTTGTCTGTACTTTGAGTTTTGCAAATTCTGCAAACTTATATGCACAAGAAAAAGCAGGGCTTTGTTCTATAAGCTCTGCTTTTTCTTGCTTCTGATGTTGCTTTTCCGCCTTTGAAGCGGTTGTTTATTCTTTTTCGGTCTCTCTTACCACCCTTTTGGTGTCTTGGTCCTTCTTGTCTTCGTACCAATACTCCTTGTCTTCGTAGTCTATCTTGCGAATTTCGGTGTATTTCACCTCCCAAACGTCATAGACAGTGCGTTTTGTCCAGTTGAAGTACTTATCCTTTTCGTATTTGTAGTAGTATTCTATCGTTCTTTCGCCACTCGGATTGGTTGCCACTTCTTCTGTCATGAAGTTGTGTTGGTCATATTTATATGTATAGGTAAGCAGTTTTTTGTCTTTGCCGTTATAGACTTCTTTCTGCTCCAAAAGTCCTTTGTCATTGTAGCGATAGGTTTCGCGACGTGTCTGTTTGTCGTTGCGTACGTTGATTTTTTCTATCAGACTGTGGTCAAAGTCTCTCTTATAGGTCGTTTTGTCGATGTTTTTGTTGTAAGAGTAGGTTGTGATTGTGTATATCAGGCTGTCCTGAGGTCCGTAAAAATACTCGGTTGTGCGGTTCTCTTTGTTGTTGTCCGAACTTATGGTATGCTTTGTTTGTTGCCCTTTGGCGTTGTACTCAAATGTTTCTTGTCTTACAAGGGTATTTGCTCCTCCCCTGCTCTGTGGATATTCCACGGTGGTAATTCGGGCTATTCTTCCCAAGTAATTGTAGTCGTATTCAGTAACCGAGACTATTTTGTTGTCGGCTTCCATGAGCGTTTCTTTGCAAAGATGACGGTTGTTGTCGTATTCGTATCGCGAATGGCGGTCCTTTTTGCCGTCAATGAAGTTTGTGCGTTCCACAAGGTGGCGTTGGTCGTCAAAAATGAGCTGATAGTCTTCTATAAAGGAAGTTCGCTGATTTTTTATGGCAGTATCTGACTCAAATTTCATGTATCTGACCATTTTTGGGTAGCCTGAGAGTTGGTAATCGGCGGTTGTGTGCGGTGTTACCTGCGCTTTGAGCTGACAAGTTGCCGCAAGGGCAAGGACGAATAGGGCTTTGACGACTATTTTCTTCATATCTGTTTTGCTTAACTATTGTTGTTTTGAGACTACAAAGGTAAGATTTTTTTTGTAATGTGCGAAATATTACGGCGTTTTAGAGTTTTGGATTGGCTTCTATTGCTTTTTCTATAGTGTGGAGCTGGTCTATTTTGCCCACATCAAACCATGTTTGTGCGTTGTGCATTATAGGGTCGATGTGGTGGTCTTTGGCAAGGCTGAGGTACTCGTCTATTATGCTGAATGTACCTCTGTGGGTAAAGTAATCGAAGATTTGGGGTCGCAAAATGTGTACTCCTCCGAAAGCATAGCTGTATGCGGCTTCTCTTCCGGGAAGAAGGGTTGTTTGATTGAGAGTTTGGTTGTCTCTTCCGCAGAGGTGTTTTTGTCTGTCGAAGAGAAGGTGTCTTGAAGTCTCACGGCTGCTTACTGCAATCAGAGCAAGAGCGTCAGACGTGAGGAGTTGTCGCTCCATATCGGCAAAATCGATGTCGCTTACCACATCTACGTTATGCAACAATATGGGTTGAGTTCCCGAAAAGAGTTTTCTTGCTGCCCAAACGCCGCCTCCTGTGTCCAAAAGGGCATCTTGCTCGTCCGAAAAAAATATGTCGGCATCATAGTGCTGCTTTTCGACAAAGCGATGTATCTGCTCACCAAGATAATGAGTGTTGATGACAATGTGTCTTACGTTGCTGTTTATCAATTTTGTGATATTGCGGTGCAGAAGTGTGCAACCTGCAACTTCGACAAGTGCTTTGGGTTTGTCTTTTGTAAGTGGCATAAGGCGGCTTCCTCTTCCTGCCGCAAGAATCATTGCTTCCATGGTTTCAAGCTGCCTTATTTGGTTTTTGGTTTATCGACCGGATACTCTATTCTGACGTGATAGATGCTTTGCAGTTTCTTTTTGAGTATGGCTTTTGCCTTATTGACATCTCGGAAAGTTATGTCGGAATTGGAATACTGGTCGTCGGCAATCTGGGCATCGATTATTCCATCGACAAGTTTTGATATTGCCTCTTCGGAATGGTTTTTCAAACTTCTCGATGCAGCTTCGACGCTATCAACCATCATAACCACGGCAGTCTCTCTTGAAAACGGTCTCGGTCCTTTGTAAGTGAACGCCTGCTCATCAACAGGCATATCTGGAAATTCGGCAAGCTGTTTGTTGTAAAAGTACTTTGTCTTGCTCGTTCCATGGTGTGTGCGGATAAAGTCGGTGATTTGCTGAGGCAGATGGTACTTTTTTGCAAGTGCAACTCCGTTTGTAACGTGCGAAATGATTACTTGTGCCGATTCTTCGTTGCTTATCTCGTCGTGAGGGTTGAAGCCGGTATTCTGGTTTTCGACAAAAAACATAGGAGTCATGATTTTGCCGATGTCATGGTGCAAAGCACCTGCACGAGTGAGCATGGCATTTCCTCCGATTTCGTGAATGAGGTCTTCGGCAATGTTTGCCACTTGAACACAATGCTGAAAGGTTCCGGGTGCTTTGGCAGATAGTTCTCTCAAAATCTTGTTATTGGTATTTGTATAGCCGATTAGCGAAAAATCGCTGAGCAAATGGAACATCTTTTCCAACAATGCCACAAACGGAACGCTGAACAAAACCATTATTGCATTGAGTGCAAACATCACAAAGCGTTGCCATTCGAGTTGGTTCAGCTCCATGTTTTGTATAAGTGAGGTTGCAATGTATATCAAAGCATAACTTACAAAGATAAAGAGGCTTGTGAGCAAAAAGTTTGAGCGTTTGTCCGAATGCTCTATGCTTACTATTGCCATCATTCCTGCAATGAGCTGATAAAATACGAACTCAAAGCTGTTGGGAACGGCAAAACCTATGATTATTATGCTGACCAAAAAGACATAGAGTGCAGTCTTGGTGTTAAAAAACGTCCTTATGATTATCGGAGTGAGGCACAGAGGCACGGCATAGATGTATTTGGGATTGACAAACATCACTCCGGCAACAATAAGGTTCATAAAAAGTATCACAAACAGTATAAGCCTGATTTTATTGTTGTCATTGAAAGTCTCTTTGTTACTGTGGTTGATAAATAACATCATTGCAGAAAGGGCAATTACCACAAGAAGGAACTGTCCCAAGGCAATGGTGTGCTGTTTGTTCTTCGAGATGTTCTCGCCTTCGTATTCTTGTTTGAGCGATGAGAGTATTCTGTATTTTTCTTCCGTAATCTGCTCTCCTCTGCTTATTATCAGCTCTCCTGTATAGACCAATCCTTTGTTGTTTGTGAGTTCTTGGAGCTGGGTTTCCAACACTTGATTGGTCATCTGCTCGTCCAAAATCAGGTTAGCTTTGAGTTGGTCGGTCAAAATGCCGATAAGTTTTTCTTTGTTTGGCAGATTGCTTTTCTCAATCATCTTTCCGAGTTCTTCGGTTGCCTGTTTGAGGGTGAGAAACTCATCGGCTTCGGTTTCCCTTGCCACGTTTCCCTCAACCACAACGATGTCGTTATTGGTGTTTTCGCCAACATTTTGAAGTATTCCTATCGAATAAAGTCGCTCCAACAGCCCCTCAACTGTCTTTATCGTCGCAGGGTCGAAACTATCGGCATATTTGAGTTCAAAATTCGCCATTTCATTTTTCTCAAATGCCGTATCCTTGCGGAAAAAGAGCTTTTTGTTTTTCTCGATCTCCTCTTTCTCGGTCTGTATCTCCTTGTCGGTCTTTTTTATCGCAAAGTCAATCGGTGAAATCAAGTTTTCATGCTTCCAAAACTGCCCTTTGGAAAACTCATATTTGAAAGTGGATTTGGTCGGAAAGGCAATCACTATCAAAAGTGCAGTGAGCAAAACCTGAAAAGTACGTCTTGCAATAAGAAAACCATTATGCATCTGTGTGGATTTATGCTTCATAAAAACAGAATTTTACTTTTGTTGCAATTTCTTGGTGAGTGCCGAACAGAATATAAAGTCTTGCAGTTCTTTGTTGTCGGTTGAGAGTATGTTTTGGTTGTTTCCCTTCCACCAAAGTCTGCCTTGGTTGATGAAGTTGATGTTTTCACCAATCTCCATGACCGAGTTCATGTCGTGAGTGTTCACAACAGTGGTAATATTGTACTCATGAGTAATCTCCATTATCAGTTTGTCAATCACAATCGACGTAAGAGGGTCCAAACCCGAATTAGGCTCATCGCAAAACAAGTACTTGGGCTGTGTTGCTATCGCTCTGGCAATGGCAACTCTCTTTTGCATTCCGCCACTCAGCTCCGAGGGCATCATTTTGTTTATTCCGCCAAGATTAACTCTCTCCAAACAAAAATCAACTCTTTTTCTCATTGTCTTGTAGTCAGACTTTTGAAACATTCTTATCGGGAACATTATGTTCTCTTCAACATTCATCGAATCAAACAACGCTCCCCCTTGAAAAAGCATTCCTATGTCTTTTCTGAGATTTACTTTTTCTTCCTTGGAAAGATGACGTAGTATTCTGTCGTCAAAATGTATATAACCCTCATCGGGAGTATATAATCCGACAAGGCACTTCATCAACACCGTTTTACCGCTTCCGCTCTTTCCTATGATAAGATTGCATTTTCCATTCTCAAATAGTGTAGATACATCTTCAAGAACGGTCTTTCCATTGAATATTTTAGTTACATTTTCTACCTTTATCATGAGCCGACTACATAAATAGATTGGTTATCACCAAATCAAAAATCATTATAACGATACTGCTTTGAACCACGGCTTTGGTCGATTGTATTCCTACTTCGACCGAGCCGCCTTTAAGCGTATATCCTCTGTATGAAGCAATGGTTGAGATTATTATTGCATTGACAAATGTTTTCACAATGGCGAAAACCATGTCGATATTGCTATATTCCAATCGCATTCCCTCGATATAGGCGTGCATTGTGAGGTTTCCCAATCCTATTGCCCCCAATGCTCCTCCCAAAATGGCAATAAAAATGCTCAAAATGATGAGAAGCGGAAAGAAAACCACAGATGCAATAATTTTTGGCAAGATTAGATATGATGCTGTGTTCACTCCCATTACTTCGAGGGCGTCAATTTGTTCACTTATGCGTTGAGAGCCGAGTTCGGAGGCAATTCGTGAAGCGCACTTGCCTGCCAAAATCAGCGAAATGATAGTTGGCGAAAATTCAAGCATGATTGCCTTTCGTGAAGCGTAACCATAAATCCAGTCGGGGTAAATCGGATTTTCCAAGTTCAAAAGAAGCTGTATCACAACGGCAGCTCCCACAAATATAGAGATGAATGAAACAATCACAATCGAGTCCAAGCCGAGTGCTTTCATCTCAAAGAGAACTTTTCGGCGGAAAACGTGAGAGTTTTGCGGCTTGCGGAAAACCTCTCTCATCAAAAGCAGATACTCACCGAACTCTGCAAAGAAATTTTTTATCTTTTTCATTCCTCTGTTGTGCAATTTGGTTGATTGAAAGTAAATGACAGCTTTTCGCTCTCGGCGTTCTTATCGACCGAAACCAAAATATGAGTATTGTTTTCGTCAGTTCGTTGCAACAAAAGGTCGCTCAACGGATTTTCTATCAACGATTGTATGCTTCTTCTTATAGGACGCGCCCCATATTGACCGACCGAAGTTTGCGAAACGATAAACTCCTTTGCAGAATTATCGACTTCCAAGGTGTAATACACTTGTTGCAAGCGACTTATAAGGTTTTGCAATTCCAAATCGACAATCTGCACAAGCTCATCTTTGCCGAGAGAGTTGAAATAGACAATTTCGTCAATTCTGTTGAGAAATTCAGGTGCAAAAGTCTTTTTCAAGTCTTTCTCTATCAAGTTTTGTTCCAATGCGGCAGTGTTTTCCTTTATCGAAGAGGTCGAAAAGCCCACTCCCACGCCGAACTCGCTCAACTTTCTCGTTCCCACGTTGGATGTCATGATGATTATGGTGTTTCGGAAATCGACTTTTCGTCCCGAAGCATCGCTCAAACGTCCTTCGTCCAAGATTTGCAACAACAAATTGAACACATCGCTGTGTGCTTTCTCAATCTCGTCAAACAATATAATCGAATAAGGATGTGTTCTGACTTTTTCGGTCAGTTGTCCTGCCTGTTCGTAACCCACATAGCCCGGAGGCGCTCCTATGAGCTTGCTTACGCTGTGTTTTTCCATAAATTCGCTCATGTCGAAGCGGATTAAGCTGTCCCGAGAGCCGAAAAGATACTGTGCCATGCGTTTTGCAAGCAGCGTTTTGCCAACTCCCGTAGAGCCTATGAAGATAAAACTTCCGCTCGGACGCTCCGGGTCTTTCAAACCGGTGCGGGCGCGTTTTATTGCTTGGCAAACTTTTTCGACAGCTTCGTTTTGTCCTATTATCTGACGCGAAAGCTCTGCCTGCATATCGAGAAGTTTCTGCTTTTCGTCTTGTTCTATTTTCTCTACACTTATTCCGCTTGCCGAACTGACAACTGCCGCAACGTCTTTCTCGCTTACGCTCTGCGGATTGTCCGATAAGTTTTTACTCATCAGCTTTCGTTCTTCTTCAAGACGGTTTTGAAGTGCCTCAATCTTGTTTTTGAGTTGCAAAGCTTGCTCAAATTTCTGCTCTGAGGCGTATGCCTGTCTTTCTTTCTTGGCTTCTGTAAGCGAGTTTTGAATATCCTTGTATGTTTGCGAGATTTGGCATGAACCTATCCTCTTTCCCGCACCTGCTTCGTCCATTACGTCTATTGCCTTGTCGGGAAGGTTTCTCTCAGGCATATATCGCTCAGTCATTTCGACACAAGCCTTCAATGCCTCTTCGCTATACACCACATTGTGGAACTCTTCGTATTTTCCTTTGATGTTGCGGAGTATCTCCAAGGTGTCTTCCTTGCTTGTAGGTTCGACCAATACTTTTTGGAAACGTCTTTCCAATGCACCGTCTGCCTCTATGTATTTGCGATATTCCTCAATGGTTGTTGCACCAATGCATTGTATTTCTCCCCTTGCCAATGCCGGTTTGAAGATATTTGAAGCGTCAAGTCCGCCTTCCGAATTGCCCGCTCCTGCAATGGTGTGTATCTCGTCTATGAAGACAATTATGTTTTTGTTTTTCTCCAATTCGGCAATCAATCCCTTAATTCTCTCCTCAAACTGACCTCTGTACTTTGTGCCTGCAACCACAAGAGCAAGGTCAAGGGTGTAAATCGTTTTGTCCATCAGCGAATAAGGAATGTTTTTCTCTGCAATGCGGATTGCAAGTCCTTCTGCAATGCTGCTTTTGCCCACTCCGGGTTCGCCAATCAGTATGGGATTGTTTTTCTTTCGACGAGAGAGTATCTTGCAAATGCGTTGAATTTCTTTTTCTCTTCCCACAACAGGGTCCAAAAGCCCTTGTTCGGCAAGTGCAGAGAGGTTTTTGCCAAAATTGTCCAACATCGGAGTTTCTGCTTCCCTGCCCGGGTTCTCGTAAGTCTCAAAAGACTGTGCATTAAATTCGATGCGGCTGATTTCATCGTTGTCTTCGTCCTTTGCAAATATCTGTATTTTGAAATTGGGAGCTGAATTGTTTTTCCTACGATACTTTTCCAAAAGCTGGTAGTCCACTCCTATCGACTTAAAAAGCTCAAAAACAGAGGAGTGTACGTCATGCAGAATGGACGAAAGCAAATCTAAGCTGCCAACTTCGCCGCTGTGAAATATCAGAGTTTCCAAATTGGACATCTTAATCAGCTTTGCCGCCTCGTCTCCCAAGAGCATATCATCGTCATATCTGACAACCACATCGTCTCCTGCCGTACCCTTCAAGCGTTCTTCCAAAAGGGTTTTGAGCTTCTCGCAATCGCAATTCTCACTCAAAAAGTTGTATGCCTTACATTGCTTTTGTCTCAAAATGGCGAGTACGATATGTCCTGTTTCTATCCGTTCACTGTTGAGCCTCACAGCCTCTCCGCGACTGTTTTTCAAAATTTCTTCGGCGTTTGCACTTAGTTTGAAATCCATTATTCTCTATCTGCTTGCAATCATTTGCGTTTATAAAGTCGTCAAAAGACGACAAAAATAGTATTTTTACATGAAACAAGAACACTAATCGGGCGTTTTGTTTCAACATTTTTTTGTTAATCGTCGTATTTAAGCCTAATTCAGCAAGAGAGAAAGGTTGGTTACAATGAGCTTGACACTCATTGCGAGCAAGATTACCCCGAACATCTTTCTCAAAATGTAGATACCGCCCTTGCCGAGCAGCTTTTCGACCCAGTTTACTTTCTTTATCACAAAATAAACCACCGCCATGTTCAATGCGATTGCTATTATGATGTTTATTGCCGAACATTCGGCACGAAGAGACAGACAGGTAGTAAGAGAACCTGCCCCAGCAATAAGCGGAAATACCAAGGGAACTATTGTGCCGCTCTCTTGGGAAGCATCGCTCTTGAAAAGGGTAACGTTAAACGTCATCTCGATTGCAACGGCAATAAGAACGATTGCTCCGGCTATTGCAAAGGAAGGAATATCTACGTTAAAGAACCTCAACACAGCCTCACCCATGAAAAGGAAAACAACAAGCATGGCAAAAGAAATAAGAGCAGCCTTGCCGGCTTCAACCTTTCCGTTTCGCTCTTTCAGTTCCAAAATCACGGGAACAGAACCCGTAATATCGATAATGGCAAACAAGACCATGAATGCGGTAACAATCTCTTTCAAGTTCAAAACTCCAATACTCATATCTCCTCCTTTTTTATATATTTCAACACTTTAATTTTCAATATCTTGCAAAGCTCAAATTAAAACGCCGTTTCAGTCTGACAAAACGCCGTTTTAGGCGAGCGAAACGGCGTTTTATTTCATCAAAACGCCGTCTTGATTTTATTGCAAGGAAAGAACGACGATTTTATTCTTTCAGTATTCAAATCTACAATAAAGTTTGGGGTGTTTTTCTGCTCTATTGCATGAAGACGAACTGCACAATGTTCGCTCCCATCTTCAAAGCCTGCTCGTGTTTTTCCCTGCTGTCCGAATGAACCTCGGTATCTTCCCAGCCGTCTCCCAAATCGCACTCATAAGAGTAAAAACAAACCAACCTGCCTTCAATAAACAATCCGAAGCCTTGGGGAGTTTTGTTGTCATGTTCGTGAATTTTGGGAAGGCCATTGGGAAAATCAAACTTCTGGTGGTAAATCGGGTGAGTAAAAGGCAGTTCCACAAAGTCGGCTTCGGGAAACACCTTCTTCATTTCTCTTCTTATGTACTTGTCCAAGCCATAGTTGTCATCAATGTGCAGAAATCCTCCTGCCAAAAGGTACGAACGCAGATTTTTTACCTCGTCGGAAGAGAACACAACGTTGCCATGTCCTGTCAGATGCACCATCGGATAGAGAAAAAGCTCGCTGCTTGCAACCTCGACGGTGGGATAGTCCGCATAAAGGTCGGTGTTGAGGTTCTTGTTGCAAAAGTTGATAAGATTGGTCAGCGATGTGGGGTTTGCATACCAGTCTCCGCCACCGCCATACTTCAAAAGGGCTATGGTATTTTGAGCCGAAAGCCTTGTAAAACCAAGCAAACCGGCAGCAATGACAAAAAATAAAACAAGCCTGCGAACTCTCATTTCGAGCAAAATCAAAAGTTAATGAAGTGAATACCCTGCAAGGCATACAGAGCTGCCGTTTCGGTTCTCAGTCTCGCCTGCCCGAGGGTAATGGGACGAAATCCCCTTTCTTCGGCATAGGCAACCTCTTCTTTGGAGAAGTCTCCCTCCGGTCCGATAAGCACAATCACATCGCCGCCTTGGTGATAGCAATCTTTAAGTTTTACTCTCTTCGCTCCCTCACAGGTTGCTATGAATTTGTATTGCTCTTTCGCACTATCAACAAGAGCTTTGAAATCGACAATAGTGTTGATTGTGGTGATTTTTGCCTTAAAGGATTGCTTCAAGGCAGAAATCATAACTTTCTCCAAACGTTCTGCTTTGACATTTGTGCGTTCGCTGTATCGGCTTTCAAACAATGAAATTTCGTCTATGCCTGCTTCGACAGCCTTTTCGACAAACCATTCTGTGCGAGCGTTGTTTTTGGTAGGTGCAAGGGCTATATGTATGTGGTAATCTCGTCTCTGAGGGTCTTCAAGCTGCTTTTCGACCCTGCAAACGCAGCTCTGAGCCACCGCCTGCACTATTTCAGCCTGATACAATCCCCCTTTGCCATCGGTAAGCAACACTTTGTCGCCCTCTTTCATTCTCAGAACCCTGACACAATGCTGTGCCTCCTCTTTACTCAGGCTGTAATCTCGGCTGCAATCAAGCTCCGGAGCATAGAAAAGGTGCATGAGAATGTCTTATAGGGAAATAACCAAACCAATCTCGGCAAACGGGTCCATTTGAGCATTGACTTCCAAGTCTGTAACGCTCTCTTCCGGATAGTATCCGCCGTCTCTGTACACTCCGTCAAAGTCGTCTTTATATCCCATTTGATATTGTATTCCTGCTGCGAAGCGCAATTTCACCATAGGACCGATTTCCTGCATGAAACCCAACTTTGCTTTTGCCGAAGGGATAAATCGGCTGACTTTTATTTCACCAAAATTTTTCTGAATGTGAACTCCGCCGTCTTGTTCAAAGTCTTTGAAACCTATCATCATATTTGCACCTGCATCGACGCCCAAATAGATGCTTGTTCGGTTGAAATCGTAGTGCAAGTTGGCTTCCAACATCAGCGGTACGAGAGTATAAGACTTGTAACGGTCAATTGAAATGTCGTGTCTTGCACCTTCGGCAGTACGCTCTACCGAAGCACCGCGATAATAAAGCACTCCCGAATAACCACCAAACGATGTGGTAAAATGAGAGTTCACTTTCCAATGACGCATCTTGTATTGGTATGCCAAAGTTGCACCAACGGCAAAAGGATTGGTCGTCGTATATCCGTCAGTTATCGTATAAGCTCCGTTAATATTGACACTGAGAAGGTGTTCCGGCACATTGCGTCTCCAATGTCCGTCTCTCCAATCGGGAAGTTTGATTTCGCTCTTGGTATTCAGTGTATTGACTATGTCTTTTTCTTCTTTTGTCGTTGCGTTTGCTTGTGCAAACACTGCCAAACAGGCAACCATTGTAATAAATCTTCTCATCGGCTTGTTATCTTTTTGATATTCTCAATTTGAGACCCCAAAATTACAAAGAAAAGCGATACAAGCAAAATTTTTTTCGTTTTTTCGGCGTATTTTTCCTTTTTTGCCGTTTTGTAAAACAATGATACAGCTTTCTGCGTTCTTGTTTTTGTATCATTTTTTCTAAAATTCGATTGAACATGAAGACAAGAATTACAGATTTATTTTCGATAGATTTTCCTGTTATTGCAGGAGGAATGGTTTGGTGCAGCGGTTGGCGTTTGGCAAGCGAAGTAAGCCGATGCGGAGGTTTGGGTTTGATTGGTGCAGGCTCGATGTCGCCCGAGCTTCTCGAAGAACACATAGAGAAATGTCGCAAAGCAACCGACAAGCCTTTCGGAGTCAATATACCGCTTATGAATGTCAATAGTGCAGAACACATAAACGTTGTGATAAAGCATCGTGTGCCTGTGGTAGTTACCTCTGCCGGCAATCCTGCAACCCATACCGAGAGACTGAAACAGGCAGGCTGTAAGGTGGTTCACGTTGTTGCCAACTGCAAGTTTGCTCTCAAAGCTCAGAGTGCAGGTTGCGATGCAGTGGTTGCCGAAGGCTTCGAGGCAGGAGGACACAACGGCAAGGAGGAAACCTCTACCCTTGTTTTGGTTCGCCAAGTTGCCGATGCGGTTTCAATCCCTGTGATTGCAGCAGGAGGAATTGCAAGCGGAGAACAACTTGCAGCAGTCATGGCTTTGGGAGCAGAAGGTGTGCAAATGGGAAGTGCGTTTGCAGTTTGCAAGGAAAGTTCTGCCCACCCTGCCTTCAAACAAGCTGTCTTTGCTTCAAAAGAGGGCGACACCAAACTTTTCATGCGTAAACTCTCTCCTACTCGTTTGTTGAAGGGTGAGTTTTTTGACCTTATTGCCGAAGCCGAAGCACGGGGAGCAAGTTCGGAAGAGCTTCTCTCCATTATAGGAACAGGAAGGACAAAAAAAGGTATGTTTGATGGTGATTTGAGCATGGGAGAACTCGAAATCGGTCAGGTTGCCTCGCTCATTGAGAGAGAAAAAACGGTCGAAGAGATATTTTGCGAACTCAAATCGGGATTTGCAAAAGCACAACAACGCTTACAAAATTTGAGTATATGACGACAAAACAAGCAGACTACATATTTGAAGTAAGTTGGGAGGTTTGCAATAAGGTTGGCGGCATTCACACTGTTGTATCTACCAAAGCCAAGACCCTTTGCAACACGCTCGGAAGCAACTATATCTTGATTGGTCCTGATGTTTGCAAAGACGATGTGGCAACAAGCGAGTTTGAAGCCGACGAAAGCATTTGTGCATCTTGGAAAGAGTATGCCAAAAGCAAGGGACTGACCTTCCGCATCGGCAGGTGGAAAACCTTGGAAAGCCGACCTATTGTGATATTGGTCGATTTCACTCGCTACTTCAACCAAAAAGACGAAATATTCACTCAGTTGTGGAACGATTATTCGCTTGACAGTCTCACAGGAGGCTGGGACTACATAGAGCCTTGCCTTTTCGGCTATGCTGCTGCGAAGATTATCGAAAGCTATTACGAGTTTTACATAGATGCAGGCGACAAGGTGGTGGCTCAGTTCCACGAATGGATGACAGGAAGCGGGGTTTTGTATCTGAAAAAGAACACTCCGCAAATCGCAACCGCCTTTACAACTCACGCAACCGTCTTGGGACGCTCGATTTCGGGCAACAGAATGCCGCTTTATGAGGCTCTGACAAGCTACAATCCCGACACACTTGCCAATCAGTTCAATTTGAGAGCCAAACACAGCTTGGAAAAACTCTCGGCTCTCAATGCAGACGTTTTTACCACCGTGAGCGAGATTACAAACAACGAATGCACACACCTGCTCGGCAAGAGTGCGGATGTAATCACCCCTAACGGATTTGAAAACTCCATGGTGCCGCAGCCGAAAGAGCGTTTTGAAACAAGACAAAGGGTAAGAGACAAACTCTCACATCTGTTTGAAACGCTGAGCGGTCAGAGCATTTCGCCCGATGCTCTCTTTGTTCTCAATTCGGGTCGATATGAGTTTTTCAACAAGGGAACGGACGTATTCATTGAGGCAATGGGCAAGATGAACAAAGCGAATGGGACAAGACAAATCTTCGCCGTAATTGCAGTACCTGCACGACACGCCGAACCAAACGCCGTTTCAGGCGAACAAAACGGCGTTTTATTTCGCCAAAACGCCGTTTCAGCAGAGCAAAACACCGTTTTGTCTCACAGACTTTTCGACCAAGATAACGATTTGATTGTTCGCAAGTTACAAGAGTGCGGATTAAACAATTCTTCCGAAAGCAGAGTGAAGGTTCTCTTCATTCCTTCCTACTTGGACGGTGCAGACGGAGCAGTAAACGAAAGTTATTTTGATTTCTTGCAAGGATTTGACCTCGGTGTATTCCCTTCTTACTATGAGCCTTGGGGCTATACTCCTATGGAAAGCATAGCTTTCGGCATTCCTACCCTGACTACAAATCTTGCAGGCTTCGGATTGTGGATTGAAGACAAAGTGCCGCAAAACTCCTTCTGCGTAAGGGTGATTTCGAGAACGGAAGGCAATCCCGACGATTGCTCAAAGCAGATTGCCATGGCAGTGGAAGAATTTGCAGCTTTGAGAAGCGAAGATTGGCAAAGAGCCTCCGAAGAATGCCTTACCCTCTCCGAAGAGCTTGTGTGGGCAAAGCTGATTGCCAATTACCTCGCTGCCTATTCCCAAGCCTTGGACAAAGCTGCCCAAAGACACAAGATGTACTTGAACAAGCAGGCTTTGGCAGACTTCAATGTCCAATCGCAACCCCAAAGCATCGAACAGGCTCATTGGAGAAAGATTTTGTTCAGACAAAAGCTGCCACAAAGGCTGTCGGCTCTCGAGAAGCTCAGCCGCAATCTTTGGTGGTGCTGGAACAGAGAGGCATACGAGTTGTTTGAAAGCATAAATCCTCAAAAATTTGCCGAGTGCGAAAACAATCCCATACCGCTTTTGGAGAGTCTTTCGGTGCAAGAGACAGAGCATCTGTGCAACAACGAAGCTTTTCTTGCCGAAATGGACAGAGTAGAGAGGATTTTCGACGAATATATGCAGCACAAGAGCAAGGACAGTGGCGAAATGGTTGCATATTTCAGCATGGAGTACGGAATAGACGATTGTTTGAAGATTTTTTCGGGAGGTTTGGGTGTGCTGGCTGGAGACTATCTCAAACAGGCAAGCGATTCGGGTAAGAACATTGTGGGAATTGGTTTGCTCTATCGCTTTGGTTACTTCACTCAAAAGCTGACAAAAGAAGGCGTTCAGGTATGTGAGTACAATGCTCAGAAGTTTTCACACCTGCCTCTTCAAGCCGAAAGAGACCAAAATGGCGATTGGAGAAAAATTTCCTTCACACTGCCCGGCAGAAAGGTCGAAGCCAAAATTTGGAGGATTGATGTAGGAAGAGTACCTCTGTATTTGCTCGACACCGATGTGGAAAGCAACTCGGAGCAAGACCGAAACATAAGCAGCAGATTGTACGGAGGAGACAACGAAAACAGATTGAAGCAAGAAATATTACTCGGAATTGGAGGCGTAAGGCTGATTGAACAACTCTCTCTTCCCGTAAGGATTTACCACCTGAACGAAGGACACGCAGCTTTCTGCTCTGTCGAGAGAATGAAAAACTACATTCACAAATCGAACTACCCTTATTCTCAGGCAAAAGAGCTTGTCAGAGCAAGCACTCTCTTTACCACTCACACGCCTGTTGCAGCCGGACACGATATGTTTGAAGAAAATCTGATAAGAGCCTATTTGGGACATTTTGCAGACTATCTCACTCTGTCGTGGGACGAATTTATGACGCTCGGACGAACTTCCGACGACAAGAAAGAGAAGTTTTCGATGAGTGTTTTGGCAATGAATTTCTCTTCGTGGGTCAATGCCGTCAGCCTTATCCACAGAGATGTGAGCCGAAAGATGTTTGCTCCCATGTATAAGGGATATTTTCCGGAGGAACTGCACATTGACTATGTTACAAACGGAGTTCACCGCTCCACATGGACGTGCAGCCGTTTTCAAAAGCTCTACAAAGACACTCTCGGCAACGATTACCTTCTTTCAGAGAAAGAAAACAAAATCAGAGAGAAGATTTTCTCGCTCGGTGATGCCACTTTGTGGAGAGAACACCTCGAAGAGAAAAAATCGTTGATAGAGTTTATAAAGCAAAGGCTCAAAAAGGAATACACACTCAGGGCAGAAGAACCGCAAGTCTATTTCAAAACGATAAAGAAACTAAGTCCCGACAAACTGACGGTTGGTTTTGCCCGAAGGTTTGCCACATACAAAAGAGCCAACCTGCTGTTTTCAAACTTGGATAAGCTCAAAGAGATTGTTGATTGCGGAGTTCAGTTTGTCTTTGCAGGCAAGGCTCACCCACAAGACAAAGCCGGAGCAGACCTTATCAGCAGAATAATGGAAGTAAGCCGTATGCCGCAATTCACAGGCAGCATAATATTTTTGGAAAACTACGATATGTCGCTTGCAAAACGCTTGGTTTCGGGAGTGGATTTGTGGTTAAATCTGCCTACACGACCTTTGGAAGCCTCGGGAACAAGCGGAGAAAAAGCCGTAATGAACGCTGTGGTAAATTTCTCGGTATTGGACGGCTGGTGGGCTGAGGGTTATCGTCCCGAAGCAGGCTGGGCATTACCCAAAGAGGCAACCTATTCGGACAACAACTACCAAAACGCCCTTGATGCACAGATGTTGTATGATATATTCCTTTCGGAGATTATCCCTGCCTACTATTCGCAAAACCAAGAAGGCGTGAGCGAGGCTTGGTGCAAGAAGATGAAAAGCACAATAGCCGACATATTGCCGCACTATACCATGAAACGCCAGTTGGACGACTATTACTCAAAGTTCTATTGCAAGATGTTTGAACGAACAGCCTTGTTGGAAAAAGACAATGGTGCAAAAGCAGGCGAATATGCCCTTTGGAAACACAGAATAAAGAGGTTTTGGAATGCCGTCAGACCGATTGAGTTGAATTATCCCGACTCCGAACGTGAGGCAATGGACATAAGCAATAAGTTTTGCGTCGAAGTGGTGTTGCAAATCTCCGAACTGAAAGCCGAAGAAATAGGTGTAGAACTCCTCATTGCCGACAAACAAAACGAGAAAATAAACACCTATACGGAAATACTGCCGTTTGAACTTGTCGAAAAGGGACAAAACACCGCCAAATACTCGCTTGTGATAAACTCTCCCGTGGCAGGAGTTCACGACTATGCCATAAGGGTTTACCCTCACTGCGACTTGATGCTCTCCCGTCAGGACTTTCCGCTCGTAAAATGGATATAACTCTCGGCAAAAGCACTTTAGACAAAGCATTTTTCAAACAATACCTGCCAAAATCTAAGAGAAGTTTTCGGCAAACTGCCGAGACTTCTCTTTGTCTTGTCTTTCAGATGAAAGCAAATCGACAAAAGGGGTGATTTTTGACTTTTTTTTGTTCCTTGGCATCGGCAAGAGATTAAATTAGTATCTTTGCAAAGCGGATTGAAACTCGCTTTTTGGGAATTATGCAGATTGTTACACTGACTACGGATTGGGGATATGGCGACTACTATATTGGAGTGGTCAAAGGCAGACTTTACTCTACCATTGCCGATGTGCAGGTTGTCGATATTACTCACAATATCAGGAAATACGACAACCGTTCTGCTGCCTTTGTGGTCAAGAATGCCTGCTTTGAATTCCCCGAAGAAACAATCCATATCATAGACGTGAACAGCTATGAGGAGACCAAGGACGACGACAAGCGAGAAAGAAACTTTGTTGCCATAAAGCACAAAGGACAATACTACATCTGCACGGACGACGGGCTGCCGTCGATTGTTTTTGGCAACGATGAAGTGGAGGTTGTGAGGATTACTCTTTTCAATGAGACTAATTACTACACCTTTGCGGCATTGGATTTGTTTGCAAAGGTTGCCAAGCATATCTCGGAAGCCGGAACGATTGAACATCTCGGAGTAAAGCAAGAGGGATTTGTCAATCAGCTCACCCTGCCGAAGCCTTTGATATACGAAGACCGCATCATCGTAACCGTAATTCATATAGATTCTTACGGCAATGCTTTCCTTAATATCACAGACAAAGAGTTCAAAGCAGCAAGAGGCAGAAAGAATTTCTCCATACAGATTGACAAAGTATGCAGAGTTAGCAAATTGTCGCAATCATACGCCGACTTGGACAGAAAATTGGATAATGCAGTGCTGACAATAAGCTCTTCGGGTTATCTCGAACTCGCACTCAAAGGCGAAAGCATCAGCAGACTACGCAACATTCAGGTAGGCGACACCTTCGTAATAGAGATAAAAAACTAAAAAAGGACTTCCCGACACCTCCCAAGCAGCGATTGGATTCATCAAAACAGCGACTTATTCCGATAAAATAGTGATATATTTTCACCAAAGCTATTGAATGATACCAAATTTCACAACTTTGATTTCTCCCAAAACCTTTATGTTTTTCTTATCAATCTTCCAACATTGACAAAACGGAAAAATCATAGAAAACAATCGTTATTTTTGCAATGACAAATGGAAGTTATGAACGTTATAAGCAGGCTCCGGACACACTTTTTGAAACAATACCCGTACATAAGTTTCTTGTTTAATCCTACTGGTTTCATTTTACAATAACGCTCATACCACTGACGCTTCTCAGGGGTGTCAATGGGGTCATACTCGCTAATGATGCAGCTTGTATAGAGGTCATCGGCAAGGGTGAGGATGAGGTTGGAGAGTTCAAGGGTCTGCTCTATTTCCTTGCCTTGCGGACAGAACAGACGCTTGCGCTTCATTGCATCATACCCATATATCGCACCCATGATGTTGCCGCATACTGTACCCGTGGAATCGCTGTCGCCATCATGGTTGACTGCTGCGATGATTGCATCCTCCATGCTGCCAACATGACGTACTGCACAGTAAAGAGCAATAGCCCATGCCTCTTCACCTGTCCACCCCTCGCCGAGCAAACGGATATTCTCTGCATCTTTCTTGTCGTTGGCGGCAAGCGTCACAGCCATACGGGTGAGGTTGGCAAGATAACGCTTGTCTTCCTTATATTTTCCCTTGTAGATATTGTCAAGCGCGTCAATGGTTTCAAGGGCGATGTCCGCAATGTTAGCCTTTACTTCCGTCTCTTCCA
>JAEDJL010000002.1 GCA_016296345.1 Bacteroidales bacterium | reverse complement strand
TTTCTGTCCCAATCGATAAATACTCTGACCCATGCTCCGACTTGAGCTCCTGCTTCCATTGGTGTGGAATTTTCGACGTGTATATTCATCTGGTCAGGTACTCCTTTGTAAAGAACAGGCATGGTTACGGTTTCGTCTGTTGTGAAGTTGGAGTAGGTATTTCCCGAAGGTGTTGTAGGGTGGTCCATAGTTCCGAGTTGAACTCTTGAAATATCCAAACTTTCTGCATTACCTACGTTTCCTGCACAATATAGCGTTCCTCCGTTCTTTGGTCTTACCAAAAGGGTTGCGTTGGTTGTGTCATTCAATGCTGTATAATCGCCCGGCATATCTGTCCACGCTCTCACTGCGTAGGTCTTTGCAGGGTTTGACATATCTGCCAAAGCGTTGAAAGTGTAAATGTATTGTTGGTTTGGCTGAATGGTTTCTACACAAACTTCGTTTACTATTGTGGCTTCGGCTGTTGAAGGTGAGGTTGGCTTGACTGAGTATGACACGGGTATGTTGCTGATTGGTTGTGTACCATAGTTCTTCAACATTACCTTGATTGTATCTCCTGTTGTCATGTAAACCCAAGCGTCTGCAGGTGGTTCGACTACAACGTGTGCCGAAGCATCGACTGCCGCTCTCGGATCTAAGTGTACCGTAACAGCCGTTCTGTCGCTCGCACAAGGATATGCTCCCGAGGCATTCACTCCTACATAGAATGTTGTGTCGTCAAACAACTGCGAAGTGGTATATACCTTAGATGTGTTGTAGCTTGAAGGTGAGTAGAACGGATCTGCCGAGTTCATGTTGGAGTACCACTTGATTGGCAAGTTGTTTACTTGCTCTGCCATAGGGTGTCCCCATGTTCCGTATGGAATATAGTCGTCTGTAACGGTTGGTGCAGGTGGTGATACTTTGGAATTGACAATCTTTGCTGCCGATGCCGTATCGTTCAACTGCTGATTATCACCCACAGTCTTGACACAAGTCCACAATCTCCATGCAACATCTTCTGTTCCCAACGGATACAAATCGGCATGGGTGTTGAAAGTGTAGGTCAATGATGCTCCCGGTTGCAGATTTTGGTATGGTGTCTGTGTTGTTATGTCGGTGTATGGGAATGTGAGCGTTTCGGTAACCGTCAAATCGGGTCTGTCCTCAATCCAATAGGTTAGTTGGACAATATCTCCCGGCTCTATGTTCCTCTCTCCTACGTTCTTAATCTTGGTTTGTATCTGTACATCTCTCAAAACACAACGCTCTGTTATCTGTACTGTCGATTCCAATTTCACATCCTTTGCAGGAACTGACAAGAAATAGGTGTATGCTGTATCGTTCATAGGGACTGTATCACCGTCCATGACAGTATATACCATTACATATAAGTCGTCTGTGTATGGATCGTTCAATGGTGGTATGAAAGTACCGGTGAAAGTATATGTTGTCGATTGCAAAGACGCCAACATTCCCGTCCATGTTTCATTAAGTGTTTGAATTGCTGTCTCGGAATCTCTTGATGGTTTTAGTACTGCAACAATATCGACGCTGTTGATACTGTAATTACCGAAGTTTTTCAATTCTACTTCGACCGTCATAGGGTCTCCTTCCACATATTCGTCTCCTTGAACAGGATTTATTATCCTCGGAATACCTGTATCGTTGCCTGCAAATTGATATTCGTATGCTCCGATTGTAGGTTTTGGAGACACAGGTCTGAAATGTCCTTCTATATCCACAGGAACATCGTCTATCGGTTCGGCAACTCGTACAATGTCGGTAGGGAATGTCAATGACAAAATAGAATCATTAACAAAGGAGTTCTCGACACTTACTGACTGTGCGTCCATTGAGTTTGCTGTTTGAAGCAATGCCAAAGTTGTTTTATCGCTTAACCAGTATACGAACTTGCTTCCGTTGGTTATGTAGTTGTTATTATTTGAGAGTGCAATCTGTGTGCCGGGGGTTTGAACATAGTAGGCGTATCCCTTGCCACTATTGTCCAAGTTGTTGTTCTGAACAAAGATGTTAGAACCGACTTTGCCTATGGACAAACATTTTGATGCTGTGTTGTTGCCCTTTGACGGCTCTAAGTAAACAGTATTGTAGTAAACGTTCATCCAATCGGTGGTATCAATGTCTATTCCGACGTATGCCAAAGCCGAAGATGAAGTTCTTGAACCTATCATCGAGATTGCATTGTTTGCCACAAAAGCAGGAGCAAATTGTGTTGCAGTAATCTTCTTTAATGACATACCTGTTCTTATGGCAGTTCCTTTCTTTAAGTAAACGACGTTGGACATTACTTGAAGATTTCCGCCAATGTTGGATAGGTCGATTGCAGTTACGACAACCTTTGATGTATCTGTTGAAAGATAGTTGTCGGTCAATACCACGTCTTCTGCTTTATCTATCTTGATACCTCTCAAACCAAATTCCAAAAAGTTGTTGTTGGTCATCGTCAAAGAACTTGTAGTATCGAAGACTTCAAACTGTATTGCCGAGCCGACAAAGTTGCTTGAAGAGATAGTAAGGTCTGAGGTCTTGCCAACTCGAAGCATTGTATTGGTTATGCTCTTTTGAGAAAGCATCTGAACATTGGTAAAGCTGATATTTGAAGAGTTCTCTATGTTTACGGAACTTACCGAAGTAGTATCGGCACATTGCAATGTCAAATTCTCAAAATGTATGTTTTCTACTCCATCCATGCTTATCACATACTTGTCTTCGTCAGAAGGAGCAGGCGTGTATGTCAAAATTGTCTGACTATTGTCGGCTGCAAGTCCCACAAATCTGATGTAATTTGTTTCAGACAATCCGGAAATGCCGGGTATTGTGATTTGTTCATCGTATGTTCCTGCCTTGATTTCTACTCTTATAGGTCCGCAAACGCCCGATGCGGTCAAATCTGCCATCAAATCGCCTACCGAAGAGTAGTTATCTGTTGCATCAGGTCCTATGGTTACGATTGTTTCGGAGTTGTTATTTCCTATACATGAGGAGAAATGAGACCTGATTGTGTCGTTAGTTTGTTCGCTGTCGCAGTCTTTTACTAACCAAACAACCAATTCAACTTCTCCGGAAATGAAAGTGTAGCTACCAACTGTAACAACCTCTGTGGCATTTTGAGCTAACGAACCTGTCCAGTTGTAAACGCTTTGTTCAACTCCGTTGATTGACCAATGCAAATCTACACTTGACAATACATCTGTTCCAAAGTTCTTAAGCTCTACTTGTACTAGTGTTGCAATGCCGGACATCACTATGGCATTGTCCTGAGGTGCTACAACCTGAGGAAGACCTGCCTCACAGCTTGGAGCCGCTGCAACATTTACCACAACTTGTGTCCTCTCACTCTGACAGCCATACTTGTTAATTCCAAATTGCATATTCGGACGTTTGGAGTATGTTGCCGTCGGAGCTCCGGAATATTGGCAGGCACTGTTGGTTGCACTGTGATATACTATGGTAGAATTAAAGTCTGTGGTTGAATTGTAGGTCTTGACTTTTCCTGTTGTTGTAGTTGTGCTGTAGCATACTTCGATAACAAGGTTGGAAGCTCCGTCATAATAGAAAGGTGTTGTAAAGCTCATATCCTTCCAAACTTCCGACATTGGAGGTGTCTTTGTTATGGTTACCGAATTGGAGTAAACTTCCTGCAAGTTGCCAAGCCAAGTTGAGAGTTCTGTTTCACTGGTCATTCCCATCTTGATAGTGTAGTTAGTCATGGTAACATTGGCATTCTCTGTCTTGACCTTGAAGCCCAAAGATGTTATCACACCCTCTCCCAATGAGGACAACTCTTCTGCTTTAAGCAAGTATTGTTCCTTGACTTGTTGTTTGCTGTAAGCAAAAGGTGTAGGTGCTGCATCGTTTGCATTTGTTGTAGTTCCCGTTCCCACAATTTCAACACTTGCAGTTTCGAGTAAGGCTCCCACATAGAAAGTATCCGTAGTATATAATAGAGGTGTGGTGTAATCGTCTCTTGACAGCTCGACGTGCGTTGCAGGATCATCGTACCAAATAGTTGTAAACGGACTTGTAGAAGTCAATGTAGTCGAACTTGCATACGGAATAGAGACATCGGAAGCTATCGGAGGTGTAGGTGTTCTCAATGAAACAATTTGCATTGACGAAGTATCATTGTCGTGAACAATATCTTCCGACAAGGTTGTGCAAGCAAATATATCGAAAGTTGTATTTGTTGTGTTAGATGTAAGGTTAAGCGGTTGAGAAAGCACAAACTCTGCAAACTCAAAAGGATTTATAGTTCCTGTATATGTGTCTGTATATTGCTCAAATACGCCTCCGTTCTTTACACTCCAATAAGATATAGGAATATTTGAAACAGGCTGCAATCCCATGTTAGAAATCTTGACTTTGATTTGCTCCGCACCGAGAGTACATACGCTGTCTTGTTCTATTCCTACAATGCTTATTTCTGCTATTCCCGGATTGTAGATTGGTGTATTTTGAATATGAATGTTGCATACTGCCTTGTGTCCCAAACAGCCATTATTTTCATAAACCGAAAGGTCGTTGTTGTAAGTTCCCAAAGTCATCGGATTGGTTGCAGAGGCTTTTACCCAACCTGCCTGAGTGTTGGCAGAAGACGATGTTCTCACAACACCCGCAGTACCTGTCAATGTAAGATTAGAAGACAAGCCGTTCCATATTGTACCCGGTACTCCGTGAGCTGCAACAAAAGCACCGCCATTTACAGCCACCGCATCAACAACAGCATTTGCAGCATCTTTGATTACAAATCCTGTTTTCTTGTTGATTGCAACCGTTCCCGTTCCAATTCCAAGCACACCGTCTTGAGATATTGAGGTAGCACTGACAGGCAAAAGCACAACCGAACTATTCGCAGGAAGAACATATCCGTCAGGGAAGGTGTAAGTCTTGGTTGCCGTGGTAGGAAGGTTGTCTGTTGTACCCGAATAGTAGATGAATTTGTAATTTGTCAAGTCTATGTCTCCGTCTCCAAGATTGCTTACCTCGTATGCGTTTGCCGTTGTAACCCACGAAGGCACCGGAGAGGTGATACCCTCCTCGACACTTGCCGTTCTGCTAAACTGCAATTCTGTTATCTTCAAAACAGGAGCTTCATGATTTGCCGAAAAATAGAATGTAGTGTCGCTATACAGAGGCTCTGTGGTAAGAACATGAGACTTCAAGAAATAATTTTGGTCATCAATATTCTTGAACCAGTAAATCGAATCGTTGGAAGTTATTGTTACCGTGGCTGCATCTCCATAATTCACATTGATATTTTGAGTTGCCATGGCAGGAAGCTGATACCTTGAATTGATGAGTATTCTCACCGTATCGTTTGTGTTTACCGTATCAGCAACAAGAGAAGAATAAGCAGTCAAAGTTCTTGTTGCAACCGTACTTGTTGAAGACAAATCTGCGGTTTGAGTAAATGTGAACACATAATCTTCACCCGGAACAATATCATGATTGATTGCACCTCCGTTTACAGGAGTAGAGTTGTCAATCCTGTAATACATTCTTGCAGTATTGGCAGGTATAGTATTGGCACTGATGTTTCTATAAGATACGCTGACTGTTTCTTGTCCGAAGTTACAACTTGAATACATTGCCAAGCCACTTTCTGTTTGTTCATAGTCGCCATTGTTGATTGTTACCGACAAAACATGAATGTTACTTGTCGGAGGCTCAAACTCCAATGCTCCTATACAAGGATTTGTTGCCGGTCTGCTTCTTCCATAGAAGTCATCGGTAACTCCTGCTACCGCAACACCTTTCTCACACAAGAAAGTACTTGTGGAGTTCAAGTCGTTCCATATTGCAAACAAAGGGTCTTCTGTATAATACGAAGCAGTCTCCGAAGTTAATGTCTGCCAAGACGCAGCATCTTCCACATTGGTTGTGTTGTATTTGAAGAGCGGATTGGCTGACGAGCTTTGAGCTTTGTAATACATATTGTTGGAAAGCGTGAATGAGTTTACAGACTCACCTGTCGGCTTCAACCATGCTGCAAATCCCAAGCCTTCAGAAACTATTATGTTGTTCTTCACATTGATGCCTGCACTTGTTTGTCCCTGACTGCCCAAATTCAAAGCAGTTGCCTGTTTGCCTTGAAGTGAAGCATCAGCTGCATACATATTATTATATACAATATCGACGCCTGCTCCCGACAAGAACTTGATACATGAAGTATGAATATTTCCTACACCCGTGTTGGTGTTGTTTATGCTGATTTTGTTGTTGGCAATCTTGGCAGAACCGTTAATTATCTGCGAAAGACCTATTGCAGTAATCTTTTCCAAAGAGAAAGTGTTCTTGTTGATATTGAAATCCTTCGAGGACTGCAACATCATTGCATACTTCTCACCTCCTACCGTAGGTCTGTCAGGGGCGGCAACGAAAGTATTTCCGCTTACAATCAATCCGTTGTTATATTCTGCATACACAACATTGTCCGATACTATTGCAGTACCATTGATTGTAACAGCCTCATAGTTGAAAGTATTATTCCTTAGCACAATGCCCGAAGACATTGCAGCCGGAGACATACCTTTTATATTGATGACCTTTGTTGCAACAGCTCCAAAGGTACAACTGTCAATCGTAATGTTGTTTGCCGCCGACATCTCGATGATACTTGTAGGAACCTGAGAGCAAACGCTCTGAGTATTGTCCGCTCCATAAACCACACTTGCAGGGAAATCACATTTTTTGAACTCTATGTTGCTTGTGGTCGAAGACATGAGAACCACATTTCTCTCGGCAGATGCTCCGCCCAAGTTGTCCTGATAATACTTTGAAGGAAGTATCTTGATATTTTCAAACCTCAAGAACTTAGTTCCCGACAAATCGAATGCAGAATAAACACCTTTGAGGGTATCATCAACATAGAACACCGCAGGTGTTGTAGTGCTTGCCGAGGTAAAGGTTACCATATTTGTGGCACTTGCTCCCTGAATAGTTGTAGGGAAACGCAGAATATCATTATAAGGAATTCCGTTTGCAGGGTCTATTTTGATTGTAACAGGAGCGCCGACACCGCAAATTTCCAATACTTTGAATGCCTGTCTGAAGTCCTCAAACTTTCTTGAAGAAGCAACTCCCGACACATTTCCTATCGCATAAACACCGTTCATCGGACCATCACAAGATACAATCTCATACACAATAGTATCATTGTCGGTATTCCAATCCACATCCGGCGGTAAAATATCTGTCCATGCCGTTACCTTTCTAAATCCGGGCGTAAGGTTCAACGAACTCGTTACATTGAACACTGTCGAATCGCCCGCAGCAAGGTTGCCATTCCATGTTGCATTTCCCGAAGAGCCGTCATCACTCAAATAGCTTACCTTTATCTGGCTCAAAGGCTCTGAACCATCATTTCTCACATACACTCCGAAGTTGGAATTGGTATTTGCACTCACCGTTTGATTGGCAGGTTGAGCCAAAACGGAAGACAAAGCCGCATCAACCGGCAACACACAATTATCAACAAAATCAAACTTGAAATTAACCTTATAGTTAATCAATGGTTCTGCCGAACTGAACGGAGCAGTACAAGCCTCGACAAACGATGTTCCTGTTTGAACGAACTGACCTGTCCTATAATCGCCGCTTGTCGAGATACACTCGACCTTGGTTACGCCACCGGCTGTAGCTACCGCTCCCCAACAAGTTTTAATCATTATGTCGCTCACTCCGTCCCACAAAAATGGTTCGTTGAATTGAATATATTGTTGTCCGACGGGCGGAGTTACAAAGGTTGGATTGGTATATACATTTGTAAGAGTACTCGCCGAATATTGATATTGTGTCTCCAAAACCCAGTCAGGGGACACATTACCTATGTATAGATTGAAGTTCGGCAACACAAATCCTGCTGCCGACTGAGTAACATCATAATACAATCCTCCAATTTCTCCTGCTGTAAATCCTGCTTCGGTCAATTCTTCAACCGAATATCTCATTTGGAACATCGAAGAGAGCTTGTTTGTAGGTATCATCAGCTCTTGGTTGCTCGTCTGAGTTTCTCGTATCTTTTTACTGCCGGCATACGGTCGTATTGTATTGTATCGTGCGTAAGTATCATAGACAAACGGATAGCGGATTTGGTTTCCTTTGGAGTCGGTTGCAATCACACGCCAAAAAGTCGGCTGTCCGAAACCATTGAATGGTATATGACCTTCGTAAGTGTTTGTTGCAGCATCAACCAAAACCATATTCACCGTTGCAGGTTGAAATACTCCGTTATCATCTTGCTGTTTATATTCAATCTTCACAGCATCTGCCGCCGTGGACATCGCACCTCCTGCGTCCAATATCTGCATACTCACAAGCACATCGCTGCAAGTAGGATAGTTTGCAAGTGTAGGAGCTTTGTTGATAGCTCTTATTCTTGGCACTCTCACCTCGTTTCCTGCCACACTTGCCACAAACAAACGAACGTCATCGATGAACCAACCCGAGAAATTCGCCGCCGCACCTGTCGAAGCAGGAACGACAAACCTGAACTGAACTTCGGTTGCACTTGCCGTAAGGGTGGAATACAAATAAAATATTTCATTTCTCCAATATGTGCTGTCCAAATCGGACAAAGGAATATTGACATTACCCTGCCAATAGTTCACTTTCTTGAAACTACCGTCAAAACCGCTCTGAACTCCCGCACCATAACTCTTGTCATAGCAGCTCGGATTGGCATCTCCTCCCGAAAGGGTCAAGGTTGCCCACGTTCCGTTTGGTTTTCTTACCTCTACACGACCACCGTTTTGGTTGTTCAAAATCGGAATATGGCTAAACTCCAAACGAGTTGCACAACCTGCGGGAATTTGAAACGTAGGAGATGTTATCATTATCTCTCCCGAGTTTGGTATCATTCTCACAGATTTGCTTCCTGTGGCGGCAAGGTTGTTGTAAACGACCACATTTGTCGGGTCGGAGACAGTCCAGCCTGCAGGAATTCCGTTTTCAAAATCTGCATGGGTCAATAAAGTTGGTCCTTGTGCATTGGCAAATTGGGCTGCCAAGAGCAGCAACAGCACCGTAAGAAGTGAATATTTTCTCATATCTCAAAAACTTTTATCATTTCAAAATCAAATACTTAGTTGCTTCCATTCCTAAAAACAATCTATCTAAACTAACTCGCAAATATACAATAATTTATTATTCTGACAAACTTTTCTGCGAAAAATCAGACACTAAAACCCTCCTCTTGGTTAGTTAGCGAATGTTAAACCCATGAAAAACAACTCGCCGTAAAGGCAAAAAATTCACTAAGTGATTGAAAAAATCACTACCTTTGCCGCATGAAAAAATTGATTCTTTGTTTTACTCTGTTGATTGCTTGTTGCACTATCGCAAATGCACAGAAGGATAGTTTATATATGTTCGATATGAGCATAAATCCAAAAGGTCTTGTTGCAAAAGTGTTTCTCAACACCACAGACGACAAAATCGACAAAAGCAACCCTTTCTCCTACTACAACAAAAGCTCGAATGCAAAAATCGAACCTTCGTCTCTGCCGAAAGAATTGAGAATCAAGCTCAAGCGAAACAAGAAACTGAACGACAACTCTTACTTTTTCAAATACCCTAAGCTGAAAGAGGTAGTTTCTCGTGCCAACTACGACCCCAAACACAACGAATACCTTTTCTATACGCCGCTTGAGGGGCAAAATCATTACAAAATACACAAGATAAACTACAAATACACCGACAAATCGCTGAAAAAACTTGAGAGTGTGCAGATAATGTACATCTCTTTCGCAACCGGAACAATCAAATTGAGAGAATATAACTTCACAACGAAATAACATCAACAACCATGAGAAGATACATTTCAATACTATGCCTTGTCTTTGCAGGATTTGTTGCAAACAATACCATGGCACAAAGAATCGAAGAGGCTTGTGAAATAATCGGCACAAGCATCGAAGGAAACGTTTACAAAGAGTTTACAATCGACGGTTCGGGATTTCTTTCCTATCTGTGGAGCGGTAAGAACAATTCTCAGACTTCTCTTTGCGTCGATTTAATTCAAACAACCGTCTCAAAGGAAATCACCAACAGCGGTTACAAAGTGTGGATTAACTGCATTGACGGGGTGAATTGCATAACCGAAAAGGGCATTGTAGGCAAAAACGAGAACTTTTATGGTGAGTACAACAGAACTTACCTTCCTGCAAAGAGCGAAAGCGACATGAATGCCATATATTACCAAATAGAATACTTGTTGCAGCTTGCCAACGAGATAAGATAACAAGGCAGAAAGACAAAACAATAAACCAATATCAACAAACTGAAAATCAAAGACTTGATTTTACAAAAATAAAACGCCGTTTTGCAAAAACAGAACGGCGTTTTATTCTGCCAAAACGGCGTTTCAAAAGAACAAATCGCCGTTTTATTTTCCCGAGACAATCTCTTGCAAAAACACATCTTGAAACCTGCGAAATATTACAGAGAGTTCCCGCTCTCAATCTCGCTCACAAGACACTCGTACCACTCTTTGGAAAAACGTCTTATCAAAGGCTCTTTCAAAAGTTTGTAAAGCGGCTCGGCATTCGGGTTTTTGAGAGCGTCTTTGCAAATATCCCATGCGTGATAATTGACGGCGGTAAACTCCCCATAGTCTTTCACCCTTATCGGATAAAGATGACAGGAAACAGGTTTTGGAAAGTCTATTTTCCCCTGCCGATATGCAGCCTCGATTGCACAAAGAGCCGTTCCGTTTTCAAACTTGACAAAAACACATTCCCTTCCGTCCATTATTTTTGTGCATAATTCGCCCTCGATGTCCCTTTCCCAAAAACCATTTTTGGCAATTTCCACTGCTTTCTGCTCCATATAAGGCTCTATCTCGGGCATCAATTTTTGTATAATCTCAATCTCGCTTTCCAAAAGCGGAGCTCCTGCATCTCCTTCGACACAACAACAGCCCTTACACTTTGTCAAATCGCAACAAAAGCTCACATTTTTGACCTCTTCGCTCACTATACTTTCTCCAACCAACAACATAATCTCGCTTTTTTTGCTGCAAAAGTAAGGAAATAAGCGATGATTTTCGTATTTTTGCACAATTATTTTACCAAACGACAAAATTTGCAAGCATGGAAGCGAAAGAAGAAAGCACAGAGAAGACAAACTTAAACTTCATTGAAGAGATAATTACCAATGATTTGAAAAGCGGAAAACACAAAAGCATAATCACACGTTTTCCGCCCGAACCAAACGGATATTTGCACATAGGACACGCAAAAAGTATCTGTTTGAACTTCGGAGTTGCCAAAAAATATGGCGGAAAAACCAATTTGAGATTTGACGACACCAATCCGGTAAAAGAAGACACCGAATATGTGGATTCAATCAAAGAAGACATTAAATGGTTGGGCTTTCAGTGGGCAGAAGAACACTATGCGTCAGACTATTTCGAGCAACTATATCAGTGGGCTGTGGAATTGATAAAAAAAGGCTTGGCTTACGTCGATGATCAAAGCCTTGAACAAATGAGAGAAAACCGAGGCACTGTGCAAACTCCCGGAAAGGACAGCCCCTATCGCAACAGAAGCGTCGAGGAGAACTTGGATTTGTTCGAGAGAATGAGAAAAGGAGAATTTCCCGACGGAAGCAAGACCCTCAGAGCGAAGATTGACATGGCTCACCCCAATATGCACATGAGAGATCCGATAATGTACCGAATTATTCACACCTCTCACCACCGCACAGGGGACAAATGGTCAATCTATCCGATGTATGATTATGCCCATGGCGAGAGCGACTCTATTGAAAACATAACTCACTCGATTTGTACTTTGGAATTTGACATTCACCGACCACTTTACGATTGGTTTATCGAACAACTCGGCATCTTTCCTTCGCATCAATACGAATTTGCGAGACTTAACCTCAACTATACGGTGATGAGCAAACGCAAACTCTTGCAGTTGGTAAAAGAAAACTACGTCAGCGGCTGGGACGATCCGAGAATGCCGACAATTTGCGGTCTTCGACGAAGAGGATACACCCCCGAAAGCATACGAAACTTCTGTGAAGACATAGGAGTTGCCAAAAGAGACAACGTAATCGACTATGCAAGATTGGAAAACGCCCTCAGAGACGACCTTAACAAGCGTTCGCAAAGAGTAATGGCAGTTTTGAACCCTGTAAAGCTGATAATCGACAACTATCCCGAAGGAAAAACCGAATTGCTTTCGGCAATCAATAATCCGGAGGACGAATCTGCCGGCACAAGAGAGGTAAGTTTTTCAAAAACTCTTTATATCGAAAGAGACGACTTCATGGAAAACCCTCCTAAAAAGTACTTCCGCATGACCCCGGGTCAAGAAGTAAGATTAAGATACGCCTACATAGTTCGCTGCACCGGCGTCGATAAAGACCCGGAGGGCAACATAACAGCCGTTCACTGCACTTACGACGAACAATCTCGCGGAGGAAACGCTCATGACGGCAGAAAGATAAAAGGAACAATCCATTGGGTAGATGCAAACAACCATTGTAATGCAGAGGTAAGGCTGTTTGAGCGTCTGTTCCAAAGTGAAAGTCCCGACAAAGTCGAAGAAGGACACAGCTTTTTGGAGAACCTCAACCCCGATTCTTTGAAAGTGTTGCAGAACTGCAAGGTTGAGAAATTCCTTTCGACAACACAACCTTTGGACAAGTACCAATTTGAACGCTTGGGCTACTTTTCGACAGACTACGACAGCACTTCGGAACATCTTGTCTTCAACAGAGCCTGCACATTGAAAGATTCGTGGAACAAAAAGTAAGCAATCAAAGCAAGGAGTTATGAAAAGGACATTTTTAATACTCATAATGGCATTGTGTTGCGGCAATATATTTGCTCAACAGCGGCACAGGCTTTCAAATGGTGAGCCTTACGACATTTTTTTGAGCGTAAGACCGACCGCAGGTATGGCTTTGGGCGATTTGAATAAAAACTATACCTATGTATATGGGGCAGATTTTGCCTTCGAAATGCAGTTGGAAGAAACAAAGCTTGGTTTGGGAGTATCCATAGGCTACAACTATTGCGTGCCTCAGTCTTTCAAGCTCTCATATCTTCCTGCCAAATATAATTGGGCTGCACACCAAGTGCCGATTCTTCTTACTGCCAACTACTATCTTTATAACGAGGTATTCAAACCTTTTGTCGGAATAGGCATAGGGGCAATGTGGGGAAGATATGACTACAGCCTCAGCTCACAACAAAGTATTGACCAATACTATCTTCAAGATTTTGAAGGGCAAAGCGGTTGGCGTGCAATGGTTGTGCCGAAGGTAGGATTGCTTGTAAGTACCAATCACCGCCATGGCTTTGGCATAGAATTTTCTCTGCCTTACTGCTTCGGGGCATGGCGATTGGAGACACAGTATTCGGCAAACATTGCTTTCAACTATACTTTCATTATCGATTGAGGGCGGTTTGTCATGACAGAAGAGAGTTTCAAGACTACTTATCTCAGGTTTGAAAACATAGAAGAGTTGAATAAAGATGAGCAAGACTTGGTAAGGGCGGCATACACTGCTCTTTCCAAGTCTTACTCTCCCTATTCGTGCTTCAAGGTCGGTGCTGCGGTCAGGCTTTCGGACGGAACGATAGTTCAAGGTACTAATCAAGAAAACGCAGCCTACCCTTCGGGACTTTGTGCCGAGAGAACAGCCTTGTTTGCTGCAGCAATGGAGGAGGCTTCCGCCGTCTCGTTGGCTGTTGTTGCCAAAACAAGTCAAGGCAAAGACGCTTCGGCATATCCTTGCGGTGCTTGCCGACAAGTGATGAGCGAAACCGAAAAACGATATGGCAACAAACTTTCTGTCATTGTCGGATTGAAAGACGGAGGCTTCGTTAAGTTCGACCAAGTTGCAGATTTACTTCCATTTGAATTTGAAATCTGATTTCTATAATGAAGTTATTGAGCGAGAATATCAAGTCTTTTCCAAAATTGATGTTGCTGATAGCTCTTTTATTGAGCGGTTTTGTTGTGGCAACTATCATTTCGGCAGTGTTTATGTTGTGTTTGCCCGATTTTAATGCCACTCCGGCAGGAGCATTGTTGTTGCAGGGCATTTGTTCGCTTTTTATGTTCGGCTTTCCTGCCCTTATTTACTTTTGGGTCTTCGACAGAGATTTTCGTTTCACACTTTCGCTTCCGAAAGACAAGAGATTGTTTGTTTGGGCTGCCGTTTTGCCTGTGTGTCTTATCCCTTTGGTCGATTGGCTCAATGTTTTGAACGGACAAATTCACTTTCCGGGCGAAGAGATATGGCGACAGATGCAGGAAACTTCCGCTCTCATGACAGAGAAACTCTTTTCCCTTGGCGGAGTATGGGGATTTGTTGCAACGTCTTTTGTAATGGCTGTAATACCTGCGGTTGTGGAGGAGTTTTTTTTCAGAGGTGCTTTGCAAAGACTGCTGAAAACATGGTTCAAAAGCACTTTTTGGGCAATCGTTGTCAGCTCTGCAATTTTTTCTTTCATACATTTCGAGATTTTTTCTTTTCTTCCACGCTTTGTAATGTCGTGTGTCATAGGAACTTTGTTTGCAGTTACGGGCAGCATTTGGGCAGGTGTTCTCTACCACTTTGTAAATAACTTTGTCAGCTGTCTGTTTTACTTTCTCTACAACAACAATTACATTGCCCAAGCAGAGAGCGAGGTTTACTCTCAGGAGGTTTGGTCGATTGCACTGAGCCTTGCAATCCTTGTTTTCTTCTTCGCAAGAACTTATATTATCAATAGAAAATCAGCAAATTGCGATTGACAAAAATAAAACGCCGTTTCAACAAAATAAAACGGCGTTTTGTCTGAATAAATCGGCGTTTTATTTGATTAAAACGGCGTTTTGTCAAGGTGTTGCTGCCACTTCCATGCCGAAAGCGTCATTTGGTCTATATCCATTTCTGCCTTCCAGCCGAGTTCTTGCTCCGAAACGGTGGTATCTGCCCATATCTGGGTGATGTCTCCCTGTCGGCGGCTGCCAATGGTGTAGTTTAGTTTGACACCTATTGTTTTCTCGAAACTGTTTATAAGTTCCAGAACGCTGTATCCCCTTCCCGTTCCTATGTTAAAGTACTCAAAGTCGGCTTTGTTCTTGTTTTCAAAGAAGCGATTTATCGCAACCACATGAGCTTTTGCCAAATCGACAACGTGAATGAAGTCTCTGATGCAAGTTCCGTCCGGTGTGGGATAGTCATTGCCGAAAACGGTGAGTTGTTTCCTTATTCCTGCGGCTGTTTGTGTGATAAAAGGCATGAGATTGTTTGGAACTCCGTTTGGCAATTCTCCAATCAATGCACTCTCGTGAGCGCCCACCGGATTGAAGTAGCGAAGTGCTATTGCCTTCACCTGTTTTGCCATTGCGGTAAAGCGAAGTATGTCCTCTGCCATTTGTTTTGTGTTGCCGTATGGAGATGTTGCCTGCTGAATAGGGCTGCTTTCTCTTACCGGAAGCACTTCCGGCTCACCATAGACGGTGCATGAAGACGATTGAACGAAGTATTTTATTCCTCTTTCTTTCATCTGCTGCAACACATTGAGGAGTATCCCCAAGTTGTTCTTGTAATAATCCAATGGTTTCTCACAGCTCTCTCCCACTGCCTTGTATGCAGCAAAGTTGATGACCGCCTCAATTTGCGGGAATGTGTCAAAAACCTTTTTACACTCGCTTTGGTCGGACAAATCTGCCTTTATGAAATCGGGCTTTTTGCCGGTTATCTGACAGATTGCCTCAATCACTTTCTCGTTTGAGTTAGAAAGATTGTCTGCAATGACGACACTATAATTTTGATTTTGAAGTTCCACAACCGTATGGCTGCCTATGTATCCTGCTCCGCCTGTTACAAGTATCGTTCTCATATAATAATGTATTTATTTGTTGAAAAACTCTCTTACTTTGCCGATGATGTATTGTTGTTGCTCGTTGTCAAGCTCTGTGTGCATAGGAAGGGAAAGCACTTGCTCGGAAAGAGTTTCCGAAACGGACAAATCCCCTCCCTGTCTGGCAATCGGCAAGAATGCCTTCTGCTTGTGAAGCGGCACAGGGTAGTAAATCATTGCCGGAATGTTGTTTTCTTCCAAGAATGCTTTAAGTTGGTCTCGTTTTGCGTCTTTTACTTTCAGTGTATATTGATGATAGACGTGTGTGGAGAAGGATTGCTCTTTTGGAACGACAAGTCCTTCTATGTCTTTGAGGGCTTCGGTATATTTTTGTGCGGCAGAGTATCTTGCCTGTTCGTACTGCTCCAAATATTTGAGCTTTACCGACAATATGGCGGCTTGTATGCTGTCCAATCGAGAGTTTACTCCCAGCACATCGTGGTGATAGCGTTGCTTTGAGCCGTGATTGGCTATCATACTCATCTTTTCTGCCAACTTATCGTCGTCTGTAAAAATTGCTCCTCCGTCTCCGTAACAGCCAAGGTTCTTTGAAGGGAAGAAAGAGGTGCAACCGATAGTGCCGATAGTGCCTGCTTTTTTTCTGCTTCCGTCTTCAAAAATGTAATCTGCTCCCAAAGCCTGAGCAGTATCCTCAATCACATACAAATCATACTTCTTTGCTATTGCCATCACGGCTTCCATTGGTGCAGACTGACCAAACAAATGCACCGGAATGATAGCTTTTGTTTTTACCGAGATAGCTTGTTCTATGTTTTTGGCAGTAACGTTGAACGAATCGTAGTCCACATCAACCAACACGGGACGATAGCCCAACAAACCTATCACCTCGGCAGAAGCAATAAAGGTAAAAGAAGGGCAAATTATCTCATCGCTCGGCTTTAATCCCAATGCCATCAAAGCAATCTGCAAAGCATCTGTTCCATTGCCGCAGGGAATGACGTGTCTGACCCCGAGGAATGAGGAAAGCTCGCTTGCAAACTGACCGACCGCAGGTCCTTTGATAAAAGATGTCGAGTCAATGACACAAGATATGGCATCGTCAATTTCGGTCTTTATTTTCTCGTATTGCGAGTGCAAATCCACCATTTGAATCTTCTTCATATCATAATTACATTTTGAAAATAGCGTTTGCAAAGGTAAAGATAAAACCAAAATAAAACGCCGTTTTGATTGCAAATTTGGTTTTCAACAAGCAAAAAAAACTCGCAGTCCTTAAAAGCAAAGATTTTTCATTGCTAAAAACAAGTCTTTGTTGAAAACTTAGTAAAGTCAGCAGGTCTTTGTGTGCAACAATATTTTGTAAGTTTGTAACCTGAATTTCATGAGTTATGGATTTGGATTTATTTTCATCATCATCAAATGAACCAATCTTTGACAAAGAAGATAAGTCTTTGGCAAAGAAGGAAATTGTTGCACAAAAAAGTAAAAGGAAAAAGACACAAATGGACAGAAAAGAGCAAAACAAAGAGGAAATTTTGAAGTCTTGCACAGAGTATTTCAAGGGTGATACGTTGGCAGCTGACGTTTGGATTAACAAATATGCACTCAGAGACGGCGACAAGGTCTATGAACTCAATCCGGACGAGATGCACAGACGTTTGGCAAGAGAATTTGCCAGAATAGAACGCAAATACAAGAACCCTTTGAGCGAAGAGGATATATATGAATTGTTGAAAGATTTCAAATATATCATTCCTCAGGGAAGCCCTATGGCAGGAATAGGAAATGATTTCCAAGTTGTCTCTTTGTCAAACTGCTTTGTGATAGGCAATCCTGCCAATTCCGATTCGTATGGCGGCATATTGAAGATAGATCAGGAGCAAGTGCAGCTCATGAAGCGTAGAGGAGGAGTTGGACACGACCTTTCACACATACGACCAAAGATGAGCCCTGTTAAAAACTCTGCTTTGACTTCCACAGGTATTGTTCCCTTTATGGAAAGATACTCAAACACCACAAAGGAAGTGGCTCAGGGAGGAAGAAGAGGAGCTTTGATGCTGTCCATATCAATAAAGCACCCCGATGCAGAGGATTTCATTGATGCAAAAATGGAATTGAACAAAATCACAGGTGCAAATGTGTCTGTCAAAATTGATGATGAATTCATGAGATGCGTTGTAAGCGGAAAGCCTTACAGACAACAATTCCCAATAAACAGCGATAATCCTTCCGTTGTCAAAGAAATAGATGCTCGAGAGCTGTGGAAAAAGATTATTCACAACGCTTGGCAGTCTGCAGAGCCGGGAGTATTGTTCTGGGATACTATTTTGAGAGAATCAGTTCCCGATTGCTACGCTTCTTTCGGCTTCAAGACAATCTCTACCAACCCTTGCGGAGAAATTCCTTTGTGTGCATACGATAGTTGCCGCCTTTTGGCAATCAATCTTTACTCTTACGTCAAACATCCTTTCACTTCGGAGGCGGAATTTGACTTTGAGCTTTTCAAACAGCACGTTCAGAAAGGACAAAAGCTCATGGACGACCTGATAGATTTGGAGATGGAGAAAATCGAACGCATACTTGCAAAGATAGAATCCGACCCCGAACCCGAAGGAATAAAGAGAACAGAGAAAGAACTCTGGCTTAATATCAAGATGAAGTGCTTGGAAGGAAGACGGACAGGTTTCGGGATAACAGCCGAAGGCGATATGCTTGCAGCAATGGGCTTCACATACGGCACAGACGAGGCAACAGATTTTGCAGTCGAAGTCCAAAAAGCTCTCGCTTGCTCTGCCTATCGTTCGTCTGCCCTTATGGCTCGCGACAGAGGTGCTTTCCCTATATATGATTACAAGTTGGAAGAGAATAATCCTTTCATTCAAAGGCTCAAAGGTGCAGACGAGGAACTCTATTCCATGATGAAACAATACGGAAGACGTAACATAGCCTTGCTGACTATCGCTCCGACAGGCAGCGTCAGCATTTGCACTCAAACATCGTCGGGAATAGAACCTGCATTCTTAGTTTCGTACAGACGTCGCAGGAAAGTAAATCCAAATGACAGCGAAGCTACAATATCTTTTACCGATAATGAGGGACAGGCATGGGAAGAGTACAATGTGTTGCACCACAAATTTGCAGTGTGGGCAGAAATCAACGGTTACAATGTTGAAGATTTGGTACACAAATATACCGATGAGCAGCTGCAAGAGGTGATTGCCAAGTCTCCGTACAACAATGCCACTGCCAACTGTGTGAACTGGGTTAATAAAGTAAAGATGCAAGGAGCTATTCAGAAGTGGGTGGATCATTCTATCTCGGTTACGGTGAACATTCCGAAGGAAACCTCGGAGGAAGTGGTCGATAAGATTTACCAAACAGCATGGGAAAGCGGTTGTAAGGGAATGACTATTTACAGAGACGGCTCTCGAAATGGTGTCTTGGTGTCGGGTTCTAACAAAAACAACAGTACATTTACCGAAACCAAAGCTCCGAAACGTCCTAAGAAGTTGGAAGCCGACATAATCCGTTTCCAAAACGACAAGGAGAAGTGGATTGCCGTTGTAGGCTTGTATGAGGGACGTCCATACGAAATATTCTCGGGAAAAGCCGATAGTTTCGTGCTTCCAAACTCGGTTGAAAAAGGCTGGGTCATCAGAGTAAAAGAAGACAATCTTCCTGCCAGATACGATTTTCAGTTCTTGGATAACGACGGATACAAAGTTACCATAGAGGGTCTTTCTCGTATGTTCAAGAAAGAGTATTGGAATTATGCCAAACTTATTTCCGGCATACTGAGACACGGAATGCCGATAACAAACGTGATAGAACTGATTTCAAAACTTACTTTGGACACCGATTCAATCAACACTTGGAAAAACGGTATAGCCAGAGCATTAAAGAAATACGTCAAAGACGGCACTGTTGTCGAGGGTGAGAAATGTCCTCAGTGCGGTGGAAAGATTATCTACACAAACGGTTGCAAGCAATGTGCCGATTGTGGTTGGAGCAAGTGCGGTTGATAAAACCAAAACTCACACATACCAAACAACAAAGCACAAGATGAAAAATAGAAAAGGGTTTCTTGTTTTTCTTCTTGTGCTTTTGTTTTGTCATGCTGCCAATTCGCAAACCGATAATAGTATTTTGAGCAGAGAAAGGCTTGCACAAATCGAGAATTTGGAGATAAGCGAACAGGCAAAAGAAGACTTGATTGAGCAACTATGCTTTTTTGCCACCTCTCCTCTCAACCTCAACACTGCAAACGAAGCTGAACTGCAAATAATAGGGCTGAACGACTTTCAGATTTTCTCTTTGCAACATTACATACGGCAGACCGGAGACTTGCTTTCGGTGCATGAGCTTGTGCATATCAATGGTTTTGACGAGCAAACGCTCAAAAGCATAGAGCCGTTTGTCTGTGTGAAGAAACGTTCGTGGAAACCCGCACTTCGTTTTGACAGCATAGCCAAAACAAACGTGCAACAGCTAAGAGTACAATACCGACAAGTTCTCACGCCTTCAAAAGGCTATACTCGCACAGACGGCAAAGGCTACTTGGGTCCTCCATTTTCTTCTACCCTTCGCTACAATTTCAACTATTTTGACCGTATGCAGTTCTCCATTGTGGCAGACAAAGACGCAGGAGAGCCGTTTTTCGACTCTCTTCAACCCTTTGGCTTTGACCACTATTCGATTCAATTCACTCTGAAAGACATCGGAATAATCGAGCAGCTCACCTTGGGCGACTATCGCTTGAACTTTGCAGAAGGATTGGCAATAGGACAGGGATTTTCTCTTTCTTACCTCAACACAGATGCAATAATCAAGAAACACACAAGCGGAATAACTCCGCACCGTTCCTCCTCTGAATATGGCTACAATCGCGGAATAGCAACCAATATCAAGCTTCTGAAAACCAATCTCTATCTTTTTGCAAGCATAGACCGAAGCGATTGTTCGACCAATCTGCAAACCACGGGACTGCATCGCACAGCTTCCGAACTTGCAACCAAAGATTCCAACCTCACAAGGCTTATCGGTTTTCACTATGAGTACGACAACAAAGGCTTACAAGTCGGAACAACAATGTTTTACTACGATTTCAAAGACAGTCTTCATCATCAAAACCGAGAATATCAAAAATACTACTTCGAGGGTAAGCAAAACAGCATCTATTCGCTCAATCTGTCATATCTGTACAAACATTTACGCTTCTTTTCCGAAGTGGCAATGAGCCAAAACAAGGCAACAGCAATGATTTTTGCCCTACAATTCACCTTGGGATACAAAACCAACTTATCCATATCGTACAGAGACTATGACAAAAGGTTTCAAAACCACTATTCGGATGCTATCGGAGTGCAGTCTCACACCGCAAACGAACAAGCAATCAACATTTCCTTTGCCCACAGGCTCAATTCACTCTTCCGATACTACATAGGAAGCGACTTTTTGCACTTTCCATTTTCGACATATCAGACAACAACCCCAAGCAATGGCTGCAAGCTCAAAAGCGAACTTACATTCACTCTGGGCGAAAGAGCAGAAGTTCGCCTTACTTCAAAATTCACCCTCAGAGAAAAGGACGACAAGACCACCCCTGCCCTTCTTATGACAACAAACTTTCTAAGCAATCAAATAACAATAAGATACACTTTGGGAGAACTCCTTTCGATTGATATGAGGGCAGCACATTGCATCGACCACTCAGAGACGTATTCCAAGGGATATTACTTCTATATAGAACCAATAATCACTTTGCCAAACCTGCCTTTGAGAATAAACTTACGATATACCTATTTCGACACCGACAACTACGATTCTCATTTTTCGGTCTATGAATACAATCTTCCTCTTACCTTTTCTTCGGCAACCCTTTACGACAAAGGACATCGTGCATACTTGTTTCTCAAATATGACATCACAAAACAACTTCAACTATCTCTCAGATATTCTGTTACATCGTACACCGACAAGGATACAATCTCCTCGGGCAACGACATGATTGCCTCAAACCACAAGCAAGACGTGGGAATACAGCTCTATTTCAAGTTCTAAGCCTCGGGAATTATGAAATTCAGCACGATGTAAAGAATTATCGCCGGAATAATTCCCGTACAAAATGCCAAAACAGCATAAATCACTCTTATGAGAGTTGAATCCACCTCCAAGTATTGGGCAATTCCTCCGCAAATACCGCAGAATTTTCTGTCCGACAAGGACTTTGTAAGACGTTTTTTCATTTTTTCAATATTTAAGTCTTCCATTTCACTACTTCAAAGCCGATAGTTATTAGCTCAAAATCATACTTTATTCAAAAATCTCTCTGCAATGGCAAAGTCTTTCAAAATTGCATACCCGGACATTTGCTGCTTTTGGTTGTCAGCTTGGTAGTCAGGGTTATTCCGAAGAAGTTGTACCAATCCTTGGTGGCACTATTTCCTCTTGCTGTGTTGTGTGAGTGATAGAAAGTTTCCATTCCTTCCAATTCATGGGTACGGTCGGCAGCACTTGCAGCCAATTCGCCTCCCCAGTTAATCATCTGTTCATGCGAAACATAGTTTTTGCTTATGTCATCTATGTAGTCGGTGAATGTTTTTCTAAATCCCCATTGTGCCGACAGGCATATACGGCTTCCGATTGAGAATTTGACACCCAGACCGAAAGGAACAGCCAAGCCATACTTGGAATAAGCCTTGTCATAGCCCTCCAAGCCCTGACCTTCGGTGTTGAGAGCTTGCAGTTCGACCGTTTCAATCTGGTTTGTTATCGGGTTGAGAACATCGGTCTTGGGATTGAAATAAAATCCTGCCAAGCCTGCAAATATATATGGTGTGATGCGGTGCTGTTTGCTGCCTGTGCGATAGTCAAAGAAGTTAAACTCACAGCTGACGCTCAATTCTCTCAAAGGAGAGTAGAAATTGAGGTTTCGAGGGTTGCCATAGTGTTTGTCATCGCCCTCCAAAGAGGTGAAGTTAAGCTCTGCCGACACAACCCAACGAGGAGAGAAATTATACCTTGCAACCAATCCCAATCTCAAATTTGTATTGTAAAAATCAAAACTCTGCTCGAACTGATTCCACTGAGCGTTTGAAGAGGCAGAATTGAAAGCCGAGTTTATGTCTCCCACATAATTTGCTCCTCCTGCCGTAACTCCAAATTCCCAATTATACAATTGTGCGTTCGCTGTGGCACAAAACATTGTCAAAACTATCAATAAAAACGTTCTCTTCATGTTCCCTTTTTTATTTATCGGTGCAAAAGTACAAAATTTCTACTTACCCCATTTCTCAAACTCCATTATTTCAAGGTCTTTTGCCTTCTTATCTTCCAAAGCAAGCCTCACAAGGGTTGCCTTTTGGTGAATGCCCTGCCTGCCGCAAGCTCCCGGATTGACAAGAAGGAAATCCATATCCTTGTCATACATTACCCTCAAAATATGAGAATGTCCGCAAAAGAAAATATCGCACTTCGCTTTCTCCAATTCTTCCTTTATATAACGGTCATAGTGTTTCGGATAGCCACCTATGTGAGTTACCATTATTTTCACTCCTTCTATTGTGGCATACTGCACTCTCTTCACATCGTCCAAGCCATAGCGGTCGTCGCAGTTGCCATAAACTGCAAGCACAGGCTTAAACAGCCTGAGTTCCTCAAGCACATCGCTGCTTCCTATGTCGCCACAGTGAATTATCAAATCGACATCTTTGAAAAACTCATATACCTGCCTCGGAACAAAGCCGTGAGTGTCGCTCATTACACCTATTCGTGTCATTGTCTATACTTCTTGATAAACTTATTCAATCACAATTTCGTCGGTAAACAGCCAAGATTTCTCCCCCGGCGATAGATGCCAAGAAGGATTGGTCTTTATGTTCTTGGCAACTACCTTTATGTAGCGGTGATTTATCGTCTTGGTAGTAAAGAAAGTCTTCTGTACCACATCTTCGCATCTTTGAGGAACGTCATTCGGCACAACCTCCAAGAGTTTGAAGTCTTTGCCGTTGTCCGAAACGTAATACTCCACCTCATACGGCATAAATATCCAACTTCTCTGGTCTTGTATAAAGTTAGCTCCCACTCTCGCTACTTTTTCTCCCGAAGAAAGGTCAAGTACTGCCACAAAATCATTCCCCCAATAGCCCTGCCAAAGTCCCAACTTCCAATTATCTCCTCCTCTTCTTTGATCAATCAAACCTCTGTCACCTCCTGCTGTGTATTGAGGATTGTATTGCGAAAGCACCTTGACGTTTCTGCCTTTTGGTATCTTGTAAAAGGCTGCGGTAACGCTCTGAGACTTCTTTCCATTGAGCGAATACATTGTCAGATTATCGCTTTGATGCAATACAATGCTGCCTTTACCCACAAATGTGAAGTCTCTGCCCGAAGAAAGGCTCACTTTCACAGTATCATCGGGGTAAAATGCCGACACTTCAACCACAAGGCTGTCGGTAAAGGTCGCAGTACCGCTATAACTCAAATAAGGAGTGATGACAATGTCCGATTGCTTTTTCTCTCTTGGCTTGGTGCTATGTTTTTTGTTCAAAACAGGCTTGTCGCTCAGCTCAAAGCTAAGCTCTCCTCCTGCAACAATGTCTTCATGTGAGATTTTGAAGTTGGTAATCTCCCTGCCGTTCAACCAAACCCTCGATATATATTTCTTTTTGCCTGCATCGGGAGCTGTGATTGAGAAAGTTTTGCCGCCTGTAAGTCGGATTGATATTTTCTCAAACAGAGGTGTTGTGATGATGTACTCTTTGTCCACAGGCGAAAGCGGATACAAGCCCATCGAACTCATAACATACCATGCCGACATCTGACCTGCATCGTCGTTTCCGCAAATTCCGCTCGGTGTATTGTCATAGAGTGTTGTCAAAATTTGTCTTACATATTGCTGAGTCTTGTGTGGCTCTCCTGCAAGGGTGTAAAGGTATGCCGAATGTTGAGAAGGTTCGTTTCCGTGTGCATATCCTCCAATCAATCCGGTAACATCGGCTTGCTTTCTGCCATTTGGAGCTGCCGATTTGGAGAAGAGCTTGTCCAACTTCTTGCAAAACTCTTTCTCTCCTCCCATAAGGTCAATCAAACCCTCCACATCAAAAGGTGCATAGAAGGTATAATGCCAACCATTGCCCTCTGTATAGTTTTGGTCTATCTGTCTGAGGTCAAAATCGGGCAGAAACCTGCCGTTCTCTTTTGGTTGTATAAATCCTGTTTGTGGGTTTATCAGATTTTTGTAGTATTGCGATTTTGCAATATACTCATTGTACAAATCTTCTCTGCCTTGCATTTTTGCCATTTGGGCAACGCAATACATATTGTAGGCATATTCGACGCTCTTGCTCACTCCCTCGTGTTCAAACTCCGAAGATATATATCCGTTTTGTTCAAATCTATCCAAGCCGAGCAGGTTTTGTTTTTCCCAAGTGTAGTTTCGTCTGTTTGAGAGCCTCTTTTGGCTGTCGGCATTGTTGATTGCAGCTTTCAAGGCAAGAGCAGGGTGAGACACCAAGCCTTTTTGCATCAGCTCTGCCAAGACACTCACGCCGTGCATTCCTATCATGCAGTGAGTTTCCCAAGAGGCAAGCTCCCACATCGGCAACTCTCCGCTCTGCAAGTACATATCCAAAAAGGCAGATGCAAAATCACGGCTGCGTTTTGTGTCTGTAATCGAAAGAAGAGGGTGAAGCGTGCGATAGGTATCCCAAAGCGAGAAGACGCTGTGGCGTTCATAGTCCCTTGCACGGTGAATTTTATCGTCCATTCCCCTATATCTTCCGTCTGTGTCGCTGTATAGGTTAGGTGTTATCAGACAGTGGTAATATGCTGTGTAGAAAATCTCTTTTTGTTTGTCGGTTGCTCCTTGTATTTGCAGCTTTGAGAGTTCGGCTTCCCACAGTTGAGAGTTCTTCTCTTTGGCTTGGTCAAATCGTCGGCACTCTTCGCTCAAAAGGTTCTTCATTGCACCCTTTTCATCGGTCGAAGAAATTGCCACTCTTGCCTCTATGACGGCTGTTTTTGCCAAAGGAGAATTGTCAAATGCCAAAAAGAGACGCTTGGTCTTGTCGTCAAAGCGGTGTTTTGTTATTTTACTCGAAAATATGGCTGCAAAATAAACCTTGTGATTTGGATTCCACGATTTGCTGTGGCGATAGCCCACCACGGTTGTATCATTCAGTATTTTATAGCTGCAATCCAAAAGCTCGTCTCTCCATGCAAGGTCAATGATTATGCTTGCAGAGCGTGGGTTTGCGGCAAATTCATATCGGTGATAGCCTGCCCGAGGGCTTGTTGTCAGATATGCGTCTATCGACTGACCTCCGAGATTTTTCACTTCATAATATCCTGCGGTTGCTTTCTCGTTCTTGTGGCTGAATGTCATCGAAAAATCTTCCTCGTCCCAGCTTTTGGTTGTGGGAATAAAGAGTATGTCGCCATAGTCAAGGCAGCCTGTTCCCGAAAGGTGAGTATGCGAAAAACCATATATCACTCTGTCGCTGTAATGGTAGCCGCTGCAACCGTCCCAACCGTCTTTGCGTGTGTCGGGAGAGAGTTGTACCATTCCGAAAGGTGAGGTTGCTCCGGGATAAGTGTGTCCGTGAGCATCTGTTCCCACAAAAGGATTTACAAACTCTGCAAGTTGTGCCTGCGAAACATTGCTGCAAAGCAACAAAAGCAGAGCAAAAAGGATATGTTTTTTCGTTTTCATCTGTCGTCTTTTCGATTTTTGTGTTATAATTTCCAAAATTACTTTTCTCGCTGCAAAAATACAGCTTTTTTCACTTGCTTCAAAGCAAAAAACTCCAAAAAGACAACCGACAAGACAAAGACAAAAATCACTCTCGTAAACATTCGAGCTTAGGCAATCGGCAAAACACCAAAATAAGACACCGTTGTGTTCGAGCGAAACGGCATTTTATTTTGCCAAACGTCGTTTTTTTGATTTGTAAGGGCGTTTTGCGGCTTTGTTATGAGAGAATGTATGGCAGAAGTTGGTCTATTTCGCCAAGGCTTATGACTTCTATGTCGCTACGTTTGGCAATTGGGTTTTTAGAGCCTTGCTTTGCTATGTAAATCCTTTCAAATCCGAGCTTGGCTGCTTCGTTTATTCTCTGCTCAAGCCTTACCACGCTGCGGACTTCGCCGCTCAATCCCACTTCGGCGGCAAAGCAGTGTCGGCGATTGATTGCCACATCTTCGCCCGACGAGATAAGACCTGCCACAACTGCCAAATCAATCGCAGGGTCTGATACTTTCAGTCCGCCGACAATGTTCAAGAAAACATCTTTTCCTCCGATTTTTACTCCCACTCGCTTTTCCAACACTGCCAAAAGCATACTCAGACGACGCAGGTCAAAGCCTGTTGCATTCTTTTGAGCCGACGAATAGTAAGAGTTGGCAACCAATGCTTGCGTTTCAATAAAGAGCGGACGATTTCCCTCCATTGTGGCAGCGATTGCAGTACCCGAAAGGTTCTCTGTTGAAGAACTCATCAATATCTCCGAAGGATTGCTCACCTGACGCAAGCCGTAGGACTGCATTTCGTAAATTCCGAGTTCTTCGGTCGAGCCAAAGCGGTTCTTTACCGAGCGAACAATTCTATAACCATAGTTCCTTTCGCCCTCAAACTGCAAGACTGTATCGACCATGTGTTCCAAAATTTTCGGACCTGCAAGATTGCCGTCCTTGGTTATATGTCCCACAATGATAATCGGGCAGGCTGATTGTTTGGCGTATGTTCCCAATCGGGCGGCACTCTCTCTTATTTGCGATATGCTGCCTGCCGACGAATCAATATCCGAAGTGGTCATCGTCTGAATGGAGTCTATGATTATAATCTGTGGTTGTACTTCGGTGGCTCGCTCGATTATGTTCTCGACACAGGTCTCTGTCAAAACGTAGCAGTTTCCACCTCCTTTGTTGATGCGTTCGGCTCTCATCTTTATCTGGCTTGCACTCTCCTCTCCGCTGACGTAAAGCACTCGTTTGTCCTTGCAGTTGAGTGCCACTTGAAGCAGCAGTGTACTCTTGCCAATCCCGGGTTCTCCTCCGATAAGAACAAGACTTCCCAAGACCAATCCTCCTCCCAACACACGGTTTAGTTCTTCGTCTTTGAGGTCTATGCGTTGCTCTGCCGAGCATTCAATGTTGCTCATCAGCATCGTAACTGCCTTGGGAGTAGAAAGGTTTTTCAGCTGTCCGCTTCCGCTCCGATGAATAACCTCCTGCTCATAGCTGTTCCAAGCTCCACACTGCGGACACCGTCCAATCCATACGGCAGACTTGGCTCCGCACTCTCGACAAAAGAAAGCCGTCTTGTCCTTTGCCATTATCAGCTTGGTTTTATGTTCACCTTATATTTCATGTCCCTCTTGTGAGAGAATTTCTTTTGGTCCATAAGGTAATCTCTGTGGTAAGGACCAATCGGAAGGTCGGAGAAGACATATTGTTGCATCTGTTCGCTAACACCCAAATAGTGATTTTCTTTGTCGTCTTCAATAAAGTCTTTGTTGCGTTTTGATTTTGTCGGCATTTGTGAGTCATAATTGAAGTCGGCATGACGAGAGAAAAGCACCGTCCCTGTTTTGGTCGATACCAAATCGTACTGTGCATTCATGTTTATGTTGGTTGTCCACCACTCTTTCTTGACTGTATAAATAGTAACGTACAAGACAGCATCTACTCCGTGCGATTTGGCAAAGGCTTTTGCCTCCGAGGGCTTGCAATAGCGAGAGTTGAAAGCCGTGTCAGCCTTATAGTCTTGCAGTGTCGGCAAGGCAGGCAGCACATAGTAGCCCTTATCAATCAGTTCCTTGCAGATAGATACATAAAACATCTCATCGGCAAACTGTTCCTTGCTTCTGTTCCAAGGATACATCACCATGATTGTTTTGGGCTTCTCTTTATATACTTCTGAATAGGATATATCTCTTTCAACCTTCTTGGGGAATACTTTATACCAAGTTTTTTGGAAGAAATTGAGGGTATCGCCTGTTTCCTGTCGGTGTTTCTTTTCGAGTTCTTTCTTATATTTCTTTTGTGCTTTCTTGTCCAAGCGTGTTATATTGCTGTCTGCTTGTTCCAAAGCTGTCTCTACCTGCGAGTAGGCAAGGTTTGAACAAAGCAGCGTCATGCTCAACAAAAACAAAATACCTTTTCTCATAGTCCGATTTTTTGCATTAGGTTTTCAACGTATGTTTTGCTTTCGGGATAAGTAATATATTCTTTTTGGAAATACTGCTTTGCCTTATCCTTGTCGCCTTGCAGATAGAGCAAATAGGCATAATCGGCACAAGCTCCGGGAGGCGGCACTGCATTCTCGCCCTTTGGCTCTTCCACAATCTTCTCGTATGCTTTCACCATCTTCTTTAAGTCTTTTGCCTCAAAGGTTTTGTTATTTTTTGCAAAGCTATATACCACCTCATCGTAGTTGTAGTGGGTATAAAGCACCTTTTGGCACGAACACAGGCACAGACAAAGTGCAAAAACAGATATTATTACTTTTCTCATTCTCGTTTCGGTTTTTTGAAAGAAAGCCCAAAATTACATTTTTTTGTCGATGTGGCAAAATTTTTGTTATATCTTATTTGAACATTGAGGTAACTCGCTCAAAAATTCCGTTCATATAGGCTATTGCCAAGCCGTAATTGCTTACGGGAATGTTGCTCTTGAGTGCAGGTTGCAGCCTCGAATGGATTTGTTTTGCCGTTGCAACGCAGCCGCCGCACTGAATAATCATGGCAAACTCTTCAAGCGGCACACCGATTGCGTCCAATCCTGCCACAGCTTGGCACTTTATGTCCTTGCCTGTATATTTGCGAATAAGCATAGGCAGCTTTACCCTTCCTATGTCTTCGCAAGTCGGTTGGTGAGTGCAGCTTTCCAACATCAATACCTTGTCGCCGTCTTTAAGCTTGTCCAAATATGGAGTACCTTTGAGGTATTGGTCAAATGCTCCCTTCATTCTCGAAAGCAAAACAGAGAAGCTTGTCAGAGGAATGTCCTTCGGAACAATCTTGCTCACCATGGCAAACACCTGAGAGTCGGTAACGACCAAGTCGGGTTTGATTTTCTTTTGGTTCAACACATAGTCAAGCTCGCTTTCTCTGACAACCATGCAGACGCACGCCTTGTCCAAACAGTCTCTTATCGTCTGCACCTGTGGCAAAATCAATCTGCCCTCGGGAGCAGAAGAGTCTATCGGCACAACCAAGAGAACAACATCGCCGCTTTTCACAACGTCTTGAAGAGGAGTGCGTTTCTCAATCTCGTTATCCCTTATCACCCTGCCGATTGCCTCCGAAAGAGCGAGCATTTGCTCCTTGGAATGATTTTCTACAACCAAGAAATTTTTGCCGACGGCTTTTGTCATCGAGAGAATAAAGTCGGGGCTTGCCTGTTGAAGGTCTTGCTTGTTATAGACCACAATCACCGGAACTGCCAAAGCCTTTGCCTGCGATAGGAAGTCTTTCTCAAAGTCCGAAAAGGTGTTCTCCCCTACAACCAACACCGCAACATCGACCAAAGACAAGGCATGAATGCTGCTTTTTACTCTTTGCTTTCCGAGTTCGCTCACATCGTCCAATCCGGCAGTGTCGATAATCACCACAGCTCCCGTTCCATAGAGTTCCATACTCTTTTTGACAATGTCGGTTGTCGTTCCCCCAATCGGAGAGACTATCGAGATTTGCTGACCGGTCAAAGCATTGACCAAGGTCGATTTGCCGACGTTGCATCTTCCGAAAAAGCCTATGTGCTTTCTGTTTTCCTTTGTCTTGTTTTCCATAGTTGTCGATGTTTTTCAACGATTCTTTTGAGCTTGAAGCCCCTTTTTTGATTTACTTGGTGCAAAAGTAGTAAATTCCTTTCTAAGAGACGAAAAAAACAAGAGCAAAATCACCAAAAAGAAAACACCGTTTTGCCGAAATAAAACAGCATTTCACTCAAACAGAACGCCACTTTATCACCCCAAAATCGGAAAACGCAGTATTTTCGCACCTATTTTTATAGGAAAACGCAGTATTTTTGTACTCATTTTTGTAGGAAAACGCAGTTGGAACGATGAAAATAGCTATCTTTCTTATACTGATTCAGAAGCGACCAACAATGGTTTGTCCGCTGATTATTAGCACTAAAGTCATATTTTTACCAGATTTCTCCACTTCAACTTTTTCAAATATACAAATAACAAACTCAAGATATTAGTTACTTACTTAAATCCTCTACTTTTCAACCTTTCTAAATTAGTGTAGAATGTGCGTTTCATTTGATCAGTAAGAGACCTTTTCCCTTGTACAACTTCATTCATTACACTCCATTGCCAATCCTTGAGGATACGTCTTCGTCTATCCCAATCAACCATGCGTTTAATTAAATCAAGCGTAATTTCTTCTGACGAAGGTTGCGTTATATCGTTAAAACTTTTGGCATCTGGTTTTTCTGATTCTGCAATAACATCCGCTTCTTCCAATAGTTCAATATTGTGCTTACATACAAGTTCAAAAAGGAACATTGCGTGCTTTTTGTCTCTATCTCCAAATTGTCGATTATGCTGAACAATAAATGCCACATCACTTGCCCAACCTTGCTGGGGAATGTCTAATAAACCATTATCTCTACCCCATTTTCCAATCTTTTCCCATAACGCATAAGGAATGCTTCTCAGAAGATTCTCTTGGTGCTTTTCATCTTCATTAGAAACATCTTGATTACTAAGAATTTTTCGCTTTGGAGGATTGTTTTCATCTATCAAATCTGATTTGATTTCTTCAATATTGAAATTCCACTCATTTTGTTTGACTAATTCCCAGCATTCATCTTTCTTTGCCCACTCAATATAGTGACTAATTGGCGATTTGTCAATAATGAAGGCATTGACTTGTTTCATCAAATCATATATAAAATCTGATAATTCGTCAGAAAGGCTTTGATTCCTCCATATTTTGTACAAATCTAATTTGTTATTCGTAAGATAGCTAATCAATGAGATTGTATATGGCACGGCAACTTGACGAAGTTCACCAATGCAATAATCGTTCTTCCTTGTACCATAACGTTTTTCTGCAGTCTTAAAAAGAATGGCTTTGGCAACAGCATCTTCAAAATAGACGTTGTTGATTTTCTTCTCATCAGGCAAATTATGCTTAATGAATTCAGCATAATTCTTTTCATTACCTCTAACAACAATATTCGGACCAATGACAACCTTATTGTAACCGCCAACAACTTCTTGATAAGCATTGATATACTTAGCCAATTCGACTTTGGTAAACATTTGCTCTTTAGGATATTTCTTGTCAAAAGCCGCGCGTTGCGCCTTTGTAAAACATTCACGACTCCGCAAAGTCTTGTACTGACCACGAGCACGTTCAAAAAACCAATGTGTTTGAATATCACAATATGGCGTAACAGGCGAAAGTACATATCGAGAAAGTTTTTCAATAGCAACCAATGCAGGATTATTGGCAGAGAAGTCTGCATCATTCACCTTATTCTGTGTATTTGAATAACGTGAAATACGTGAAACTATATCAGAATATTGTTCAGGATTTTCAATAATAGAGAATTTTACTTGAACATAAATATTAGATATGTCAGTTTTGTCTTTCTTGGCTGTGGTATAGATTGATGCTGTAGTCTGCCCACCGTTCACAATCTGCAAATTGCGTATCTTGCGTACATGGTTGTTCTCGTCAAGTTCGATATAGTCTGCGGTAGCGGCGATGCCGTTGTTGAACGCAAAGAACATATGCGGCTCATTTTTGATAGTATCTCGGATACCTTTGTTTATTTTGCCCGCGAATTGCAGGAAAGAACGAACGTTTTGCTCTAATAAGCGTGCACCATATTGTTCATATAGTTTATATAGACACTTACCCGACATAATGGCAAGGTATGCTTTGTAATCATCATTTGAATTACTAGCAGACATACATGGTATGATAAATTCTTCGCCACCTAAATCTTTAAAATCTATTTCTATAGGCAAACGAGAATCCTCTGATAGCTGGTATAGTTTATTGATGTCGAATACATGATAAAAGATTTGAGTTCCATTGATTTTTTTGTTTTGAGGTATGTTTCCCTTATACTCGCCATTGGTCAAAATAAAAATATTGACACGAATCAAATTCTTCTTCAATTCATCATAAGTTGCCAACTGATTAGCAAAATCAAAAATCTGTCTAGATTCATCTATATCTCTTGCATACTCATTGTATGTTGCTTTTCGGAAAAAGTTGGTAACAAGAGAGGCTGCCCTATCAATTTCTGCTTTGGATATAGATACAATAGTTTGGTCTGTATTGTATATAGAAATAAACAAATCAACTGTTTCATAATTGTCAGAAACAGCATATCCATTGATTTTATGTTGCCCCTTTTTGCCTAAATCCTTTTCGTCATACGCAATTGTAGTATTCTCTGTCTCGCCAGCATCGGCTAACATATCAATGGCTATACGTGTAAACAATTGTTCACGAGAACCACCCTCATCATCACTTTCTTGCAAAGCAATTATGTCTTGCTGAAAAGACTGATAGTATTTTTCTACATCATTCATAAATTCCTAATTATATTTAGTAGTTCGCTTTCTGATATTAAATACTCATCACACATGGAAAGTATTATATTATACTTCACATTACTTACGCCACTTCGCAGCTCGTTTTCCTTAATCCGAGGAAATTTGTCTGCTATCCTATAAAAGTTTTCTGAACGTATCTTATATGATTTATTCTCATACTTATTGGAGTGAGTGTCAAAATATCCAACTTCGAGTAACTTTGAATTAAATATATTCAAGGCAAGAACATTGCTTTTTAACAAATAACGAATATTTGCTATTTTTTGATTAAGAGTTTCGCCATTACTATTGGAAACTTCAACAGAACAATGAAATAGAAAAAGATTTTCGAGTAATGTCTCATCTAATTGTCTTTCACCATTTATAATTACTCTCTGTGGATTGTTAGTTGCTGTTGTTTTAACTTCAATAGCCCATGTAGAATACTGAAAATCACGCAATGCAGCATCTACACCAACCCAAGATTTAAGTACGTTAAGAGGATTCATATCTTGCTGTAAAAGGCATTTGTGCAAAAATACTAATTCTCCGAATAATCCTTGTTGCTGTTCAACCGACAAACCATCTGATATGCGTTTATCAAATAAAGTTTTCCATTTATTCAGTTGGTTTATTACTGTACTAATGATTATCTGTTCGTTGTTCAGTTGAATAATAGTCGATACCAGATTTTCACACAATATTGCAAAAATATCCCTATTATTGGCATGTAACAATTCTATGATAAGAAGTTTGGTGTTGGCAAAAGATGAATCGTTAAGAAGCAAAACTTTCAAATCTCGCATATTATCGAAATTGGAAATATCTATTTTGATGTTATGCCTAAAACTGAATGCTATACCAAAATAAGAATCTGGATATTGAAAAGTTGCATATATACGAAAAGGTATTTCGCTTGAATACAAACGTTTCACAAGACCAACATTTTTCTCATCCTCTAACTGCTGCCAGAGGTCGGCTATATGGTTGTTATTCTCCATCATAGTTGTTGTCATCTTCATTGTCAAAATTATCTTCTGTTTCTGCATACTCTGCAACTCTATTTACAGCGTATGTTACCGCATTGTCACGCACTTCGCTATGTGGAAATGAAATAGCGAAACCGATAAAAGGAGAATCTTCCATTGTATATTGAATTGTACCGTTTTTTATTGTTCCATCGGCATTTTTTATATTGGCATATATAGGGTTAAGAGGATATATGATTAATAGAGGATTTGTAACTGAACGGAATCTTTCGCGGACAATTTTGGGCGAAGGATAGGATTTGTTCCACTCTTTCCCTTGTTCGTGCATTGTGGCAATGGTATTATTCAATGCCTCGTTTAGTATATCCTTGTCAATATCAATAAATTCATCAGTTTGATTACCTACGATATGATTCTTTTTGATGAAATAGGTGTCATCTCCAATTTCATCAGCACGAGTACGGTCAAAGCAACCAACATTAATGCCAGAGTCAAACGAGAATTTTTTTGTGGCATTCTCCTTATTCATTAGCACTACACTCCAAGAGGTGAGTTCGCCTTGTTGCACGAGGTTTCTAATGTAGTTGCATATAAGTTCCAAATTTACCTTTTTCAATGATTTAGCCACATTGAATGCTGTAAAATAAGTGCAGATATCTTCAGGACAGACGTTTCTCCACAAGTAATTACCAGAGTTATTCTCTTTAGGTTCTGGTGTTCCAAGTGTTTCAATCAATTCTTGTGTTGCAATGAGGTTGCGTTGCTTCAACCCTTTATCCATAGGCAATTGATAGGTTTCTCGCAATTTACCCGCCCAAGATACTTCAATTTGAGTAGTGTTCCTCATTTTGTTGATTGCAGTAATGTGCAGAACGCCATCGTGTTGGCGAACTTTCAGAGCATATTGCTCTGGGGTTTGTCCCGATTCAGCCAAGTAATTGAATTCGTCTCTCAATTCTTCACTTGCGAGTGTAATATGTCTAAACCATTCGTTAAGCTCTGGACTTGTGAAAAGACGACACAAATCAACATAGCCAGGACGATACCCGAACCATCGCCCCATTTGCATTAGGGTATCGTACATTTTTGAGGCACGAAGGAAATAACTAACAGACAATCCTTCAAGTGTAAGACCTCGTGATAGTTTATCACCTCCAACGGCAATGACAGAAATGCCAGTCTTGTCGTTCTGTTGATAATCAATGACATCGCCGGAAGAACCATTGATAGATTTGACAATAATTTTTTGTGCCGCGCGATTAAGAAGCGGCTTGATTTCTTCCCACGTGTGAATCTGCATATTATTGTCGATGGTTGCCAATGACAAATTGAGTATTTTATTGGTCGTACTCGTATATGAAGTATAGTTATCCGAATCTTCTTCAAAGATGCGTCTAAATTCTTCGAGCATAGCAGGGTCATTAGCCTCTATTTCCTGTTTGTAATATCTAAACAATTCTTCAATCAAATCCTTTATTGCATTTTGCCATATCTGGAATCTTGACAAGTGAATGAGCATTGAATTATGCTTGTTGCCTTGTCCACGAGCAATACGGATAGCACAAGTAACAATGAAACATTTGATAGCAGTCTTCAATGATTCTGGTATGTCACTAAAAGATGGCTTGTCATCGTCTTTCTTGTGTCCTTCGGGGACAAAGTTGGAATAATCGGAAACCTTGAAAACGATAGGCAGGATATCATCGTTAATTTCATCAGGGGTAAGGGAAGTTCCAAATACTTTTTCAGGACCAATATAATTTGACGGTGCTGGCAGATTGATGATGAAATCACGAGGGAACAAGTCTGTGTCATCTTGGGCAATGAATATATTGGCAAACGGTGTCGCTGTATAACCAACATAAACATTGCGGTTGAAAATGTTTATTATATCACGAATCAATCCGTTAATTTTAGTCGGATTCAATTCTGGTCTGTTTGTGTTTACTGATGCATTATCGGCTTCATCATCGATAACAAGAACAGATTTCGAGTTGATTTTGCTATCGTTTGATTGTGTTTTCAACCAAGTATAAAGACGTTTCAAAACGGAAACGTTCTTTTTTATGACCAATAAGATTGGGTCGGAAGTGTTGAAGTTCACAATACCAGCGGCACGTTTTGTGAAGTCACCTTTTTCTTCACTTGTCGTAATTGAATGAGCCACCAGATTTTGGTATTGTGCATTACGTCCAACGCCAATCCTATTTTGTGCATTATTTGCATATACCCGTTCAAATTGCGTGTCAAATCCCAAGAATCCCTCGTCCAAACGGGCTTGTGTCTGGCTGCGCAAATTGTTGTGAATACCTGCGAGAACAATGATAAAGTTGAAACCTGCGTCTGCCGCTTTGCAAATAAGACCTGTATAATTAGCCGTTTTGCCTGATTGCACTTGACCAACAACAAGTCCCTTTTTACTGAGTTGAATATCGTTGAGTTTTGGGTTAAACATATTATCAAGAATTTTATCCGTAAGAATGTCTAAATTCTCAATAATACGAGGTGCAAAGCCTTTGTCTTCAAGGTATTCTTTGTAACGCTTCCAGAACTTCCATTCTGATTGTCCATTAGCCTTGAAATCGTTCAACCAAGGTTGTCTGCGGTCTCTGCCAACTAAAATTCGGAATGTTTCAATTTGTGTTGAGTATATGGTTTGCAATTCTTGTTTCAGACGAATTGCATCAATACTTTCAGTTCCTAACAAAGTTTTGACCATAGCAATGGCTTGGTCTATTTTTGCGTCAGTTGTCGTGGCTTCTTCTCCAATGATTAGCCTACAGTGACGAACTGCCTGATTTAGAATTTCTGGTGTCATAATTCATCAATTAAATCTTCGTAATTATTGAATGGTTCTATTGTTTTGAGCAGTTTTTTCGCTTGCTCTGATGTTTTTCCGCTATTGATTTGATTGTTGAAGATTTGCAATAGCATCTGTTTGATAATAGTCACGTCAATACCAGAGAATGGTTCTTTCTGAACCTCTTGTTTATCTATATCTTTTGTTTCTTCATGTGCTTCTTTTATATATATTGCTTTTGTAGGAATAGACTCTTCAATGAATTTCAGAAGTGTGTCAATAGCTTTATCCGGCTCACTCTTAGCCAATTCCTTTATATTCTTTACCAATAAATGGTCACGGTTTACGACAAAAGACCACTTACCACCTTTAGTCTTATCCAACCATAGAGGCTGAAAATCTTGACCTGCTCGATGTTTCAGTATCTTACCACGGTGTCTAAACACGTTTTCTCCAACACTACGTATCTTTTTTGCATATTGTTCTATCTGGTCTCGACAAGCGGCAGGTGGTGTTGCTTTTGATTTCTTAATATCGATTTGCCAATTAGTATCAAGCGTATTAGGCAAATCGATTTGAATACGAACAAGTTTGTAATGTTCCTCTTTGCGGAAAATACCTAACCAATCGCCTGCAAGTAAAAGTCGTTTACCACGGTAAACATAAAAACCTTGTTGTGCAGGATAGCCATTCATTCCTTCCCCTACCTTGTATGCACGTTCAGAAACACGGCTTTTGTGCGGAAGTACAAATCCCTTTATTGTACCACCGCCAAAAATACTTTCTTGTGGTGCTGGTGTTTCTGTGTAGTTTTCTTCTAAACAAGGGTAAAATGGATTCCATGGTTTTATAATATTACCACACCAATAAATATTCACAATTCCATCTTCTATAAAACGATGAAATGTCATTGCAATGTGCTGTCTTACTCGTTCCAAAGAATTAGAAAACTTCCTTTTAGCCTTTTCATCAGTTTCTGAAGTCGTTAATGGTAAAACTCTATCCAAATCTGTCCAAATAACGAGCGTGCCAGAATCTTGGGTATCCAAAGCATTCTTATATCCATCAGGTATCCATTTGATTAGATTCCATTCGTTTGTTTGTGCTACATAATCCAAATCCCATGACCAAAATATCGGTGCATAATCTTTCTTTTTACTAAGAACGGTTAGTTTGCGACATTGCGAAAAAGAGGCAGTTTTTAACCCCAAGCCAAACCTACCCAAATCTGTTTCTGCTCTTTCTGCAAGCGGATTTTGTGTTCCTGGTCGCATAGCATTTATCAATTCAGCACCATTCATGCCGTGCCCATCATCCATTATGGTGATAATTGACTTGCCTCCATGCCAAATACGTTCAATATAGATATTTTTCGCCTCAGCAGAAATTGAATTGTCAATTATGTCAGCCACAGCCGTTTCGAGGTTGTAGCCAATAGCACGAAATGTCTCAATCATTGATGAGGCATCAGGAATTGCTTTTTGAATTTCAATATTGTCGTAATTCATATACAATACCTTAATTTAAAATTTAATACCCTATGATCAATACCCCCTTCAAAGGAAGTTGTAATCTGTTTGAAGTATACAACGTATTGAAAAAAGTTATAACTTTTTTAAAATCGAGACTATTTCTATATTCATTTCTAACGGCAATCACCAAGTAATTAACATCACTCATTACACACGCTTCAAACAAGTCTTTTAGAAACTGATAATTTGTTACAGCTCTCCCCGCTTCCACTTCTACTACTATCCCTTTTTCTTCATTGTATGCGTCAGCATCAAATCGCTGTTCCATCTGCCCGTTTAGACCATATAGAACAGGAACAAGGATTTTATCTGAACTTTTTTTGCTTGTCTCAACACGATAGCCTATATTTTTCAAATCATTTGCTACATGATTTAAAACCTCATTGCTTTCAAGTGTAAATTTGGGTGACTCAAATTTAGTTACATTGGCTTTGAATACATCAACAACAGATTTTAAATCATGAGTGATTTGCTTGTTTTTGGGGTAGAATTGAAAATTAATCATATGTCTAATTGATTTTTTATTGCTTCTGCTATTTTTTGGGCCATTATTACGGGAACGGCGTTGCCTATCTGCATAAAAGCAGCACTGCGAGAACCTTCAAAAAAGTAATCATCAGGAAACGATTGAAGCCGTGCTGCCTCACGAACTGTAATTGAACGCACATTGTCAACTGTGGGGTTTAGTGTAGGATATATATAATAATGCCCGTCCATTGCGATGTGAGCAACCACAGTATGACACATCCCATACGGATTTACTACAGAAAAACGGTTATCAAATGTTTCCTTGTTTTTATGCTTTTGATGATCAGCTGGCACATCTTTGCTATAAGACAACTGTTTACCTTCGTTCAAAAATTTCTTTATTGCCCAACAATAAATCTCTCTATCATTAAGATTATTTGGACGAGAGATGTGTTGTGTTGTGAAATTGAAATCATTGTTACGCAAGCCATATTCTCGCAAATACTTCATTTCTGAAATCGGCTTAATATATCTTACACACTCACATAACTTACCATCACCTGCAATCCTTGTTGGTAAATCCGAAAACAAATCGCGTAATGTTTGAAATTGATTATCAATTTTAAACTCGTCCAAATTTGGATAATGACCATATTTCGTAGGTACTCCTTTATCAAACTTTTTCCATCCGATAATAATCATTCTCTGCCTACGCTGCAAAACACCAAAATCTGATGCTATCTGAGGAATTGCCTCTATTTCATAATTGCAATTATCAAGTTCTCGAACACGCTTTTGTAAATCTCGAAAGGGTTCTCCTCCTTTTGCTGTTCTTATCCCTAATACATTCTCAAAAACAAACATTTTAGGCTTGTATCTATCAAGAAATTGAACATAAAACTTATACAATTCATTGCGAGGATCTGAAGCCATTGCATCTCCTTTTCTTGCTCGACCAGCCACAGAATAAGCCTGACATGGTGGACCGCCTATAATTAAATCAAGTTTTCTGTTTCCAATTAATCGATCAAGCTTCTCAAATATGTCTGCTATTGTTTTTTCTCCTATTTCGGCTTGAATAACAGTATCAATCACCTCTTGTGGTACTTGTTTCCAAAGTTTCGAACCATCTTCTTTTTCTCGCTTGTTTAACAAATAATCTTTGTAAATATCAAGTTTATTATTATGCTTCAAATAATGGAAAGCAGCACGAGTACGCAAGGTATCACAAGCCTCTTTTTTCATTTCAATATGAGCAATAGGCTCAAACCCTGCCCTAATAAAACCTTCAGACAATCCACCTGCTCCAGCAAATAAATCTATAAACGTATATTTCCTTTTGGTCATATTTTCCCATATAAACAAATCATCACTCTAACTCTAAAAGCACTTTATTATCGTTATACCATTTATTTATCCAATTTCTCATGCATAAATTCCGACATCTGCCCACACAAACATTCAACAATTATTCTCTCTCCGGCATAGTCGTTCTTCACCCCCCCCAAAAAAACACTTGCACTATAACTAACCATGTAAGCAAAGCACAAACTCTTCATTTAGATAAAACTCATACTATACTCACAGGCAAAATCACAGCTATGAAATAACACACTCTCACTATTTATCATCTCAACATACATTTCTACCACAACATCTATCAACTCACGATGCAAATTTAAGCATAATTTCCCAATTTAGCAAATTATACATGATGTTCCTATTACTTCCTTGTTCAAGTCGTTGTTTTACAATTAAGTAAAGCATTTCGCTACAATTAGTTGAAACCATCTTCCTCTAAAGTCTGACGCTTCTCAGCTTCGATTTTAGAAATTGAACTATATGTATTTTATTTTGGCGAGAGCAAAGTGGTTATTGAGAGCAAAAATTTTAACATTTGGCAAATTTTAAGCCGAAATGCCGGCGATTTTTCGGGGTCGGTCGGGGTCGGGGTCGATTTTTTCGAGTATTTGAGCGTAAAGCAATTATCTGTGTTTCAATCGTTTGCAAAATAAACCTTGATTTGGGCAAAATAAGTGAGGCTTTTTTTGAAAAAAGACGAAGTCTTTTGCTCACTAAGTCTTCGTCTTTTGAGTCGTAAGTCTTCGTCTTTTTTCAAAAAGACTTCGTGTTAGTGAGCAAAAACCCTTATGTTGTTGCAGAGGGACTAAACCTTGCTCCGAAAAAGCCTTATTTCGCTCTCAAAACAGGTAAAAAATTTACTCAAACCTTTGCTTTAACAGTCCGCAGTCCTATTATGAAAATATGGGTATTATTGTTTATCAAATTTTTGGCAGCATAGTATCGAACGTTACCGACAAGAAGCCTTTGTTTCCCGTCTCCTTTGAAATATTCAGAGTAAATGTCAAACACACAAACAAAGAAATCATTAGTAAAATTGAAACATCTCGGAAAATAATCCTTAACTTTGCAGTGTCAAACAGAAGTAGTAAACTTGCATTTGACAAACACACATTTTTTTTGAAACACTATCGACAGATGAGGGAAAACAAGATTGTTGCGAATAACGGTTCGTCAATCGTCCTTTACACAACAGAGGACGGCAATACCCAACTTGAAGTAAAGTTGGAGCAGGATACGGTTTGGCTCACTCAAAGCCAAATGGCAGAACTATTCGGTATAGACCGAACCACAATAGTGAGACATATCAGAAATATATATAAATCAGAGGAATTGGAAGAATGTTCAACTTGTGCAAAAAATGCACAGGTTCGAATGGAGGGAAACAGAAGAATTCAAAGAGAAATTCCATATTATAATCTTGATATGATTATATCCGTCGGGTATCGAGTGAACAGCAAAAGGGCTACTACATTTCGTCAATGGGCAACTTCTGTTCTCAAACAGTACATAATCAAAGGTTATGCGATAGACAGAAAGCGTCTTGACCATTATGACGAATTGAAAGAGGTGGTACGGCTGATGTCTCGCACCATAAGTCTGCAAGACAAGGTGTCGGACGGAGAGTATGCAGGACTGTTCAATGTCATTGCCGACTATGTGTATGCTCTTGACACCCTCGACCGATACGACTACCAGACATTGGGGATTGAAAAGACAACAAAGGAAGAGCCTTTCCGTGCCACATACGAGAATGCCATAGCCGCAATAGATGCCTTAAAGGTGAAGTTTGGAGGCAGTCAATGGTTTGCCAACGAGAAAGACGGTTCGTTCAAAAGCAGCATCGGACAGATTTATCAGACCTTTGGCGGCGAGGAGCTGTATCCGTCAGTTGAAGAGAAAGCTGCCATGCTTCTCTACCTTGTTGTTAAGAACCACTCGTTCAGCGATGGCAACAAACGTATTGCTGCCATGCTCTTCTTGTGGTTTATGGAGAAGAACGGCATACTCTATTCGGCAGACGGAAGAAAACGTATTGCAGACAATACTCTTGTTGCCTTGACGTTGATGATTGCCGAGAGCCGCTCGGAGGAGAAAGATGTAATGGTGAAAGTGGTTGTCAATCTAATCAACAAAGACAACCAGTAACTCAGGCAGAGCTTTTTCAAAAAAGGCACTTGAATACAAAAAAAACAAATAAGGCGTCTGACTGCTATGGTCAGACGCCTTATTTGCATTAAACTTTCAGAAAAAGCACCTTGCTCTCTATTGCTCTCTCGAACCTACTCTGTCCATCGCACAACGGAAGCCTATCCAGCTTGCACTCTGGTTTTGGTCCAAGTAACGTCTTTGTCCCGGACTGAGGTAGTATGCTCTATCTTTCCAAGAACCTCCCTTGACAACTCGGGCTTTGTCGTCAATCATTGATGTCTTGCCGTAGTTGTACATTCCGTTGGTTTCGGATTTAACTTCTTCGCCTTCGCCCTCTTCGTCGGTAAATCCGCCATCGCCTCCTTCTTCTTCACCTCCTTCGGTTATCCATGAGTCGGAAAGTTGAGATGCCAAGTCTCCGTCCAAGTAGTTAATATTGTCAGACTGACGATAGTTCAAACGGTTGATACATTCTTCGGTGGTAACTGCTCTGTATGATATTCTGCCAAGTGAGTCTTTTTCGGCTATCATTCCGTCGCTGTCTGTTACCTTGGTCATATAGACGTTTCCTCTGTATGGGTTCATGTCTTCGGCGTCCAAGCCTGTGTTAGGACGATAAACATCCATTACCCACTCTGCCACGTTGCCTGCCATATTGTAAAGACCAAAGTCGTTAGGGAAGTAGAACATAACAGGTGCTGTATATTCCCAGTGGTCGTTGAGGGCGCTTGCAACTCCCATTGCATCGCCTCGGCTTCTCTTGAAGTTTGCCATCATCTCACCATAGTACTTCTTCTCGGCTGTACGAGTGATATGTCCGTTCCAAGGGTAAATTCTTCTCTCGACAATTCTCTCATCGACTGTGTTGCCTACCAATGCCAAGGCAGCATACTCCCACTCTGCTTCGGTCGGTAGTCGGAAGCGTGGCAATAGGATACCGTCTTCGGGTCTTACCTTACGAGTTCCTTGTGAGTTTGGATTGAGGTCTTCCAAGTCTTCTTTCACATATCCCTCATATTGTCCTGCAAGGTATGCGTCAGTTGTAAAGACGTTGTCGCCTGCTTGGTCGGGGTCAAACTCCAATATGCCTTTGTCTATAAGTATCTTTTCGTTCACACGGTCTGTTCTCCAATTACAATACTCGGAGGCTTGTACCCAGCTCACGCCCACAACGGGATAATCTGCCCATGAGGGGTGACGGAAATAATAATCGACCATTGGTTCGTTGTAGCTCAACTTTGACCTCCACACCAAGGTATCGGGCAATGCTTTTTGATATACTTCGGGATAGTCATTGCCATACACTCTGTTTAACCAATAGAGATATTCTCTGTAATCTAAGTTTGTTACCTCACATTCGTCCATATAGAACGACGAAACAGTTACTTTCTTTGGTTGGTTGTGCCATTCATATCTTACGTTGTCTGTCATCGAACCCATGACAAACGCTCCGCCTTCGATGAATACCATTCCCGGAGGTGTCATCTGCTCTTTCACCTTTGCCGACTCAAATCCTCCCCACTTGGAATCGTCCAAGTTCCAACCGGTTGTTGCAGATTTTTCCTTTCCTTTGCAACCAAACAGAAGGGCAACAACGCTCAAACCAAGAATTGCTTTTCCGACTAATTTCATATTTTTGCTGTTTTTGTTATTCCTATATTATATATATGTTCTCAACTCAAATTGTCATCAAATTAGAATGACGGACACTTGATTGGTTTTACTTTCTTACGTTTCTCCGGACAAGGAAGCTGAGCGCCCAAGGTTACCTCGTGAGCTCCGCCCGAAGCATTGGAGAGCTTCGATACTGTTATATCGTAGCTGTATCCGATTTTTAGCGATTGGTATTGCAATCCGAACATCAACACAAGTGCATCAGAATTGTCAAACGTGATTGACTGGCGATACCATGCTCCTACAATGAACGGACTCCAATCCAAATACAAACCATAGTTCAACATCTGGAACTTGCCTTGATAAGAGTAAATAATGTTTGGCGATATTATCGGCGCCCCAAAGAAAGCATTTGTTCTTCTTTGGTCTCTTGCAAGGTTAAATCTCATGCCGGCATTGGCTGTAAATCTGATAGGGATACGATTGTAGGAGATAAAGCCGTCGTCGGGTCTCAAAAGGTTGAAAGCAGACGCTCCCACAAACCAATTCTCGCCATAGACAACAGCTCCCGTTCCCACGTCAAAGTAGGTATGAGACAAGTCTTCGGGTCTTTCTGCCATTGTGGTGTAGATAAATCCATAACGAGGGTCAATCATGTCGGGAAATGACAGCTGATCCCAATCCAAACTGCGGTTGGTAAGGCTTGCCTGAGCTGCAACATTGACATAAACATCTCTTGCAATCTTCAATCGCAAAGAGTAAATCAAGGCTGCGGTATTGGTTCTGTAAAATTCGCTCTGTGCATCACTCATCACCATAACACCTATACCTCCCGAAAGGAAGTCGAAGTGTTGGTCATAGCTTGCAGTAAAGGTTTTGAATGCGTCCAAGCCGGGCCATTGATTTCTGTAAGACAACGAAAATCGCGGACAAACTGCCGTTCCTGCCAATGCAGGATTGGTGTAAAGCGGATTGGCATAGAACTGTGAGAAGTGCGGATCTTGAGCCTGAACTCCGCAACACAAACTCACAAATGCGAGTGCTAAAAATAGTATCTTTTTCTTCATATCTCAACTCTGTGTCGCTCTGCGACCTCTTGTTAATACTGTGTTTTGAATTGGCAATATTACAAAAAAATATGCAAACTGCGAGCGTTTCTTCGTTTTTTTTGGTGTTTTTTGCCGTCTTCAAGACCTAACAGCCTTATTTATTTACAATTATGTTTTTGCCTTGTTTCGTCATTTTTCTCTTGTTGTTATACTGAAAAAATCGTTTCTTTGTTTCATTTTTTCAACTCTTTGTTTCATTTTGTCGGATTGAAGAGTTATTTTTTCAACTCTTCAAGTCAGAAAAGTGTGCTTTTGCTTTGTTGTCAAAACTTTGAGAAACTGATTTTGTGAACTGCGATTTCACCTCATCAATCGTCTGAAAAGAGAGTATGAATGTTTGCCGTAAGGCGGATACTTGAACGGAAGGTCGATGTGTTTGTGCGATACGAGCAGCGATTTGTAGTGAGTGAATGTATCGAAAGAGGCTTTGCCGTGGTAAGCTCCGCAGCCGCTGCCTCCCACTCCTCCAAAGGGAAGAGAGTGTGGAACGATGTGCATTATTGTATCGTTGATGCAGCAACCTCCCGAGGTGGTTTTATTGATTATCTCTTTGTTTTTTGAACCGAAATAGTAGAGTGCAAGCGGTCGCTCTTGCAAGCGGAGGTAACCAAGCACGCTGTCGATTGTGTCAAAGTCAATAATCGGCAAAAGCGGTCCGAAAATTTCTTCACTCATTATGGGGCTGTCGAATGCAGGATTGTCGATAAGTGTGGGGCTTATGTAGTTTTGTTCCCTTATGGTTTCGCCTCCGAAAATCACCTTGTCTTGCTCTATGAGCAAACTAAGGCGGTCGAAGTGGCGAGAGTTGATAATTCTTCCATAGAAGGGTGATTGAAGCGGATTATCGCCAAATTCTTTGCTGACAAAATCCTTAAACAACTCTATAAATCGCTGTTTGAGTGAACTGTGAACAAAGAGATAGTCGGGTGCTATACAGGTTTGTCCGCAGTTGATGAACTTTCCGAGTGCTATACGCTTGACCGAGACAGACAAGTCGGCATCTTCATCGACAATGACGGGTGATTTGCCTCCGAGTTCGAGAGTTGAGGGTATCAATTTGTCGGCAATTTTGCTCATTATCAGCTTTGCAGTTGTCGGAGAGCCTGTAAAAAAGATATAGTCGGGCTTTTGTTCGATTGTTCGGTTGGTTTCGTCAATAGTTCCTCCAAGGCAATAGACCAAGTCGGCAGAGAAGTTGTTGTTTATCAATTCTTGCAGAAGCAATGTGGTGGCAGGACTTTGCGGTGAGGGGTTTAACAACACCCTGTTGCCTGCTGCCAAAGCTCCGACCAAGGGAAGAAGGCTCAGTTGCAGAGGATAATTCCACGGAGAGACAATAAGCACCACTCCGTATGCCTGCGGCACTCTGTAAGCCTTGGAAGGAAAGAGGCTCAGACTGCTCGGAACTCTCTTTTTGCGGCTCCAACGTTTCAGATGTCTGAGTTGGTAGCTTATCTCCGAAAGAACGATGCCTGTTTCACTCATGTAGCTTTCTTCTCTGCTCTTATGGAGGTCTTCAAAGAGTGCTTGTTCAATCCTATCGAGGTTGTTCAAAATCACCGAGCGAAGATGCTTCAATGCCTTTATGCGTTCAGTGATTGCAACAGTTGGTGTTTGCCGAGAGAGTTGCTTTTGCAAGCTCAGCACCTCTTCTTCTCTTGTGCTTGTCTGCATTGGTTTGATGTTTCTATTCAAAAAAGTTAGTTTCCAAGAGCTTGTAAAGCGACTTGTCATCGCCCATAACCCACACCATGTCGTCCTTTTTGAACCTCACATGAGACGAAGGGTTTGGTATTGGTATATCTCCACGCTCTATTCCCACAACAAGGCAGTTGGTCTTGCGGTTCAGCTGTGCATCATAGAGGCTTTTGTCAATCCAAGATGAGTTTTCTCCAATGATAAAAGTCATACATTTGATGCTGCTGTGCTTGTCTGCCTGCTGTCGGAGCGTAAAGTCGTGAAGGTTTATCACCTTTGAGTAGTCCAAGTCTATTCCTTTGTAGTCTATTTGTGCGTTTTTGAGTTTTTGTATCTGTCCGAGTGCAAGCAAGGTGTCGTTTACTTCCAAGCGGAAGTCGCCGTCAGGAAAGTTTATCTGCTTTCCGTTTCTTGTAACAGAGACAATGATGATGTCATAGACCTTTCGGAGGTTCAGTTCTTTCAATGTTTTGTTTTCGACCACGCCTCCCTTCTGCACAAGGTAGGTAGAAATATACAAATTCTTATCTATCCAATGCAGATTGTCCAATTCGTGCATATTGCCACCTTGTTCGCTGCTTTGATTTAACCTCATCTCTATCTGTCTTTGGTTAAAGTTCTTCACAAATCGTGCTTCCAACTTCCAATAACGCTTTTGTAGATTTTTGTTTTGGAAAATGAATGCAAAGACAACAAGTGCCACAACCACAATCACAACCGAGGATATGTTCCAATAGAGCCTTATTGTCATAAAGAGAAAGACTATTGCCACAACCCACCTCAGTCCTATCATTGCAGTAAGGAAGTAACGATTGTTGTTGTGAGACGACCATAGCGAAAGGAAGAGAAAAGACTGCCGTCCGCGATTTCTGACCATACCAATCAAGAAAGGCGACATCGCAACAATGCTCACAAAACTGAAAATGATATGTCCGAAGTCCAAGTTGTCAAAAGTGGCACACAGTGGCAGAAGAAAAGTTGCAGAAACGAAGTATATCGAAAGACAGATTGCAGAAAAGATTGCCAAATTCAAAAAGTAGGACATCAAGAGCTGCTTCCACTGCGATTCTTTCTCGCCAGCCTTTTTGTCCTCTCGCTTGTTGAGCTTGTCGGTAAGGGAGTTTGGCAAAACAGATTCGAGTACGTGGTAAGCAGGAAGAGCAAGTTTTATGGTATATGGGGTTGTAAAGGTAGTGATTACCGATACTGCTATCACGATTGGGTATATGCTTGCAGAGGTTACGCCGAGGCTCATTCCCATAGAGGCGATAATGAACGAGAACTCTCCCATCTGTGCAAGAGAAAAGCCCGACTGCACTGCCGTCTTCATGCTTTCGCCTGCCAATCTCACGCCTGTGGTTGTGAAAATCATCTTTCCTATGATTGAAGCGGCGGCAATGATAATTACAGTGGAGAAATTGTCAAACAACACCTGAGGATCGACCATCATTCCGACCGATACAAAGAATATTGCACCGAAAAAGTCCTTGATTGGTTGGATTACTTTCTCTATGTTTTCGAGTTCGACGGTTTCGGCAAGTATCGAACCCATGATAAACGCACCGAGAGCCGACGAAAAGCCTGCCTTGGTTGCCAAAACAACCATAAGAAAACACAGACCCATTGCAACCAAAAGGAGGGTTTCGCTGTTGAGATATTTCTTTATCTTTTTGAGCAAGGTAGGTATAAGATATATTCCGCAAACAAACCACATCACAAGGAAGAAACCAAGCCTTGCAACCATAATTGCAAGTTCGCTGCCCTCAAAAGACTTGCTCACTGCAAAGGTTGAAAGAACAACCATGAGCAAAATGGCAAACAAGTCCTCAAAGACAAGTATTCCGAACACTATGCCTGCGAATTTCTCTTTTTGCAATCCCATATCGTTGAACGCCTTGACGATTATGGCAGTAGAACTCATCGTCAGCATTCCGCCCAAGAGCATACTGTCGATAAAATTCCAGCCCATCAGCCTGCCGATTACAAATCCGAAAATCGAAAGAGTGAGAGCCTCAAAAAGCATTGCCGTCCCTCCCACCTTGCCGATTGAAATCATCTTCTTGAAGCTAAACTCCAAGCCCATTCCGAAGAGCAGAAAGATAACTCCTATGTCTGCCCATGTGGATATATTTTCGGGTTGTACGGTGGGAATTAGGGAAATATGCGGTCCGGCGAGCAATCCTGCAACTATGTAGCCGAGTACGACGGGTTGTTTGAGGATTTTGCACAGCACACTGAAAATTGATGCCAATATCAGTATGAGAGACAAATCGGTAATTATGGTCGGAAGGTGTGTCATCGCTATCTGACTTTCTCAAAGTTAGTTCCAATATATACTTGTGTCGCTCCAACTCCGTACTTTGCCATAGGAGCATCAAAATAGTGCAAGCCCTTATATTTGTCAAGCTCTTTGCAAAGCTCTCTTTTCAAAACGCCCTGCCCTACTCCGTGAATGAAGATGATTGTATTGACGTTCTCGATTATTGCTTCGTTGAGGCACTTGGTCGCATAGTGAAGTTGCAGTTGCAAAATACGCTCGGGCGAAAGCGATGCGGCATCTTCGACAAGTTCATTGATATGTAAATCGACTTCTGCGGTGCTTCGACCCGTCAGGTGCTTGTGCAGAAATGTGTCGGTAACGTTTTTATATACTGTTTCGATAATCTGCTCTTCGGACTTGTCTTTGCATTCGTCAGCTTCGGCAACTTCTCCCTGCATAAAAACGCCAACCGACACCATTGTGCAAAGAGGATATACTATTGCTTTCTCGGCAAAGAATGCGTTCTCGATAAAGCTGCCCTCGGTAAAGAAACGATTTGTTCTCACTTTGAGTTCGCAATTTATCGGAAGCAGTACGCTCTGCATCTTGTCGTCGTGAAAGAGCAACTGCACACTACCTTTCTTCCAACTGTCTATCTGCTCTCGCGAAATGGTGTCTATCAAGACTTTTTCTTCGGCTTCCAAGCTGCCAAAGTCCTGCGAAACAAATCCTTCGCCCTCCTTGGCAAGCAAAAGTGAGTAGATGATGCGATGAGAGGTGAAATTGACCACATAAACGTCAATGTCGCCATACACCAACCACCTTTGCTCATGAGGAACAAAGCAAAGATAAACCCCTTCGGAAGTTTTGTTTCTCAGTTTGTTGAGATATAGCGGTGAGATACACTCATCAAGCGGTTCTGTTTCTGCAAATGTTTCTTCGTCGTGGCTTGACACCCTAACTGTTTTCTCTTCTTGGAGAGAGGGTTGAGTGTCTTGCTTTTCGGTTGCGAAGATTGTTCCCTCTGCCTCGGGAAGATAATATGGTATAAGGTCGCTTATCATTGTCGGGATTTCAAATCCGCTTTCGTCTTCGACATTTGCCACGTTTGTTGCGGCAAATGAGCGTATTATTCCGCAGCCGCTGCTGCTCAAAAACCTTACTTTGTCTCCTACTTTGAACTTTCCCATTTTTTGATATATTGTTTATTGTGTTACTTAATCAACTCTTGTGCAAACTCTTTGATGTTTATGCCGCCAAAGTTACCCGAACTCATCATCAGGACGTTGGTATTGCTCTCGGCATTGCTCCTTACAAACTCTTGCAAAGAGCATCTGTCGGTAAATACTCTCAATCCGCTCTTTGAAAAAGCCTCGGCAACCTCTTCGACATCCAAATTTTCCAAACGTTTAAGCTCTATTGCGTGCTTGGAAAAGTAAACTGCCGCAATATCTGCCATATCCATACAACCCTTATATTGAGACAAGAAGTTGCGAGACAGAGACGAAAAGGTGTGAAGCTCCATGCAGGCAAGCAAACGCCTGTCGGGATATTGTTCTTTGACAGCCTGTATTGTGGCTTTGAGCTTTGAGGGTGAGTGAGCAAAGTCCGAAAAGACTGCCTGCGTCTTTCCTTCTGCCACTTTTTCAAGACGCTTTGCCGCACCTGCAAAAGAACACATCGTTTGCAAGAAATCTTCTCTCTTTACACCTATTGCCTCGCAGGCAAGCATAGCTGCATTCATGTTTATGAGGTTGTGCCTACCGAAAACTTCTATAGGATATTCCTTTCCGCCCTCCTGCACTATGGTAATGCCGTTTTCTATCCTGCACTTCAAGCCCTCGTATGGCAAAAGACTAATATCCTTTCGTACTTGGGCTGCAATCTTTCTTATATTCTCGTCTTGGTTATAGTATATCAGGCTTCCATTCGGCTCAATCTTGTCTGCAAAAATCTTGAACTGCTCCACATAGTTCTCAAAGGTCGGAAAGACATTTATATGGTCCCATGCAATTCCGTTGATTATGCCTATATGTGGTTTGTAGAGGTGGAACTTTGGTCTCATATCCAACACAGACGAAAGGTATTCGTCTCCTTCCAACACCATGTAACGGCTCTGTTCGTCGGACTTGACCATTACATCAAATCCCTCAATCTTTGCCCCTACCATATAGTCGGTATTTATTCCCAAAGTCTTCAAAGCGTGCAATATCATGGCGGTTATGGTTGTCTTTCCATGACTTCCGCCCACCACTATCCTTGTTTTGTCTTTTCCAAGTTCGTACAAATATTCCGGATAGGAGTAAATCTTCAATCCTATCTGCTTTGCCTTTATCAATTCGGGATTATCTCCCTTTGCGTGCATACCCAAAATGACTGAATCTATGTCTTTGGTAATCTTTTCGGGAAACCAGCCCTCGCTTTCGGGCAGAAGTCCGTACTGTTTGAGACGCGACTTTGCCGGTTCAAAAATTTCGTCATCGCTTCCGCTGACATTGTATCCTTTTTTGTGCAATGCAATTGCAAGATTGTGCATTGCACTTCCTCCTATTGCTATAAAATGTACTCTCATTTTCAGATTAAATTTTCTGTGTTTGCATTTGGTCAAAATTATTTTTCTCTCTTCTACCTTGAAGAGAACTTCTCTTGCTGTTCAATCACCGCTTTGATATGTGAAGAGAGGACTGTTTTGTTCAATACTCTCTTTTGGCTGTCGAGAATATAGATTTCGGGAGTATGCTCTACGTTGAGACCATAGCGGCTCTCAATCTGAGCCGGATTGGCTTGCAAGACAATCCACTCCAAGCCCTCTTCGGCTGTTTGCTTTTGGGTCTTGTCTCTGTCTCCTCCCATTTCGATTGAAAAGACCTCAAAGTCATACTTGTCTTTGCTGCTGTTGTAAAACTCTTTCAGCTCTTCCGCGTTCTTTTTGCAACTCTCACAGCCTGCACTCCAAAAGAAAACAACGATATATCGGTGTTTGAGGTTATAAAGCGAGAGTTCTCTGCCGTCCAAGGTCTGTGCCGAAATGTTGGGAAAGGCTTTTCCGGGAAGAAACGGTCGTATCTGCTCGATATATGACTGATGAGCTTCTCTTTCCAAGAGAGAAAGCCATGGTGTATAGTCGTCATTTATCATTTCATCGACTATTCGAGTGTATAATATCTCGTTAAAGGAGAACGGAAGCCGCGGAAGTTTGGTAAGATACAACTCCATGATGTAGCGAGAATAGCTTTCGCCACCGCGACTGTTTGCCAAATCAACAAACGACTTGAAAGAAACGAACACACTATCGGCATTTTGCATCGTTATCTTGTCAATATAGGTTTGGAACTTCTTGTAGAAATATGGCGTTCCCAAAATTCGCTCGTCCGAAAAGTCAAAATCGTCCCAATAGTGTGTACGAAAATAATAAGCATACTCCAAGGCGGTTTCTTTTTTCACACTTCCGTCGGGATTGAGATAGTGTTCAGGTACTTCGGGTTGAGAAACTGCTCTGACAAGTACGCTCATCATGTTGTCGGGATAAAGTTCGTGAAAACTCTTGCGGTAGGTGTCGAAAGTGTTTTTGGCTTTTTGTACAACAGAGTTGAGACTGTCTTTCTTCTGAGGGTCTTCTTTGAGAGCAAGTTCGGCTTGGTAGAGAACAAGTCGATACTCTCGATTCATCTTTTGGTATTCTAAGTAGCGGTCATTCTCGATACTACCTTTTACCTCGTAAAATCCGTCGGGGAAAATCGAGATTTCAAAGTCGGTCTCCTTGTCCAAGACAAATGAAAACATATCTTCCTTTGCCGAAGAGACGACAACAATTCCCGGGTGGAAGTTTCCTTTGAGAACAAAGCCGCCGTCGGGTTGCAAAGAAAGAGAATCGAGCAATATATCCGTCCTCTCGCCATACGCACCCCTTACATAAATCACACTATCCTCAAACTCATAAATCCAAAGTTTCACATTGTAGTTGCGGTTTTGAGCCGATAAGCTCTCAAACAAGCAAGACACAAATGCAAAACAAATGATTGTCAATACATATCGCAATCTTGTGCCGCAAAATCCAAAATCGGTTCTCATCAAAGTCAGAATTTAAGTTTACCCTCGTCCAACAACTCCATTACCTTTGCGATATTGTCTCCCTGAATGTTCTTTGCAATGATTGTATTCTTGTCATCGAGAATGAACACTACGGGAGTTTTGACCACATCAAAGTACTCTCGCCAATCAAAATTGGCAACCAATCCGTTCACATTGACCCATTGCAAATCTTTGTCGGCTATAAACTTGTGCCAATGTGCCGTATCGCTTTCGGTATTGACCGCCATGACTTCAAGATTGTACTTTTCTTTATTTTGTTTGTAGAAGTCATAAATCTTGGGTACTTCTGTGGAACAATGACCGCAGTCGGCAGACCAAAAAATCAAGATTTTGTATTTGTTATTCATTGAATAAAGGTCGTGCCAAACGTCTTTTTCATCGGGGCAGGCAAGATTTGGCACTGTTTTTCCTATCAAAATATTTTCCCACTTCTCGGCTCGAAGAACTTCGCTCTCGATTGACGAAGGTGAAAGCCAGTCTGCCTTGCCTGTTTTGATGTATCGCTTCACCATTTCGACATATACCTTGTCGTGTCCCATGACGGGGCTTTGCAGATAGCGTTCTGTAATGTTGTGAATAAGGAAACGGGTCATTGCCTTTGAGCCTTTGGCTTTGTCTATAATCTGCTCTGCATACACCAAAATGGTATCTACGCTTTCGTACTTCATGACTTCGTTCCAAAAATAGTCGTACGAGCGGAAGAAAACAGCCGAAGGTGTTCGCAAAAGGCCCGAACAACCAAGGTCTATATTGTCAAAGAAATGTTGCTTGTACCAATACCAGCGGCGATTTGCCCACTCTGTGCTGTCAGGCTGTCCGTTTTCTCCCTGCACAACAGACATTTGTGGCACTTGAACAGCCTTTGTAGCAAGCAAAACTTTGCTCAAAAGGTGTTGAGGATTGCTTTCGATAAAGCTGCTTTTCAAACTGTCGCCTCTTAATTGCACAGTTTTCAAACAGCTGTCATATTCCGGCTTGGTCATTGCATCTTTTGCCTTGCTCAAACGCTCATATTCTCTATTGAGAGGCTCGTTAGCTTGCATATAATCAAAATATAATGCAGCAGTCTTTGAACCTTTGACTTTCATTTTGCCGACCCAGTCGCTCTCTTCGGTTTTTAGGCTCATTTTCTGCTCATCATCAATCATCACTTCGCAGAACCTGCCTTTGAGATTGCTGAAAAAATAAATCCCGGGTTCTAATTTCTTGTTCTTTTTCTTGAACACAAACTTGCCTTTGTTGTTCCAAGCGGTGTCAATGGCGTATGTCTTGTCAAGATAGTAGTGTCCCAAAAGCAGACAAGTGTCTTTGGAGTTCTCAATCTCCACTTTGATTTCATATTGAGCCGAAAGCGATGTTGTCAAGCAAAGCAAGACAACAAGCAAAAGCCAACTTCTTTTCCTTATCATGGTTTCTCGTTTTTATCAAAAAAGCAACTGCAAAGTTAATACTTTGACACAACAACAGACAGCAAAAAACCAAAAAAGTAAACAAGCGAGTCAAAATAAATTTTACCTTTGCAGCGAAAAACGGCAATAGGAATGAAAACATCGGTACAAGATTTCAGAAAATTGGTTGCCCAAGTGGGCGAAATAGATCAAATAATGATAGATGTCGAAAAGGCAGAGGGAATTTATGTCTGGGACACCGACAACAAGCAATATATGGATATGTTGAGCGGAATTTGCGTCGGAAACGTAGGACACCGCAATCCGAAAGTTGTGCAGGCTGTCAAAGAGCAAATGGACAAGTATATGCACGTTATGGTTTACGGAGAATTTGTCCAAAGTCCTCAATACAGATACTTCAAAAGGCTGAAAGAGTTCCTTCCCGACAGCTTTTCTCAAATTTTTTACGTCAATAGCGGTTCGGAAGCCATAGAGGGAGCATTGAAAGCCGCCAAGTTGTTTACCAAAAGAAGCGAGATTATTTCCTGCAAAGCCTCATACCACGGCTCTACACTCGGAGCTGTGTCTATGCTTTCGCAAGAGGAGTTCACAAGAGGCTTTCGCCCTCTTCTGCCCGACTGCAACAAGATTACTTACAACAGCTTTGAAGAGCTTGAAAAGATAACAGAGCGTACTGCCTGCGTGGTTGCGGAAGCTGTTGCGGTGGGTGAAGGTGTCAAACTGCCTGCCGAGGGTTGGTTGCAAGCCCTGAGGAAACGTTGTAACGAAACAGGAACGGTTCTAATCTTCGACGAAATTCAGACAGGCTTCGGAAGAACGGGCAAGCTCTTCGCTTTTGAACACTTTGAAGGCGTTGTGCCTGACATTCTCTGCATTGCAAAAGGCATGGGTGGCGGAATGCCGATAGGGGCCTTCATCGGAAGAGAAGACATCATGCAAAGCCTCAACAATCATCACCCTTTGATAGGTCATGCTTCCACATTTGGCGGACACCCTCTTGGTTGTGTTGCCGCACTTGCAACTCTTAATTGCATAATTGAGGACAACCTAATGGCAGATGTTGAAAAAAAGGGAGAAAGATACCGCAAAGAGCTTACCCACCCTTTGATTAAGCAGGTCAGAGGCATAGGATTGTTCAACTGCATCAAGCTTAAAGAAGATGTCGATTGGCAAAAGGCTCTGATTGCTTGCTTTTCGGAGGGGATAATCACGGGAACTCACCTTTTCAACAGCCAATGTCTGAGCCTCAAACCGGCTCTTATCATCACAGACAGTCAAATCACCGAAAGCATAGAGCGAATAAAGACCGCCTTGGACAAGATTTGATTTAACGAAAATGGCAGTTGTCAATCTTTTTTTGAAGAATTGACATCTGCCAAAAGTATTCTTGTTTCTTGTGGTGTCGGTTTAGTGCAATTATTTCTTTTTGCCTTGGTTGGCAACTTCGTCCATTAGTTTTTTCAAAGTTGCTTCGTCTGCAAGGAAACGGTCTTTTTGCAAGCTCAAATCGTCGTTCAACTCAAACAAATAAGGAATACCTGTCGGTATGTTGAACTTTATGATTTCTTCGTTGCTCATTTGCTTCAATGTTTTGACGATACCTCTCAAAGAATTGCCGTGTGCAACAACCAAAACGGTGTCATATTTTTCAAAAGCTTTGAGTATGTGGTCTGTATAGAAAGGCATGAGACGGTTTATGCAGTCTTGCAAACTTTCTGTCAAAGGAAGCTCGGATTTATCGACACCTGCATAACGCTTGTCGTTGTATGGCGAACGAGAATCGTCTGCCGCAAGTGCCGGAGCTTGAACATCGAAACTTCTTCTCCACAACAAAACTTGTTCTTCGCCAAACTTTTCTGTTGCTTCGGTCTTGTTCTTGCCTTGAAGGTCGCCATACGATTTCTCATTCAAACGCCAGCTCTTCTCTACCGGAAGATAGTCCATGTTCATTGCGTCAAGAATGTTGTTAAGCGTCTTTATGGCTCTTTTTAAGTAGGAGGTGAAACACATTTGCGGCTCTATGCCCTCTTGAAGGAGTGTTTTACCGGCTTGTTTTGCCTCTTGTATTCCTTGTTCTGTCAAATCGACGTCTGTCCAACCTGTAAACAAATTCTTCAAATTCCATTCGCTTTGTCCGTGTCTTACTAATATCAATTTCTTCATGTCGGTTAATTTTTTAATTTGTTATTTCTTCTTTTTATCTGTTTGAAAGCTAAATTTTGATGCGTCAAATACTTCTCCTGTTTTGTGTTTGAAGGCAAGGACAAGCACTATCACTCCTGCCAACACAAAAGGCAACGAAAGCAACTGCCCCATGTTCAATGCCATTGCTTCTTCCCATGCTTCCTGCACCTGCTTCCAATGTTCTATCACAAGCCTCGAAAGGAACACTATGACCAAAAACGCTCCGAAAAGTACGCCGTTTTCGGGTTTTCTCTTCTTTATGAGGTAGTAAGAGAGCAATGCAACAAAGCAAACAAAGTATGCCGTTGCTTCATACAGCTGTGTGGGGTGCTTGGGCAGGGTTTCGCCGTTTTGAACAAAGATAAAGCCATAGTCGCTACCTGTTGCAAGTCCGTAAATCTCGCTGTTGGCAAGGTTTCCAAGACGTATGAACACTCCCGCAAGGGCAACAATCAGCACCAAACGGTCAAGTACCCACAAAACAGGAAGTTTGGTCTTGCGGCAATAGAGCCATACGGCAATCAATATACCTATCGCTCCTCCGTGAGAGGCAAGTCCCTGATAGCCTATGAAGTGCCAGCCTGCCGCATCAATCTTTACGGGAAGCAGCATCTCAATCGGGTGAGACAGATAGTAGGAAGGTTCGTAGAAAAGGCAGTGTCCCAATCTTGCTCCGACCAATACGCCAAAGAAAACGTAGAATGCCAACTTGTCCAAGTAGTTTTGCGGAACTCCTTCCTTGTCAAAAACCACCTTGCTCAAAATCAGATAACCTGCAACGAAGGCAAGGGCAAACAAAAGGCTGTACCACCTAAGCTCCAACGAGCCTATCGAAATCGCAATCGGGTCAAAGTCCCATACAACAGCTGCCAAACTCATATCAAAACCTTATTTGTGTCAAACAGGTTGCAAAGATAATAATTCCATTTTAATTGATAATAATCGGAAACGAACAATGATTTGTATCGTCTTCAAAATCAAGCAAAAACAAAACGCCGTTCTGCTCGGATAAAACGGCGTTTTGGCAAAATAAATCGCCGTTTTATTTCAGCAAAACGGCGTTTTATTTCAATACTTCTCAAAGAAGGCAAACATCTTGCGGTAAAACAGCTCTCTTGCAGGCTTTATGCTCAATGCAAGGTCGTGTTTTCCGTCGGGAATTGTGTCTTTGGTGATGTTGTTTCCGAGTTTGTCGGCCCTTTGTTGTATGTGTCGATAGTTTAGAACAAGGTCAGAATTGTGAGGCATGACATTTGACTTGTCGCTGCTCAGCACAAGAACAGGCTGAACTATCGAAAGTCCGTGCTTAACCTTGCGATGACCTTTCTTGATTGCCGAAAGCCAATTTACGGTTACCGACGGAGAAACAGGAAACTTCATCAGGGTATCAAAAACCCACTCTCCGCCATAGTCTTTGAGCAAACTGTTGGCATAAACTCTCTCGCTTCCTTGCGAAATGGTCATTTTGCCAATCAGAGGTCTGAAAAAAGCAAGACAGGGTATCAATACATTTTTCTGAAACTTCGGAAGGTTGTAGTCCAAGAAAGGAGAATTGAGTACAACCGCCTTTATGCTGCTCTCGTTTCTGCGAGCGTCCAAGTAAAGCGACGCTATAAGCCCTCCGGTCGAGTGTGCAAGAAAGTAAATGTTCTCTGTACCCGAAGCCTTTATGTGACTTATTGCACTGTCTATGTCGGGATAGTATTCCGAAAGGTCCTTTACCTCAAACCAACGCTGATTGTCCTTTTTGCTTCTGCCATATTTTCGCAACTCTATGGCATAAAAATCCATGTTGTGGGCAATTACGCTGTCTCCCATTTGGTATTGGAAGAAGTAATCGTTGTATCCGTGAAGATAAACCACTGCTTTGTTTCGATGATTGTTAGCCTTGTGGGCAACAAGCGTGCTTACCACTTCTCCCTCATAGTCGTCCGGCTGGGGGATTTGATAAAACAAATAATTCTCTTGCGAACTCTGTGCAACACAAAGGCTGCAAAACAACATCGCAACCAAACAAAGCAGTAACTTTTTCATGACTTTAATATTTTTGAATGTCTATCAATCTCACTCCGTCAAGCCATACGGCAACGCAACCTACCGCTCCGTTTTCGCTCGGACGGCGAATTGGTTGGAGTGTCTTGGCATCTACAATCTCGAAATACTCCAAATCGAATGCCTTTCTCATCTTAAACTCGCACTCTACATAGCTTTTGATTTGAGAATAGGACATATTGTGGCTCAGTTCTGCCGATTTGGTCAAAATTTCGTGGATTTTGGGAGCAATCTTTCTTGCTTCAGGCGAAAGTCTTCGGTTTCTCGAGCTGGTAGCAAGACCGTCGGGGTCTCTGAAAATAGGACATTCCACAATCTCAATCGGGATTTGATATTGGCGAACTAAGTCTTTGACGATTGCAATCTGCTGATAGTCTTTTTCTCCGAAGTATGCACGGTCGGCTTTTGACCACTTGAACAAGCGATGTACTATTGTAGCCACTCCGTTGAAGTGTCCGGGTCTCTGAGGTCCCTCCAAAACTTGTTCCAATGCTCCGAAAGAATAAGTCTCTGTGGGTTCTTCTGCATAGACTTCCTCTGCCGAAGGAGCAAAGACCACATCGCAGTCAATCTCTTCAAGCATCTTTATGTCAGAGTCAAGATCTCTCGGATACTTTTCAAGGTCTTCTTTGTTGTTGAACTGAATCGGATTGACAAACACGCTGCATATCAAAACGTCATTTTCTTTTTTTGCACGCTTTGCAAGGCTCAAATGTCCCTCGTGCAAAGCTCCCATTGTGGGAAGCAGACCTATTGTTTTGTTTTGCTGTTTGAATTGCTCCACACAAGAGAGTAATTCGTCAATTTTGCGACAAACCTGCATGATAATATCGTTTTACTATTGTTTTTCTTCCTTATCTTCGTCGTTGAAGTCGGAGTCCATTTCTTCGTAAGGGGTAAACTCCTCCTCTTCTTCCTTTTCATTGTCTCTGTCGGGGAAAAGGGCGTCTTTCATTCGCTTGATTTTTATCGGCAAATCCAACAAAAAGCTGATTAAAGTTACAACTATGCTGAACAAAACCGCATCTAAAAGTCCTCCGACATGAAATCCTTTCACCAAATAGGAAGTCAAAAGGACTATTATGGCATTTATCACCAACTGAAACAAGCCGAAGCTCATCAATATCAAAGGTGCGGAAATCAATGTGAGAAGTGGTTTGAGGAAAGCGTTCAACAGACTTATCACAAGGGCGGCTACCACCGCTGCCAAGGGAGAAGAAACGTCTGCGAACTTGAAAAGAAGCGAGCAAATGAAGATTGCCAACGCCACAACGAGTGCTTTTGTCCAAAATCTGCCGCTAAGAGGCGACGGATTGTCAGAACCTAAGTTGATTTTGAAGACTTTCATTGTTTACTATACGTTTTTGCGGCGGCAAAATTACTAAATTATTTCTTTGCTTCAAAAGAAATACGCCTTGTTTTGGCAAAAACAGGAAGAAAGCACGAGACTTCCTTCCTGTAAAGTGTGCGTTTGTCAAACTATATTGATGACTTTATTTTACTCTTTCGAGAATTTGTCGGGTCTTTTCGGGAGTTACTATGCCGTGTTCGCCCACAGCCCAGCCTCTTTGCTCAAATCGCTCTACTATGGTGTCGATAATGTCGTTTCCTATGCCATATTCGCCAAGTCGGGTCTTCTTTCCAATAGAGCGGAAGAAGTTTTCGGTTTTCTCTATCGCCATATCGATTGCTTTTTCTTGGTCGCTCTCGGTTATATTCCACACTCTGCGTGCATATTGAAGAAGTTTTCCGTGCTTTTCTTGACGCATCACCGCCATAACTCCCGGATGCACTATCGCAAGTGTTTCTCCGTGATCCAAGCCACAAAGAGCTGTCAATTCATGTCCTATCATGTGTGTTGCCCAATCTTCATCTACTCCCATTGAAATGAAACCATTTAGTCCCATTGTGGCAGTAAGCATGAAGTTTGCACAGCTGTCGTACGACGGATTGTCGCTCATAAGGTTCGGAGCTTCCTCTATGAGAGTTTTAAGCAAGCCTTCAGCCCAATAATCCATCACTTTGGTATCAAGACAGGTCGTAAGGTATTGCTCCAAGGTGTGTGCATAAATATCAACTATGCCGTTGGATATTTGCTTCTTTGGAAGAGATAGCACAACTGTCGGGTCGAGAATGGAGAAACAAGGAAAGCCGTCAGGATTGTGAAAAGCGAATTTCTCCTTTGTTGCTCTTCGCGAAATAACTGCTCCGTTGTTCATCTCGGAAGCTGTTGCAGGAAGGGTCAAAACAGCTCCGAAGTCTATCGGAACAGGCATCTTGAAACTTTTGTCAGTAATCAGCTTCCATGTATCTTCACAATCGCACTTTGCAGCGGCTGCTATGAACTTTGTTCCGTCGATAATAGAGCCTCCACCGACCGCAAGAATGAAGTCAATCTTCTTTTGCTTGCATATTTCGACCGCTTTAATCAAAGTGTCATAGTCAGGATTTGCCTCAATTCCGCCAAACTCTGTTATCTCTCTGCCTTTGAGTGCAGCGATTACCTGTTCGTACACTCCGTTTCGCTTTATCGAGCCTCCACCATAGGTTAAGAGTACTTTCTTGTCTTGTCCTACCAAATCGGACAGCCTTGCTATCTGTCCCTTTCCAAATACCAATCGTGTGGGATTGCGAAATTCAAAATTATTCATACAACTTATATATTTGTTATTAAGATACAATATCAACAATCGTCTATTCAAATAGTTCGATTATCTTTTTGGCAAGATAATATGCCAACTTGTGATAGCTTTCCTTTGTCCAGCCTGCAACATGGGGCGAAAAGACCACATTGTCCAAAAGAAAGAGTTCTTGCAATTCGCGGGGCAGTTGCTTCAAGTCAAGTTCGTTTGAAAAGGCTTCTACTTCCAATACGTCCAATCCTGCTCCGAGAACTCTGCCCTGCCTGATTGCCGAAAGCAAATCTTTCAATTGCACAACCTTTCCTCGAGAAGTGTTGAGCAGATAGAGAGGTTTTGCAAACCGATTGAAGAATGCCTCGTCTGCCATGTACTTTGTCTCTTCGGTAAGGGGGACATGGAACGAAATAACATCGCACAATTCAAACAATTCTTCCATTGAGGCTTGTTTTGCATAACAATCAGAATAGTCTTTCTTGTATTTGTCGTATGCCAACACCTTACAGTCAAAGCCACTGAGGCATTTGGCAAAGCTCCTTCCCATGTTTCCGTATCCTATGATGCCGATTGTCTTGCCCTCAATCTCCAATCCGCGGTTGTCTTCCCTGAGCCACAAGCCTTGTCTTACCTGTTTGTCAGCTCGAACAATCTTGTCAAACAAACAGAGCAGCAATCCAACGGTATGTTCTCCCACTGCGGTACGATTACCTTCGGGAGAATTGATGCAGACTATGCCTTTACTTTGAGCATAATCAACATCTATTGCGTCCATGCCTGCTCCCAATCGGGCAATAAAGCGTAAGTTTGTTGCCTTGTCGATGATTTGTTTGTCAAAAACCAACTTGCTGCGGATTACAACGCCCTCATATTGGTCTATATGTTGCAAAACATCTTCCCTTACGTAATCTGTGTGAATGCAAGGCTCAAATCCTGCTTGTGAAAGCATATCGGGCAGAACCTTGTCCGCCTTGTCAAGAATCAATATCTTCTGTTTCTTCATTTTTATTGTCGTAAAGATAGTTGATAAAGTCGGAATAATTTCCGTTAAAGATGTTCAAATCCACTTCGGAGCGTATTCCGGGAACGTCTCCCGAGTGATTGTATTGCCAAAACGTCCAATCCAAACTCTTGGGTTCGCTGCACAGCTTGCAAATCCAAAGGTCATAGTCATCAAAGTTGCCTTTGATGAAGTTTTGGTAGGTTTCGATATTCGTATAGACTATCGGACGTCGTTCGTAGTGGCGTTCCAATGTTCTCAAACAGTTGAATATTTCGCTTATTACCTTGTTTTTGGTTTCCTGAGTGTACTTGTTGCCGCCATAAAGCTCCACATCCAACACCGGAGGCAGGTCATCGGCAGACAGAGACACATTGTTGATAAAGTTGTATGCCTGTTCTTTGCCGTCTTTGTTGAATCGAAAGAAGTGATACGCCCCTACAATGATATTATTCTGCTTTGCCTCTTTCCAATTCTCCTTGAAGCGTTTATCAACAAAGTTTTCGCCCTCGGTAGCCTTGATAAAAGCAAAATAGACCTTTGAATCATAAACCTCTTTCCAGTCGATTTTGCCTTGGTGGGAGGCGACATCTATGCCTGTAACGGGAAAGCGATAGTAGTCTATCTCAACTCCTCCGCACGCATAGTACTTTCGATAGTAGTCGATGCCGTAAGAGTATAGCAAATACCCCAATGCAAGCACCACCACGCCGACTGCGGACAGTATTATGATGCGTCTGCGTTTCTTCTTTTGTTTTTTACTTAGTGCCATTTGTCATAAATGTCTCAAGAAGCGAAACTGCTGCTGCAAGACGGGTTTGCCGACCTTTGTCTTGGTCAATGAACACAAAAACAGAGTCAGTGCCTATTGCAAAACCTGCCTTACAGAAATCTTCTCTTGAAAAGCTCTTCGCATCTTCTCCAAAGGCTTGACGCACTGTTGCAAAATCCTTATCCTCAAAGGCAAAGACTTCACAGAATGAAAGAACCTTGTTATCACTTATTCGATATGTAACACCAAAGTCGAGTTTTGTCTGATTGCCTTCTGCCAAACGTGATTTTTCTTCCAAAAGGCAACTCATCATATTGTGAGTTACGTTGGCAAAAACAGGTCTTATTTTCAGAGTATGAAACTTGCCCGAAATCTTTCCTGCTTCCTTTGCTTCGGAAACAAAAGCCTTAAATCTCACATTGGCAAAAGCCTGAATTGGTTTGGGAGATATTTTGTTGTTTTTGTCCTTCGACAAGGGCCAAAGCAAATCTACCTTTATATTATTGACAGTATCGTTCACTTTAAGACCGCTTACCGAGAAGCCTTCGGGCAGATACAGCGGTTTGTCTTCGTTAAGTTGTACCTGTTTGGTGGTTAATCTGCTGTCTTTTTTGTTTTGCTCCTGCTTCTTGCCGCAAGAGCTTGCAAGCATCACCGCTGCAAGCACAAGAAGCAAACATTGCGATTTTGTTTTGCTCATCTGACTTGAATATATTTTTGAAAACGTCCTGCAAAGATAGTGATTTATTTGAGAAAAGTCTTATCTGCTTTGCTTTATTCTTCGCAACGCATTGAGCAAGCGGTGCTTAAAACTGTTAATCGCAAGTCTTGTTTTTTGCGAAAGGGGCGTTCTCACAAGTGGTTTGGTCGCTTGGATAAAGTCTTTGGACAAAAGGCTTTGAAGATATTGCTCTCTTTTGGGATTTGGTCTTGCAGAGCGTTCGACGGCAGGGTTTGATGCTGCAATGTATTCATATTTTGTGGCAGTGAGTTCCAATGGCAGGCTCTTTATCAGCGGCAACAATGATTTGTTTATTACAATCAGACAACTCACGCCCCTATCGTCGGCAATGTCTCGGTGAAAATTATCAACACCCCAATAATCGCCTGCAACAATGTCGCTTTTTGTATCGACAGATTTTGCAGGGCATGAAAAGCAACAGTCTCTCTGCAAAAGGTTTGACTGAAAGGCTTTGAGGAAGAAGTCGTTGCGTCTTGTCTTTCGGTGTATTGTGCCTTCGGGAGTTGAGATTTTCATGCTATATTCGCTCCATGAACGGTCTTTGTTGCGAAATTCTATGCCGGTTATGCTTTCCGGTTTGGTCTTTGTGCGTCTGCATATTGCTTCAAGGTAGTTTTGCCAAGCCTTTTGAGAAGGCACTCCGTGGCAAACTATTTCCATTGTGATAAGTTCGGGATATGTTTTTTTGAGGTAGAGTTTGAGTGCCATGACTTGGCAGGGTGTTCCCACAAAGAGTACTTTCACGCCTTGCAGGAGGTAGTTTTTTGTCTTCAAATAGCAGTCCGACATATCTGATTGAAGATATTTTGAACCCATATAGCCCGGCAGGTCTTCTTTTTTTGAACAAAAGTCGTGAATGAGCTTTGTCGGCGAAGCAAATCGGGCTGCACAAACAACGCCTTGCTGTTCTATTATATGGTTGGCAAGTGTGGCAAACACTCCTCCCGAAGATGATTTGATGCGAATTGATTTGCTTTTGGCTTTTGCTGCAAAGACGTTTTCGGATTGCTCTCGTAATGTTTTGGGTGCAAGAACGGGGCAGACGCTTTCGCACAATCCGCATTCGTTGCAAGCTCTCAAAGAAAGCAATGGTCTAAACCAACCATTATTATCTTGTTTCATCTGCAAACAATGCCTTTGGCAGACGACAACACAAGCTCCGCAACCACAGCAAGAGGCTTCCGACACTTTGTTTATGACCGACATTTGCGTTTGGTTTTAAGTATTTTTGTAATCATTCCTCCAAGCAAATCTCTCTCATACCGATTCATGCTCACAAACCAAAATATGGAAAGATAGACAAGCGAAAAGGCTGTTATCGCGACAAAGAGAGATGTGTAGGAATTAAGGGTTAATTGTCTGATTACAAAGTATGATAGTATTGTAACGGCAAGTGGTGCAAGGCTCATTTTGAAAATCTCTTTCCAAAAGGCTGCAATGTCCAAGCCTACCCGTCTTTGGTAATAGACATTCATGGTTATGATTTGTCCCAAGACCAAAGCACCGCAGGTAGATGCCGCACAACCCAAAGCTCCGTAGTGTTTTGAAAGCGGAAGTGAGGCAACGAAAGCAAGCAATGCTATAATCACATAACTCACAGAACGAAAACGCATCATGTTGCGAGCTTGCAGTATGGTAATTCCCACGTTCTGAATAAGGGGTACAAGCAAGGGGAAAAAGAAAAGAAGACATATTGTGTAGGCTTGCAGATATTCCTCTCCCACCCAGAGCAAAATGAATTGTTTTCCGAAGAGTGCAAACCCGCAAACGACAAAACTCATGATTATGAACTGCAATCTGCCTGTGCGAATGAACAAATCGCTCACCGCTTTTTCGTTTCCTTTGATTGTAACCATGGATGTGATTTTTGGAAGTAACACTCCCGAAATTGCGGTCGAGAAAGACATATACATTTGTTGAAGTTGTATCGCTATTCCATAGACTGCAACAATTTTTGCACCGCAATATACTCCCAAAACGCCCTGTCCCATACTCCAATAGACCTTATCCATTATTGCATTGAGGAATATCCAGAACGAATAGAGACATACTTCTTTCAAAAAGGCGAAATCGAACTTGCCGAAGACAAAACTCACATTCAATTTACGCTTGCAATAATAGTAGTCGGCACAAAGGGTCAGCACATTGAAGATTGTCTGCACCACAACCATGCTTACGGCTTTGTAACCGAACAAAAGCAATACCACCATGACAAGAGGATTGAGTATTATCCTTATCAAGTTGATGACTTTTTGGAAAACAAATCTCTCGTATGCTACTATGATTGAGCGATATACGCTCATGATAAAGGTAAACGCAAGATTGAAGATGAGCAAAAGGAACATCACTCTCACTTTTGAGAGTTCTTCGGCGTTCATGTTGCGAGAAAAGAGTGTGTCGATGTTGAAATAGAGTATCAAACCCACAATCAGCGAAAGCAAAGCTATGCCGCAGAATATCACAAAGAACATTCCGTACATTTGTTTGAGCTTCTGCTCTGCTCTTTCGGCTCTCAAACGTGCCGTATAGCGAATAAGAGCGTTTCCGAAGCCGAAATCCAAAATTGTAAGGCTGCCCACAACCGATGCAACAAGGGAATACAATCCATATTCGCCCTGTCCGAGCATTCGAGTGAGGAAAGGGGTATAAATCAAGCCGATGACACTGTTGAGAAACAGCGTCAGATAAGTCAGAACCGCTCCTGCCCTTATTTGGTTTGGCATTGTGCTTTTCTCTTTCGGCGTTTTGGTAAAATGAAACGGCGTTTCAGCAGAACAAAACGCCGTTTCATTTTACCAAAACGGCGTTTTATTTTTGCTAAATGAAGCTACTGAAAATCAAATCTTTACTTTACGATTTTCATTTCCTTTATAAGGTTTGTGGCTCCTGCATACTTGTCGATGATGAAAAGAACGTAGCGAATATCTACCGATATACATCTTTGCAAATCGGGATTGAACGCTATGTTTCCGCTCATTGCTTCCCAGTTACCGTCAAATGCAATGCCGACAAGCTCTCCCTTGGCATTGATTGTTGGAGAGCCGGAATTACCTCCTGTAATATCGAGGTTTGAAATGAAGGCTACCGGAACTGTTCCGTTCTCTGCGTATTGTCCATAGTCCTTTGTTTCATACAAGAGCCTCAATTTTGAAGGTACAGTGAACTCCCAAGATGAGTTGTCTTCTTTTGCCATCACTCCGTCGAGAGTTGTGTAATAATTGTAGGTAACTCCGTCCATCGGTTTGTAGTCTTTGACTTGTCCGTAGGTGTATCTGATTGTCAGATTGGCATTTGGAGCAAAATGCTTCTTGCTGTCCATTTCCATAACTCCCTTTACAAACAAACGATTTGCACGATTAAGTCTGTCTCTGTACTGACGTACAGATGCCATTTTTGAGTTCAAGTTGTTGATAAACTGATTTGTAAGTATGTATGCAGGGTCGTTTGAAATAAGTGTTACATCCAAGTTGTCCAAAATCTTGTTTACTCCCTCCAAGGTTACGAGTTGGGAAGTTTTATACATATCTTCGGCAATTTGTTTGAAGTTGTAGCCGTTGCGAAAGGCATTTGAGAGAAAATCTGCGTCCTGATGCAATATCGGAACGTTACGAAAATATACGTCCAAGCCGGCTGCGAACAACTTCTCTTCGGTTATGATGTTGTAATCTTTGAATGTTTCGGCAAAAATGTCTTTTAGCTTTGCCGCAATTTGTCTTGCTTTCTCGCTTTTGCCGTTTTTGAGCAATTCATCTTCGAATGGCTTCATCTGACGTGCGATTGAAAACACTGCAGCACCTCTCAAAATTGCCTCATTGGTGTAAACTCGCAAGTAATCGTACTCGCTTGTTGCTGCATAGCACTCTGCCAAATCTGAAATCACGTTTCCATATTCGCTTTGCCTTGCAGGGCTTTCATTAAGCCACTTTTCAAAACGATCTTCCAAAGACTTCTTCGAGCCTTTGACGTCAAGGTTTCTCAAACATTTTGTTTGTCCTTGATAGAACTTCCAATAGTTTGAAAGACTTGCAAATTTGGCTGCATATTGTATCCTTACACGTGGTTCTTGTTGCATATCTGCCATCATGACATCGCGAAGTGCAGTACGGGCTGTTACAACAGAAGGGTTATAGATGTCGATTGCCTGCTCCACTCCGTAAGATGTGAGAAATCTGTCGGTCGTTCCCGGAAAGCCCATCACCATTACAAAGTCGTTATTCTTCACTCCCTTCAAAGAAATTGGCAAAGAGTGTTTTGGTTTCAAAGGAACGTTGTCCTTAGAGTACTTTGCAGGCTTGCCGTTTCGGTCTGCATACACTCTGAACATTGAAAAGTCGCCCGTATGACGAGGCCACATCCAGTTGTCTGTGTCAGAACCAAATTTGCCTATTGATGAAGGAGGAGCGCCAACAAGTCTTACGTCCTCATATACCTCATATATAAATAGGAAGTACTGATTGCCGTTAAACATTGTTGAAACCTCGGCAGTGTATGTTGTTCCTTTTTCGGCGTTCTCCTTGATCTTTTTTGAGTTTTTGCGAACTACTTCAAGTCTTTCGTCTTCGCTCATTGATGAAGTAACGCCCTGCAACACCTGCTCGGTAACATCGTCCATTCTTACAAAGAACTTGGCTGTCAAACCCGGATTTGGCAACTCCTCTTCTTTGGAATAAGCCCAAAAACCATTGGTAAGGTAGTCGTGTTCTACGGTAGAGTGTTGCTGAATTTGCGGATAACCACAATGATGGTTGGTTAAAATCAATCCTTGGTCGGAAACAATTTCTCCGGTGCAACCTCTGCCGAACTGGATTATTGCATCTTTCAAGCTCGAATGGTTAATGTCGTAAATTTGTTTTGAAGTCAACTTCAAGCCTTTTGCTTTCATGTCTTTATATGTCTGCTTGTCGATGTACATAAGCAGCCACATTCCTTCGTCTGCCCTCAACAATGGTGAGAATGCAAACATCGCTGCGATGAATAATAATGTTACTTTTTTCATTTGCTGTTGTATTTTTTTTGATTAGTAATTTCTGCTTTTTCAATACGGCGTTTTGCTAAAATAAAACGGCGATTTATTTTGCCAAAACGCCGTTTTATCCGAACAAAACGCCGTTTTATTTCAGCCTTTCTTTTATTGGGGTTTACAATTTGCGATTTATGTAGGTTGAGAAGTCGTAAACCTTTGGTTTATAGTTAGAATTGGAAAACAGAGGCGAAGAGATGAGAAAGTCTGCGGTCGCTCTGTTTGAGGCTGTCGGTATGTTGTACATCACAGATATGCGAAGAAGAGCCTTGACGTCCACATCGTGAGGCTGTTGTCCCATTGGGTCCCAGAAAAAGAAGAGATAATCTATCTTACCTTCGCTAATCATTGCTCCGAGTTGCTGGTCTCCTCCGAGAGGTCCGGATTTCAGTCTCTTGACTCTCACATAGCTGCTGTCGGTTTCGTCAATCCCTTTGTTGATTGCCTTTTCGACCATTTTGCCTGTTGTTCCCGTACAAATCAAACGGTGATTTGCCAATTTCAAACGGTTGAACGCAACCCATTCTGCAAGATCGTTTTTGCAGTTATCGTGTGCCACAAGTGCGATTGTGTATTCTTTCATTGTTAATTCTCCTTTTTATCTTTCTTTGTCCTTACAAAAATATCCTTAAACTTGTCATACTGACGATGATAGAACAAACCCACACCCTGAGTGTAGGGTGCAATGTTGTATTTGGTGAAGTCGTTGGCATTTGAACGGTTAAACACCCTCATGCGAAAGTTCTCTGTCATCTTGTATTCGACGTATGCGTCTCCTATTATGGCGTCTGCCTGTTCGGAATTGACGTCGCTCCTTCCCGAAAAGCCGGCATTGGCATTCACAACCACCCTTCCGTAATCTTTTGAGAGGTTCAAATCGACCCTGTCGGAGCTTCCGTCAAATCCTCTCGAATAGTTCATGTCCACATCGACCACTTTAATCAAGTCGGTCAGCATTCCGCTTATCTGACCAAAGGCTGCCTCAAACGCAGAGGACAATCCCGACTCCAAAACCGAAGTTTCGGCACTTCCTTCCGACGAATAGAACTGGTGAACGAACAACAAAGAAGCCGTTTGCTCCAACATGGCACGCTCATCGTTGCGGTCAATGTTCATAAACAAGCGTTCGACAGTGTTAGCGTCCGTATTGGGAAGACGAATGTCGAACTTAGGTTGAGGATTGGTCATATTGCCACTCAATTTTATCACAGAATGCACATCAACCGCCTTTGAATATTCCTGACCGAGTATGGGAGCAAGAGAAGCCTTGGTTTTATAGACAGCTTGAAGGTCAATCATTCCGTCGGCAGGAGCTCCCGACCAAGAGAGGGTGCCTCCTTTTTCAATCTCAAAGGCTTTTGTTATCATGTCAAGCACAGACATTTTGAAAAATCCGTTATCTATATTGACCGTTCCAAGCATTGACAAATCCTTTTCGCTTCCCACCTCAATTTTAAGGTCGCCATTTCCTGCTGCGGACAGCTCTCCTTTGAGCTGATTGAAGTCCATGGGGATATAAAACTGTGCATTGGGATTTACATTCAGCTCTACAATGATATTAAATCCCATCGAACTCTGCTGCAAAGGCTCTGCTGCTTTTTGGACAAGCTCTTTGCCGAGAGTGTTTGTTGCAAACTGAATGTAGGAATTTTCATTTGCCGACATCTTACTTGAAAGCGGAACGGTGAGAGACGTTCCTTTTTCGGTTTTTGCGGCAACTTCTATGTTCAAAAAGTCCAAATTGCCATACAGATTGACGTCTGCCGAGGCGTAAACAGTGCCATAGTACATTGCATCGACGCTTTCTTCGGTGTCAAGCATCTTTAATTTGTCTGCTTTTGCCTTCAAATTCAAATCAAAAGAAGAAAAGTTGTCGTGAGATACCGTTCCGTCGATTGTAATCTTGTTTTTCTGTGCGTCTTGCAGCACAAAATTTTTCAGAGAGAAGACATTGTCGTCCATATACACCACATCGTCAAAGCTGTATGTGGTATTGAGCATATCAATCTTGATTGCGGCGTCTTGAAACTTCAAATTGCCCTTGATGTGAGGCTGAGAGAACTTGCCCTTTATGGCAAGTCGGTCTGTCGAAAGCCTGCCTCCTATGTATGAAGAGAGCGAAGAGAGATAGCTTTGGGCGAGTTTCAAATCGAAATCCTGCATACTGACAATCAAATCCAAGTTTTCTTCTTTGTCATACGGCTTTACTCTGCCCCTAATCGACAAAGGGACGATTTGTTTGTTCTTGCTGTCGGTGTAACTCATCTTTATGTCGGCAGAAAACTCGTCTTTGGCAAGCATATTGCTCAATCCGATTTTGGCTTTTCCCAATCTGACATCGTTAATCACCAAATCGTCAATCGAAAGGTTGGAAGTGAGCGTCAAATCTTTCAATACGCTCCGAAGAACCACCTTGTCGTTAATCCGACCGTGCATATCAAGACCGAAATTTGAGAGTATGGGATTAAAATCCGATATATCAATATCGTGAAAGGCTATTGTGAGTTTGTCTTCCGCCTTATCGGACACATCACCGTTGATTACAATGCTTTCATTGCCCTTTACGATTGCAAAATTCATGAAACTCAAACCATCGCTTCGGTAATTTATCAAATGGTTGTCGTTGAATTTTATCTTGTTTTCTGCCAAAAGGAGATAGGAATCGTCAAAAGAGACTTGCAGACCTGTGTTTGTGAAGTATGAATGCACGTCAAGGCGTCCTCCTATCGAGTTTTGTGTTTGGTTTCCGAAAGTTGAGAGCAACCTCAGGTCGTTTCCGTCAAGGTCTATGTTCACTTTGGGATTGTAAATCGTCAGACTGTCGGTCAGCTTCATGCTTTTGAGACCTGCAAAGAGCGTAAAGCCTTCTGGAGTTGTGCTTGCAGAAGCCGAAATGCTGTCAAATATCATTTCGCCAAGGCTGAATGTGCCGGCAAAAAGCTCGGAGGAGAATATGTCTTGCGGATTTATTTTGCCCCTAAGCCCCAAGCCTCCGCTCAAACCCATATCCATTTCCAACAGACGGCATATCTTGGAAATATCTTTGACTTTCAGCGAGAAATCTGCCTCAGAGGTTATTTCGAGATTTCGATTGATTGTGTCATTTCTTGTTTTTGCTCCACCCGAAGCCGACAAGAGTTCCAAATCAGGCTTATATCGATTAACTATCGCACCAATCTCTTGTGCCAAAACCCCGATGTCATATTTTCCTTTGACCAATACGTCTGCAAAATCGGACATAAGCACAAGGGAATTTGCCGCACTGTCGTTTTTTAAGTTCACATTGAGGTATTCAAACTCGAAATTCTCACTCTGAGTTTTGATTTGGGTAGATTGCAAATCAACAAAGGCTTTCATGTTTTGAAGGTCGAAGTTTTCCACTCTTGCAAAAAGGCTTGTGGAAAGCAGTGCCGTGGTGTCAGAAAGCGAGAAGAAGTTAATCTTTTTGAGGTTTGCGTCTGTTATTTCGGCTCTTACTCTTGCCCATTGGTTGTCTGAGACCTCTCCTTTGCACTTTAAGTTAAGCACAAGGGCATCGTCAAGTATGTCGCATTGGGCATCAATCTCACCTTTGTCCATTTGAGCGTCCAAAAATACCGAATTGTAGCTGTTTCCGTTGAAGTTGAGATTGTCCAATCGGGCTTGCACGTCTGCAAACAGCTCATTCAGTCCTGCGGGTACGGCTTTTGCTTCAAGGTCTATGCTTGTTGTGCCGAGCATAGGCTCTTTGAGCAGTTTTCCGAGGTTGAAAGATTTGCTCTCTACCCTGCATTGGTAGCTTGTCTTTCCGTTTTCGGCTTTGTCGGAAGCAGCTTCCAAAGCGAGACTTCCTATTTCGGTTGTAATATCTCCCTTTGCATAAAAATCGTTTATCAATCCCACAAAGTCTGCCTGCATATCTATCGTTCCCAAAGAGTAAAGCATTTCGGGAAGACGAACACTCGAAAGCATTTCTCCAAATTGCAGAGCGTTAAATCCTTGTGCTGTTGTCTGCAAGTCTTGGAGTGCTATGTCAAAAACAGTGTTGTCGATGTCGGGAAGTCCCGAAACGCTGCCCGAAAGCGACACTTTGGTGTCGTTTGCAGCCAAAGAAAGATACTCACACTTGGCATCGGCAACAGTTCCATAGATGTGGGCAGAAAGAGAAAACGTCTGGTCAAAACCTTTGAGCATTGGCGCCCAATAGGTTGCGTCTTTAACCGACACAAGGCTGCCTTCCGAGATATAGAGATTGTAATATGCCGAATCGATAAAGTGAGAATAGGTCTGCCAACCGCTTGTGCGTATGCCGGCATGAAGTTTGAGGTCGGAATTGTCTGTTTTCAGCCTCATGTCTCGGCAGAAGATGCCCTTGGAACTTACTGTAAATTTGCCGCCAAGGTCTTTTATCCTCTGCCCCGAGCGTTCTATGGTCGAAAAACGAACAAAATTTGCCATGATGCTGTCAGATATTACCTTAACATCTCGTATCAAAGCATCGATATGGCTGAAATTCATGTGATTGACCGCAACTCCGAACTCCGGAACGGGAGCAGGATTGTCGTTTAAGTCCAAAGAAAAATCTATGTTCTCCAATTTGACCTTATCGACCGCCAATTCAAAGGGCTTTTTGTCCTTTTTAGGTTCTTTGGGCTTGTCGCTCTTAAAATAATCGATGATAAAAGCAAGGTTGATTTTGCCATTCTGTTGGGCAAAAACATATTTGACGTCTTTCAAGTGAACACTTGACACAACAACCCGGCTTGGCAGTTCCAAAGAGGCGAGAGTTGCACTTATGTAATCGGCATCTGCAATCAGATTTCCCTCAGGGTCTTCAAGGTAAACGTCTTTCAGAGAGACTGTTATCCAAGGTCGTATTTCCAAAGCACCGATTGAGACCTTTGTTTTCCACTCTTTGGAAAAATAATCGGAAGCAACAGCAGCCAAAAATGACTGAAACAAGGTGGTATTAAGCACTGCCACAAGCATATAAACAAACAACAGCACACCGCAAAGCACATATAGCAAAGCCTTTGTGCTTTTGAGTAAAATCCGTTTTGTTTTCGACATTTCGCTACTGCCCATAATCGTTTGCAAAGCTACAAATTTATTTGTTTTTGACCAAATCGGCTTTTCATAATTGTCCTCCGAGTGTTTCAAACGGCTGTTTTGATGATAAACACCCTGCGTTGCAAATGTTTCAAAAGAGCATTCATTTTGGTTTTGTAACTATTTAAAAATCATAACTCTTCATCTTGCCAAAATAAAACGCCATTTTGGCAGAATAAAACGGCGTTTCGCTCGGACAAAACGCCGTTTTATTTTCGTGAAACGCCGTTTCATTTTTCGCAATCGAAGATATTTTCTCTCAAAGCGAACTCTATGTCGAAAATATGTGTTACTTTTGTTGAATAATTCAAAAAACGCAACTGACATGAAAGGAATAAACGATGTAAACTTCGCAGGAAAGAAGGTTCTTGTGAGAGTTGATTTCAACGTCCCTGTGGACGAGAACAAGAAAATCACGGACGACACGAGAATAATGGAGGCTTTGCCGACAATAAACAAGCTTTTGAAAGACGGAGCTGCCGTTATACTCATGGCACACTTCGGTCGTCCTAAAAAAGGCGGCTTTGAACCCGAGCTGAGTTTGAAACCCGTGGCAGAATACTTGTCCGGAGTTTTGAAAAAAGAAGTAGTGTTTACTCAAAGCATAGATTTTGCAGACATACAGGCTCTTGCAGACAAGTTGCAGGGCGGTCAGGTTATGATGCTTGAGAACATACGCTTCTATCCCGAAGAAACAAAGGGCGATATCGAACTTGCAAAAAAATTGGCAGCCCTTGGCGATTGCTATGTAAACGATGCGTTCGGAGCAGCTCACAGAGAACACTCCTCAACCGCCACAATAGCACAGTTTTTCCCAAACAACAAATACTTCGGCTTGCTTATGGAACACGAAATCGTCAATTTGAAAAAACTGATGACCGCTCCCGAAAAGCCGTTCACCGCAATCATAGGCGGAAGCAAAATTTCGTCAAAAATAGACGTGATTAAAAATCTTCTTCCTTTGGTAGATAATCTCATCATTGGCGGAGGCATGAGCTACACTTTTGCAAAGGCAAACGGAAAACGAATAGGCCGTTCAATTTGTGAGGACGACAAATTGCAGGTTGCCTTAGATTTGCAGGAAGAGGCGAAGAAAGAGAATGTCAATCTCTACCTTCCTGTGGATATTTTGGCAGGAGATGGTTTTTCAAACGACTGCAACATAAAGTACTTCCCCGAAATAGACATACCAAACGAGTGGGAAGGAATGGACGCAGGCGAAAAGACAAGACAAATGTTCGGAGAAGTGATTTTGAAATCAAAGACAATCTTGTGGAACGGACCTGTGGGAGTGTTCGAGTTTGAAAACTTTGCAGGCGGAACGAACAGCATTGCCAAATATATCGCACAAGCAACCGACCAAGGTGCTTTTGCAGCAGTAGGAGGCGGCGACAGCGTTTCGGCAATCAAGAAATCGGGATTTGCAGACAAGATTTCTTACATCTCGACAGGCGGAGGAGCCATGTTGGAATACTTGGAAGGGAAAACACTACCGGGAATTAAAGCAATTTTGGACTGATAAATTGACGCAAAAGCAATGAGAAAAACAGCAGTTGTAACAGGTGCAACCTCAGGAATAGGACAGGCAACGGCAATAAAGCTTGCCGAAAACGGCTATGACCTTGTAATCACAGGCAGAAGAGCCGAAAGACTATCGGAACTCGAAGAAAAATTGAGAAAAATCGGTGCAGACGTATTGTCTTTGTGCTTTGACGTACGCTCTTTTGAACAGGTGAAAAGCAATATAGGCAATTTGAGCGGAAAATGGAGCGATATAGACGTTTTGGTCAATAATGCAGGCGGAGCTTTGGGCAAAGAACCAATCCAAGACGGCTCGATAGAAGATTGGGACACCATGATAGATACCAATGTCAAAGGATTGTTGTATGTAACCAAGGTTTTGCTTCCAAAGATGTGCCAAAACCACAAAGGTCATGTGGTCAATTTGTGTTCTATTGCAGGCAAGCAAGTGTATGGAGAGGGCAACGTCTATTGTGCCTCGAAGCACGCTGTCAATGCAATCAGCAAAGGAATCAGGATTGACGCACTCCCTTACGGCATAAAGGTAACTAACATCTGCCCGGGTGCGGTAGAGACCGAATTTTCAATCGTAAGATTTCACGGAGATGAGAAAAAAGCGGCAGCAACTTACCAAGGCTTCACACCACTTACTGCAAACGACATAGCAGATACAATATATTATTGTGTGTCTCTTCCTCCTCATGTTTGCATAAACGATTTGACGATAATGCCTACGGCTCAGGCAGACTCGGGACACTTTTTCAAACAATAAAAAACGATGTACGACAAAATCATAGACAAGAATAATCCCGACAGTGCTTTGAGTGTGCAGGAGGCAATAGGCAAAAAGCCTTCCGATATAAACACTCAATATGTTGCAAAGCTGAAAAAACGCAGGGAAATAAGTGTAGATGAATATGTAAACGGCATTTTGAACTCCGACAGGGTGATGCTCTCACAGGCAATCACCCTTGTGGAGAGTTCTCTTGCCGCTCACCAACAAAAAGCCCAGCAGATAATAGAGAGATGTCTTCCTTATGCAGGCAAAAGTATTCGTGTCGGCATAACAGGAGTGCCGGGCGTCGGAAAGAGTACAACAATCGAGGCTTTGGGAGTAAAACTTACTCGGAGCGGACACAAACTTGCCGTATTGGCTATTGACCCTACGAGCGAAAAAACCAAGGGAAGCATACTCGGAGACAAGACCCGAATGGAGGAATTGGCAACCGACCCCAACGCTTTCATACGTCCTTCGCCTTCGGCAGGCAGTTTGGGAGGCGTTGCCCGCAAAACAAGGGAGATAATCATACTTTGCGAGGCGGCAGGCTTCGATACGGTATTTGTGGAGACCGTGGGAGTTGGTCAGAGCGAAGTTGTGGCACACTCGATGGTCGATTTCTTTTTGCTTTTGCAGCTTGCAAATGCAGGAGACGAACTCCAAGGCATCAAACGTGGCATAATGGAAATGGCAGATGCCATATCAATCAACAAAGCCGAGCTTGACCCGAACCGAGCCGAGCTTGCGGCAACTCAATATCGCAGTGCATTGTCGCTCTTCCCTCAAAACGAGAATGGTTGGAAGCCTGTTGTGTTCACCTCTTCGGCTTATACCGGCAGCGGAATAGACAAAATGTGGGACACAATCATGGAATACGTTGCTCAAACCAAAGCTAACGGACACTTCTACAAGAAGCGTAACGAACAAAACCTCAGAATTTTGTCCGAAAGCATCAATTCCACTCTCACAGAGCGGTTTTACAACAGCGAATTTGTCGAAAGCCGTTTGGAACAGCTCAAACAAGATGTGTTGGACGACAAAATTTCGGCATATATCGCCGCTCAAAGGTTGATTGAAGGCTATTTTGACAACTTAACAAAGTGATTTTGATACGATGAAACACAAGTTTGGAAATTTATTGTTGCTGTTTGCCTCTGTGTTTGCTCTTTCGAGTTGCTCAATGTTTAACCACAATACAGAGACTAAGCTTTTGGAAAATACATTGTTTTATAACGAATGGAGATTGGAGCTTGTCGGTTCGACAAAAGTAAAATATGCTGACGAGAACGAGCGAATTACTTTGGTGATAACGGACGAACCGCAAAACGTAAGCGGCTCTTCGGCTTGCAATCGCTACTTTGGCAAGGTTTCGGTAAAGAAAGACAAAATTAGTTTCAAGCAGTTGGCTTCCACACAGATGATGTGTCCGCAGCAAACGATGGATTTGGAACACAAATACTTCCAAGCACTCGAAAAAGTCAATGCTTATACCATAGACGAAGAGGGAAAATTGTACCTCAAACATGATGACAAAATCTTGTTGGTGTTCGGTCTGTGATTGAAAAACGAAGTTTCACTCCGATGACAGACGGCAACGATTTGTTTTGTGAGGTCATTCTGCCTCTGCATCTGCCACAAAGCTACACTTACAGAGTACCTGAGGATTTGAAGTCGCAAATCCGTGTCGGTTGCAGGGTGGCTGTGCAGTTTGGAAAGAAGAGATTGTACAGCGGAATAGTAACAGAGTTGCACAACAGAGTGCCTCGGGTGATGGTTGTCAAGTATATTTTGGAGCTTTTGGACTTTGAACCGATTGTTTCAAAGGATAACCTTGACTTTTGGCAGTGGATTGCAGACTATTACGCCTGTTACATTGGCGATGTGTTGGTGGCAGCTCTGCCAAGTGCCTTTCGGTTGAAAAGCGAGACCAAGATACTTGTTTCTCCCGACTTTTCGGGAGAGGCAGACGGCTTGTCGGAAGATGAAATCAAGATTTTGAAGTATGTAGAGAAGAAAAAAAATACCGACATAAGCTCTATTGCGACAGCAATGCGAAATGTCAGAATACTGCCTGTTGTCGAGAGTTTGATAAAGCGTCAAATCCTTGCCTGCGATGAGCAACTCTACGACCGATATTCGCCAAAATTGGAAGACTATCTGACCTTTGGCGAGAATTGTTCTTCAAAAGAGCAACTGAAATTGTGGATAAAAGAGCTTGAAAGCAAGAAAACGTCTGCCTTGCAGCTCGAAGCACTCATGAGTTTTGTGGCTCAAAAAAACTCCGAAGGCTTTGTCAAAAAAGCAGACCTGCAAAACAAGGTATCACAAAGCAGCATCGACACACTGATACGCAAAGGCATTCTGAAAATTGAAACTTTGGCTTTCAGCAGACTGCAAGCCAAAGAGAGCAGACGAAGAGTCGAAGACATAACTCTCAACTTTGAACAACAGAAAGCCTTTGAAGGAATAATAAGCCGGTGGGACGACAAGCCCATAAGCCTGCTTTTCGGAGTTACAGGCAGCGGAAAAACCGAGGTTTACATCAAATTGATTGACCACATCGTCAAACAAGGAAAGCAAGTCTTGTTTCTGCTTCCCGAAATTGCCTTGTCGGCACAGCTTCTCGGTCGTTTGGAGACATACTTTGGCGAAAAAATAGGCATTTATCACAGTCGGTTTTCCAAAGACGAGAGAGCAGAGATATGGAGCAAGGTAAAAAATCCCGAAAAAGACAAAAGCTATCGCATAATCATCGGTTCACGCTCTGCAATCTTCCTCCCCTTTACCGATTTGGGCTTGGTGATTGTCGATGAAGAGCATGATGCTGGCTTCAAACAAACAGAGCCTACGCCAAGATACAATGCCAAAGATGCAGCACTCTATCTTGCTCACACCAAAGGCACAAAAGTCGTCTTGGGTTCGGCAACCCCGTCAATAGAGACTTATTTCAATACCGAAACAGGTCGTTTCAACCGATTTGAATTGCACACTCGATACACTCAAAGCCCCCTTCCGCAAGTGCAGATTGTAAATTTGAAAGAGTATGTGCAGCAAGGCTTGATGTATTCTGTCTTTTCAGAGCCCTTGTTTGAGGAAATAAATCGCACACTTGCCGAAAAACGGCAGGTAATCCTCTTCAAAAATTTGAGAGGCTTTGCTTCCAATCTCCGCTGTGATGTTTGCACTTGGGTTGCACGTTGTCCCAACTGCGACGTAACGCTGACAGTGCATAAGCATACGGGAGTTCTCAACTGCCATTACTGCGGTTATACCTCTCCGATAGTAAACGAGTGTCCCGAATGCCACAGCCACTCGCTCAGAATGACAGGAAGCGGAAGCGAAAAGATTGAAGCCGAAGCCCAAAAGTACTTTCCCGATGCAAGAGTGGCAAGATTGGACCTCGATACCACAAGACAGAAAGACGCTTACTCAAAAATCATTGACGACTTTGCCAAAGGCAAGACCAATATACTGTGTGGAACTCAGCTTGTGAGCAAAGGCTTGGATTTTGACAAGGTTGGTTTGGTCGGAGTGGTCGATGCGGACAGTATGTTGTTCTATCCCGATTTCAGAGCTTACGAAAGATGTTTTGATATGCTCACTCAGGTTGCAGGACGCTCGGGAAGAGGCGACAAAGTCGGCAAAGTAATCATTCAAACCTACAACCCCTTGCACCAAATCTTCCAAGAAGTTGCAAATCACAACTATAGAAATATGTACAACAGCCAAATTGTAGAACGAAAGCTCTTTCGCTATCCACCGTTCTACCACTTGGTGAAGATAAACCTGCAATCGAAAGACATCAATCTTCTAAACGAATTTGCAGATACATACGCCATGAAAATAAGGGGCATATTCGGCGGCAGGATTTTGGGACCCGAGTTCCCTGCGGTAAGCAAAATCCGAAACCTTTTCATCAAAACAATAATCTTAAAACTCGAAAGAACAATCTCTTACGCCAAGGCAAAACAAGCAATCATGCGTCTGAACGAGGAAATGCTCGCTTCGCCCGCAGGTAAGCAAATGAGGATAATCACAGACGTCGATCCCCAATAACAAGAGAGCAAAAACACCTTTCAGTCCCTTGACAACAAGCACACAGCATAGGCAGCAATGCCGCTGCTGTTGCCGACAAATCCAAGTTTTTCGGTTGTTGTGGCTTTTATAGTCAGGTCTTCCGTATCGAGATTGAGAATTTCTGCCAAGCACTGTTGCATCTGCCCGATGTATTTGCTGACTTTTGGCGTTTGGAGGCAGATTGTCGAATCTATGTTCTCGATTTTGTAACCCTTGTCGGTGATTTTTTTGAAAGCATCAGCAAGAAGACGTTTCGAGTCGATACCCTTGTAATCGGGATTACTGTCAGGATATTGAAAACCGATGTCTCTGAGATTTGCAGCCCCCAACATAGCATCAATAATCGCATGAATGAGACAATCAGCATCAGAATGCCCCACACTGCAAAGACAAGACGGCACAACAATACCGCCCAAAACCAAACCATCACCCTCACCAAGGCGATGAACATCATAACCTATTCCAACTTTATACTTCATCTGTAAACACAATATCTATACTTATCAAAACAACTTCCAAATTCATTAAAACAGAACTAAGAGGCTTTTATTTCAAATCAACTATGACCAAAAATCTATCACATTTTGTACTGCCCTTCTGAATAATTGCGGAGCATAAATACCCAAAACTAACTTTCCTTTCTCATTAAGCAAAAATCCGACTTCGACTTCTATTACTTTTTCCTCCTTTCCTCCAAAGAGAGCAAGCGTTTTCACAACTTCAAAGTCGGGATAATATTCAAGAAGATAGCTTTCGATGAAACTATCATAGTTTTCGAGTTCTTTTATTCCTTTTTTGAGATTTTGATATTTCTTTCCCTCTGTCAGAATTGTTTGTTTTGTGTTTATATCAACAAGAACCAAATCGGGTATCGAAACAATCTGACTTTTATCTCCGGCTTTGTAGGCATCTCTGTTACTATATTTTTTCAAAGGGATACGCTTTCCGTCTGATGTTTGGAAGTAACTTTTTTCGCAACCTGCATGATTGTCAAATATAGAGTAACTTTCGGTAAAGTTTTCGACAATTACATGCAAGAATATGGTTGCCAACTTTTCGCTTTTCATATCATAGTGCCAATAATCGGCAGGAAAATTCACTCTTGGCAGACTAAGATTTTCCAAATCTAAGTTCAGAGCTTCTGCCAAGTAAAGAAACTTGTTTCCTTTCTTGATATTTGATTGTTGCAAACCATGATTTGTTATAATTACTCTTCCTTTCCAACCAAGTTTTCTGATTGTTGCGGAAATAAGACTTAATGCTCCGATATTGGGGTCATGTCCTATCGAATTGTTTTTGCACAATCTTCCCGAAATACTTACTTCTCGTTCTGTCTTTGTAATAGAAATAGCAACATTTCCTTTGGGAGGATTTTTCATTCCCTGTTTGAAAGAGACTATTTCTTCAACCGAGGAAAATGGTTTGAAGATATTGTTATCCAACTTCTTGCCAAGAATTTCCACACCCAAGGTAAGCAGCAATCTTGTTCCGAAAATGTAAGTCTGTGTTGGTCGTTCTTTCTGCTCTATTTGCAAAGAATAGAGCATGATTGCTTTTGTTGAAGGATAGTAATGGCGAAGAAATACAAATTTACTACATCTCTGAAACACGCCTGTGTTTCTGCTTTCGCTGTCGTCTGTTTTTGTCTCTTCAATAGCATACAAAGGAATATCACAAGGCTGAGGCTGCTCGTCTTGATAGTAGATAAGATAATCCACAAAGCTCGAATTTCCCGAAATAGTCTTGATATACACACAACTAACCTTGGAACACTCAAATCCTGTCAGCTTGTAGGTAAAATCAAAACAATTATCCTCATTCAAAATTGGCAATATCTTCAACTCTCCTCCTAAAAAGCCAAATCCATTGTCCTTTGCAAAATAGCCCAATATGTATTCCAAAACCTTTTTCTTCGGACGCTCTTCGGTTAATATCCAAAGATTTTTGCTTCTCTTCTCTACGCTGTTCATAAACTTTTCTTCAAAATATAGACTTGTTCAAAAACGCTTTTCTTTGTTCTGCTCAACCCGTTATTATTACTCTTAAATCTTTGGTATTCAAATTCTTCAAACTCCACATCGCCATATTGGGACAATGTTTCGACAATTTCGTTTTGCTTCATTATTCCTTCGGAATTGTAACTCAAAACAATATATTTGCACTTTGCCTTCCGTGCAATTTGTTTCAAGTCTTCCAATGCAGTAACAGGATTACAAAATCTCGATTTTTCGTCCTTGTAGTCCCTCATTCCCGAAATTCCGTGTATTGTCGGACTGTCTGCTCTTGCTATTGTCTCCAAAATGTGATAGTTAGGGGGATATTGTCTTTCGTTGTAGGGAGGATCCAAATACAATATATCAACTTCAATCTCCTCAAGCAGCTTCATGCTGTCAGAATTGAAAGATTTGTTCTGTTGATTGTTTGATATTATCTTTATCGGTCTTAATTCCAGTGTTTTTATTGCCCTCGGGTCCCATTTTTTATGAAAAGCCGAATACACACCTGCCACATTTGAATAAAAGGAAACCGTTTCAAGCAAGCAGGAAAGCAAGATAAAATATTCACTCTCGGTAATCAAGCAATTATTTTTCCACTTTTCAATTTCCTCTCTTATTGCATCTATTTTCCCTGCGTTCTTTCCTGTGAAATATTTTCTCGGAATTTCGAGTTGTTGCGTCCCTTCGGGCGAATAGTTGGAAAAAATAAATCCTTCAATAGGCAAAAGAGTATCAAGGTAGCTCAAAACAATTTCCAAAGGTGTGGAAAACAACGATTTAATTGGTGATTTATCTGCAATAAGCGGCAACAAAGATTGAAATTCGGGTGTGGTGTTGTTTTCAATGTACGCCTTTTGCAAGCAATAAGACATATACATCAAATCAGACGAAACAACTCTGTAATCCTTTTGCTTGAAAAACTTTGCCACACTTGCTGTTCCCGAACAAAAATCAAAAAAAGACTCTCCTTTTATGCCTTTTGTGTCAAGTATCTCATATATTCTCTGAACAATATTCTCTTTGTTGCCTATATATCGCATAAATCCAAAGTCAGTTGGTTGGTCTGTGGTTTGTAATTGGTTATCAAGACTTCGTCAGATGAGTTTTTATCTCTGTCAAGTGTGTGATAGTTGGAGTTAGAATAGTTTTTATTCAAATGAAAGACGTTATAGTTGTGCTGTTGTATCCATTCGATGAGTATTTCATTTGTTTTGCCTTTGTGAACAAGCACATTGGAGAGAGCAAATCTCAATCCCTTTTTGTCAATCGTGTTCAACAAGTCGAGAAGTTTGATTTCCTCAGATTTATTCCAACCCTCAAAGCCTCTTTTTCCGTCATTGTATGTCCCTGTCGTAATCAGATACGGCGGATCGCAATAAATAAAATCCTCAGTTGAAAAGTCCGACAAATCAAAGCTCTCAAAGTTTTTGCAAGAAAAGTAAACATTCTCGGAGTTCAGTCTGTCCAAGAAAGCAATCAAGTTGTTCTTCATTCTGCTATTGAAAGAGCTTCTGTCTCTTCCGAAAGGGTTGTTGAACAAATGAGAATTGTTAAATCTAATTTGGTGATTGAACGAATATGCAGTAAGCACAAACAAATCCAAAGGGTTGCGTTCGCTGTTGTAAATGTTCCTCAAAGTCAGATAACCTTGTTCATTGGTCATTGAGAGTGCCAAATCTTCAATACGTTTCTCGATATGCAAAAGAATTTCTGACTTGGGGAGCATTTGAAAAGCCCTATACAAATCAATGAGATACGATAAATTATCATTAAAAACGACTTTTTCCGATTTGACATTTATTCCCACGTTTGCACCTCCGCAAAACAAATCGACAAACACTCTGATATTCTCGGGGAAAAGAGGCATGATTTGAGGCAACAACTTATATTTGCCACCAATATAGTTCATTGGAGAACACAGATATGGATTTTTTTGAGCTGTCTTTATCATTTATCTCTGCTTATGGAGGACAATTCAACGATTGCAAAGGTAATAAATTTCAAGATAATCGCAACAATTTTCGACAAAGCACAACCCGAATTAAAGCAAAGGACAACTCCTTAAAATAAAAACAAAGAGTTGGTGAAATAAACCGCCGTTTTGTTCAAATGAAACGCCGCTTTAGTTTGTCAAAACGGCGTTTTCTAAAACTTAGTATCAATAAATAGCTTTGTTAAAGGTCAAAGGTCAATGCTATTCTCATGGTGTTCTTCAAAGGATTGTTGCTAAGAGACGAAGTAGAAATCAAATAACAGAAGTCTATGCCCATTACGTTGTAACGCAATCCTGCTCCGACTGTCAGATATTGCCTTGCTCCTTTGTTCTTTGCCTCATAGAAGTAGCCTGCACGCAGTGCCAACACTTTGTTGTACCAATACTCTGCTCCGACCGAAAGAGTTATCTCCTGTATTTCTTCTTTCAATCCGTTGGGTGCGTCATAGAACGATTGTATTGCCCCTTGCAATATGCCCACATTAGGGTCCATTCCTGCATATATGCTTCCGTCTTCATTATATACAGGAGGTGTCGGAACTAAGAGCTTATTCAAATCGACCATCAGGCTCAAATTGTTAAACTGGTCGAAGTCCATGGTATATCTTCCGCCCAATCGCAAATTTGCAGGCAAGAAAGAACTCTCCATATTGTCAGAATAAGAAATCTTTGTACCAAGATTTGAGATTTGAAGACCGAGAGCATATTCGGAAGGCAGGTCTATGTTCAGCTTGTTTTGATAGTACAATCCCACATCGGCTGCCGCTGCATTGGCTGCATGGGTTTGAGTTGTGCCGACGTTCTGTCCCTGAGTTAAATCGGAACGAATATATCTTCCTGTGAGGGAGAGGGAGAAGTTATTCGAGAGTTTCATCGAATAAGCGAGGTCAAAGGCGAACTCATTGGGCTTGTACGTTCCCGTAGATATACCTTCCTCGCTGAAAAAGTCTATGCTGCCCAAAGAAAAGTAAGTGAGCGAACCGCCTATGGTGCTTCTGTCGTCAATTTTGTAGTATCCGCTCAAATACATCAGCTGAATGTCGGAAACAATCTGCCTCAACCATGGTGTATAAGAAAAAGACAACCCTGCTTTTTTCTCGGTAAAGGAGAGCTTTGCTGCATTCCAATGTATTGAGTTGGCATCGGGTTTGCTTGCCGCACCCAAATCGCCCATTGCTCCTGCTCTCGAATCGGGGGCAATCAGCAAAAGAGGAACGCCTGTCGAGATTATACGATTGCCGTTCTCCACCTTGCCGCTCAACCAATCTACATCGGCATTTGGATTGTTCAACTGAGCAAATCCGAACATTGAAATACTTGTCAATAATAGTAAGAAAAGTGCTTTTTTCATTGATTTTTCTGTTTTTACGCTTAACTAAACGCTGTGTTTTTTGATTTTATTATTTGGTGTTTGAGAAAACCACCATTTTAATTGTCTTTGTCGCAATCTCATCGGACGATGTAGTGAGCAACATTCTTGCAAAATAAATCCCTGCTCCCAAGTTTTCGCCACTGTCTGCCGACGGATTCCACTCAATCGGTCCTACGGTGTAAGAATTTATCAAAGGTGTTGCGTCTCTTTCCAAGACCAATTTTCCGTTTTGGTTGAATATTTGCAGAGTTGCCTGATTTATTGCTCCCGATTGGTTGTGTTCCAAAACTATGTTGGTCGATTGACTGAACGGGTTGGGATAATTTTTCAACACAAACTCTTCTCCGCGTTTTGAGGAGCAAACCTCAAACTTTATCTCTGCATCTGAGGAGAAGTTAAAGATATTCCATACTTTCAGAGTGAGAGTATGTTCTCCTTCGTCCAAGTTTGAGAACGGAAAACGGATAACTCCCTTTCCCGGATTTTCGTAATCAGTCTCGAAATAGTCGTTCAACACAAATGTGTTGGCTGCATTATCGAGCCTTGCCATAATATCGTGTCCCAAACCTGTGCCTACGGTGTTTATTGCGATGTTGTCCGACACAAAGGCAAGGAGTGTGGGGTTTTCATCTGTCATTCCTCCGCTTCGGAAGTTGGTGTCGTTCATGTATAATCTCACTTCGGGACGTGTTTCCACTATTTCGACAGTGGTGTCTATGCCTCCTACGATGAATGAAGTGAAATTTCCTGCCGCATCTGTGCTGTCCGACTGTGCATAATAGCTGATTTTGCCTTTGCCATAGTTGTAAGCAATATCCTTGGGCATGGTAAAAGAATAGACAAAGCGACCGTTTTCCACTGTGGTTACTCCTTTGTGAAGAACGTTCTTTTGTTGTTCAAACTCTATGCTGGTATTCAAGCCTTCGTTGTCGAGAGTTCGGTAGTTTGTTGCTTTGTCCAAAAGGGTTATTTGCACCTTTCCGTTGAAGTTTTCGACAACTTCGCCGTTTTGGTTGGTGATTGCTCCTTCCAAACTTACGCTCGAAAGTGCCGAAACGGTGTCTGCAATGTCTGTGTCGGAGATTGGTTTGTCGTTCAGCTTGGTTGTGATTACGTTCATTTGCGGCAAGTCAATCCTCAGTGCAGGGTCGCCAAACAAACCGAAACTTCTCTCTTCCACAACCATATTTGTTGCATTCTTGGCTCTCATAAAGATTTCGCCAAAGGTCAATCCCCTGCCGTTTTCTCTGATTACGGCATAGCGATGCAGGTTGCGGTTTATCTCGTTTCTTGAAGGTATCTTTCTCGAAGCCGAAATGAGGGCTATTCCTCCTCCGTTTTCGCTCGAAAGCACAAACTCTCCTGCCGATTGTTTGTCAGCCTGGTCAAATCGTGTGAACTCACAAGTCGAGGTAATGACTATCGGAAGAGCATTCTTGTTGTTCCAGCTCGTTATGTCGGTAATTGTTATCAGTCTTTCGCTCGAAAGGTGGTCGTCTGAGCCGTGTCCGACGTAGTTAAAGAGCAAGCAGCCCTTTTTCATTCTCTGATTGATTGCCTTGGAAGCGTCCGGATATGTTGCACCCGAAGAAGAGGAGTACTGCTTGTAGGCATCGGAATAGATTTTCTCCACATTGAGAGTGGGATTGGTCTCTTTGATTTCGTAGTATATGTTTTCGGCGTTCTCGATAAAGTAACGCTCGCCCCATGTGTCTGCATCGTCGGCAGTAAGTGTTACCATATTTCTCCAATCGCCCCATTGCCCTTGTCTGAGGTCTTCTTTTGTGATGTATCGACGGCATTTATCGACCATGTTTTGAGCTTCCGAAGCTGTGTTTACGGTAAATCTGCCCACTCCTATGAGCATTGTGTCTCTTATGTTGCCCGTTGCGTATGGCGAAAGGTAAGCCAAAACATCGTCGGTTACGAAAGACGAGCCTGCGTTTATCAAAGAATTTTCGGCTTGATAGGTAGGAACAAAGTTGTTGTTGTACTTTAAGATATTTTTGTTGTCGAATGTGCCGTCTCCGAACAAAAGTAAATTCTTTGGTGCTTGATTTTGTTCAGAGTATTTGTCGTAAAGCATTCGCATAAGCTCTCTTATTGCCAAAATGTCCTTAGTTCCCGAAGAGAACTCGTTATATACCTGTGTTGTGGTGGCAACTTGGACGCTGATGTTGTCATACTGTCGGTGCAGTTCGGCAAGCTCTTCTGCCTGAGTGAGAAATTCGGGTGCTGTAACGATAACAAATTCGGCAGCTTCCCATGCGTGCAGATTTTGATTTGCCACCCTGCCAATAAGACCGGGCGTTGGAAAGTTAGTTCCCGAAGATATGAGGATTGTGTGCAAGGGATTGGAAACGACTTTGAGGCTTATCTGTTCGCCCTCTCTTGAATAGTCTTCTATCTTTCTTGCTCCCGAAGGTGTTATTTCCCATACCCTTACTTCCGAAGCCTTTACATTGCTTATCAAATATTCGACATAAACCGAGGTGTCTTGGTTTGCCGTCGGAGTAAACATCAAAAGGGAGTTGTTGTATCTCAAATTTTTCTCATAATCGGCTTTCACATAGTCCAAACGTCCCCTTGCAGTGCCTTGGGCGTTGAAGGTGATTTTCAGTGTAAGGCTTTCGCTATTGGGAATGAAAGAAAAATTGTTCACAGAGTGAGATGCGGCATAATCGGTCGGAGTTTTGGCAAGCGTGGCACTGCCGAGAAGAGAATTATTGAGCCTGTACTCAAAATTGGAAGCTGTCTCGCTTTGGTTGAACACTCCTATCTCAAAATCGACTTCGGTGTTTGGTTTCAGATTTTGAAGTACTATGGGAATGGACAATTCGTTTGACATTACGCTCATTGCCTCCCCTGCCCAGTTTCTGCCGCTTGAAAGGAAATTGACAAGCTCTCGTTTGTGCAGAAAGACCTCTCTGACCGACGAAAGGCTCTCGGCAGCTTGTGCAACGACTGCTTCTCTTTCAGAGATGCGTTTTTTCTCTCCTATCGAGGCATCGAAAGTGATGAAATAGGTCGAAACGTCCGAATAGGGGTGCATCTTGAAGCTGTACTTTTGGCTTTGCTTATCAAAAGTCTTGCAAAGCGTTCCCTCGGCAAAGAAAAGTGCATAGCCTCCGCCCTGATTATTGACATAAATTGCGTTTTCCCTAATATCGGAGTACTCATATTCTGCATTGACGTCCGATATTGCCCCTCCTCCTCTGCCAAATATGGAAAGGTTGTCAAGGTTTATTTCGCTCTCATCAACTCCCAAAGCAACAAAATCGGAATAGGTAAGCTTATATAAGCCTGTCGAGGGAATAGTTATTGAATACCAATTCCCATGAGCCAAAACCGAGCTATCGGGACGGCTGACCACTTGGGCTTTAAGGCAAAAAACACTCACAAAACAAACTATCAGACAAATTATTCGCTTAGTCATATTTCTCTTTCTTGCAATAAATAGTTCAACACCGCAACCTGCGGCAAGTTATAAACACAAAAAAGGCGTATTTTATTGCATTTGCAGTCTGCATTAAAGGCTTTGAACCACTCTATGCCATATTGAGCAAGACAAGTTCTCTGTTTTCTCGGTCATTCTGCCCGAAAAAGGCTATATATCTGACAAAAACCAAAGCAAGTATTGATTTTGACACATTAAAGACTTCATTCCTTATTTTTTCGGAGATACAAATCAAGGATTTTAAGCGAAATACTATCGATTTGTATGCAAAATAGCCAAAAGTAATGACGCAGATTTTGTAGATGTAGCAAGAAATAGGCAGGCATATTTGGCAATTTGGCGAAAAGTTGTAATTTTGCACCCAAAACCATGGCGAAAAGTTGCAAAACATTCACCAAAATAATTGCAAAATACCTGATACAAAGTTACTTATCTCACTCTCCAAATGATTAACCCACATCATGCAAGATATTGTTTCAAAAAGTATGTCCGGAGTGAATAAAAAAGAGACTGCCTAAGCTTGTCAGGCAGCTCTCTTGTTCAAACAATGTTCAATCAGTAGTTATTCGACAATGAGTTTCTTGGTTGTGTTTCCAATCATAAGAGTATAAACTCCGCTTGGCAGGTCTCTAAGGTCAAGCCTTAGGGTTTCCGTACCTGCCGAAAGTTCAAATTCTCTTAGTTTGCGACCTCTTACGTCAAACAAAGCTACTTTGGTTTGCTCCTTCAAGCCTTGCACTTTCAAAATGGTATAGTCCCCTGCAGGGTTAGGATACAATGCAATCTCAATCGTGTTTGCAACCACATCGCCAAGCGATGAGTTCACGGTCAAGTTCAACACTATCACACTGTCGCAACCATTTACGCTTTGCAAGTTCTGAGTATAAGTACCTGCCTCGCTCACGTCAAATCCTAATCCTTGGTAAGTCTCTCCTTGATTGATTGTAGCATCAATAGTAAGACTATAAGTAGGGTTTACTGTCAAGGTAAGAGTTACCGTGCTGTCGCATCCGTTTGCAGTTTGGAAGTATTGAGTGTAAACTCCGGCTTGGCTCACGTTAAAGCCGTTCTCTGCATAGGTGCTGCCCTCACAGATTGCAGCGGTGATGTTGCTTGAGAGCTCAACGTTTTCAAATATGGCGGTAAAAGAAGTATCGCTTGTCAGAGTTACCGTACGAGGATTATCAGTATTGCCGTCGTTCCAAGAGGCAAAACGGTAACAAATACTTGGCGTTGCAGTGAGAGTTTTGACGTTGCAAGACTGCGTCTCTACGCTTACGCTGCCAAAACTATCATCGTTTGCAGCAACGGACAAATCGAAAGACAATCCCTCTATGATACGATTAGGGAAGAATATATTCCAATAACAAGTCGGAGCAGTATAAGCCCCCAAACTACCGCAAGGTATTGTTACAATGCAAAAATTGGGATAAGGGAAAGTTTCAGTGTTATCAATCGCAGGAGGAATGACAGCATTAGAAACGATTGAAGTCAAGCTATTTTTATTGTATGCAAAGTATGCAGGTATTCGCTGTACGCTTTTACCAATGTTGATATTAGTAATAGGACACGAATAGAATGGGTGATATGCATTATTGGTAAAATCACTGCAATTTTCGGCATTGAAGTTTAGCGTAGTCAAGCTGCTGCAATCAGCAAACGCATAATTACCAATCGCAGTAACACTATTGCCGATAGTAACAGAAGTCAAGCTGCTGCAACTACGAAACGCATTAGTACCAATGGAAGTAACGCTATCAGGGATAGTAACAGAAGTCAAGCCACTGCAATATCCAAACGCACTATTACCAATGGAAGTAACGCTATTAGGGATAGTAACCGAAGTCAAGCTGCTGCAAAAACTAAACGCATATTCACCAATGGAAGTAACGCTATTAGGGATAGTAACCGAAGTCAAGCTGCTGCAATATCCAAACGTACCTCTACTAATCGAAGTAACGCTATTGGGGATAGTAACAGATGTCAAGCTGCTGCAATAAACAAACGCTTCATTACCAATGGAAGTAACGCTATTAGGGATAGTAACAGATGTCAAGCTGCTGCAATAAACAAACGCGCAATCACCAATCGAAGTAACGCTATAAGTTGTGCCGTTGTTAGTAACAGAACTTGGAATGACAACATCACCACTCACATAATTGTTATTACCAGAAGAATAACGAGTTACCGCGACAGTATTGCTTGATGTAATGTTGTAATAAAGTGTTTTTCCTTGATGAGTGTAGGAAAAATCGTATGCCATTGCATTAAGCGAGAGCATACATATTGCCACCATTGTTATCAATCGGCTCAGTGGCTTGCCGAAGTTTTTGGTTTTCAGAAGTTGTTCTTTTTTTATCTCCGCCCAAGTCCCCAAGGCGATTGTATTTTTTTGATTTTTTCTTGATGTACGGACATAAAAAAAGTCGTGGGACTTAATTCTTACTGAAATCTGAGGTTCTGGAATACCTAATCAAGCAAATAAGTAAAGCCCACGATAAGAATCGCGAGCGTCATTACTTAATACTGCTTGATTTTGTTAATGAAATTTTCCAGATTTCAGATTATCAAGTATAAGCAAAAACGCTTTTATATGTCTAATAAAATGTGTTAATTCTGATTTTTCCTCTTTCTGTTTCTTTGTCTCCTTTCTTTTTGTTGGTTTTCAACTTGCAAAGATATAAAATTTCGCTTTAATTGTGCAAATTGTTCGATAATTCACACAAAATCGTCTCCGTATTTACAAACAACAAACTAACGCTTTTGCCCCTGCAGGGCGACAGTTGTAAGGTCATTCTCTCGGGGCGACGCTTTCGCTCTGCCCCGAGCTATGTGCTTTTCGGACTTTCAGCCCGAAAACGTAGAGCGATACCAAAGCCCTTTGTCATTCTATTTCTACCGAACCAACATAGTATCTCACAGGAAGCCTATAAGCTCCTATTGCAAAAACGCCCTGAAGGGGCAGCCTGCACAAGCAAAGCAACGCGTAGGGTAATCAGACAGACAGAAGTTTTGCCCTGCAGGGGCAAAAGCGTAAAACTATCGAATATACAGAACCTCTACTCGCTTTATTTCTTCTTGTCCTGCTTTTCTTTCAAGGCTTTCTTTTGTTCACTTGCCAACCTGCGTTCCACTTTCTTAACATCTTCGGCAGCAGGGAGATTTTCGGGGATAATACCTCGTTCTATCAGCATTTTGCGAACGGCTGCATTGTTGTCTATATGTTCTCGGGTTATGCTGCCTTCGCCTCTGAGGTCTTTGTTTTGCACGTTCACGCTCGTCATTTCGGCTGCAAAGTCTTTTGCTTTAATGCTGATTGTGGGCAGGAAGTCTGCCAAAGGTCGCTTCTCGGGTATTCCCATTCTGTGTTTCAAGTCGGCAGTTTTCAAGCGGAACAAGGCTTGGTCTCCTTTTGAGCGTATAATGGCAAAACTCTTGTCATTGATACCTCGTTCGTAAAGCACTCCCGAGAGTATGCGTTCTGTTTCTTGCAACTTGGTACGAGCTTTGACGCGTTCCAATTCTGACAAACGTTGCTCGACCAATTCGGCACGACGTGTTTGTACTGCAAAATAGGTTTGTGCGAAAGCTATCTGCGGCTTTCTCGGGTCTCCATTTTGTGCTACAAGATAGCAGGCATAACGTGTGAGCATAATGTCATCCATTTGACGTTCAGCACCTGAGCCTATTTCGACCATTTTGCTGACGTCAGCAAAATGGTCGGTCAAACTCTGTCCTGCATTTTTACAGGCTTCTTTTGCTTTGTCGATGACGTTCAAAAAGTTACGCCATTGTGTATAGCCCATCAACTGACAAAGTTCTCTTGCGCTCCAACATTCTACCTCGTCGGCAATGCAGGCTGCTTGTTCAAATTGTTGAAACAGACGCTTTATTTCTTCTTGCTTCATTTCTTTCTAACTTATTCGTTGTTGTCAATCTCCAACACTTTTGGTTTTGTTGCCGAGTGTGTTGTGGAATTTGACAACTATTTGATGCGTTCTGCTTGCAAAAGTAATCAATAATTTGAAAATTCGGCAATGTAGTACCGGATTGTGCGGAGGTTTGGCATAATTCATAGTAATTAAAGTAAAATTTAGGACATTGATGTCATAGAATAGTAGTTACGAATGAATAGAGCAACAAGCATTTTATTTGTAATAAGGTATGCTTTTAGTCTGAAAGTTAAATAATAACTTCTTTCTATATTTTTCGACGATAAAAATCAAGGATTTTAAGCGAACATTTTGAGTAAAATTTTCACCTGTTTTGAGAGCAAAAATAAGGTTTTTTTGGAGCAAGGTTTACTCTTGCTGCAACAACATAAGGGTTTTTGCTCACTA